>JAGFIZ010000066.1 GCA_024103135.1 Bradyrhizobiaceae bacterium | reverse complement strand
GCGCAGTGGCAAGCCACAAATATATGCTTGTTGACCTGCTTCAACTGCATGCTCTGGAATGTTCCTGGTACGACCATGCCTGCTGACGCTGCTGTATAGCTCGTAGGCTCGGTCAGAACCTTGTCGGGTAGTTGTCGGTTGATTGCGATTGTTGGCAGATGCTTGACCGAGTAATGGTCGGTACTTGGTGAGTAGCCGGTCGGTACATGCTCGGTAGTCGGTCGATAGTCGGTCGGTCTCAGGCTTGTCCTTGATCGAATAAGACAAACCAACTAAAACAATGCTAGGGTTGCTGACCTATCTCGTCGAACAATACGGTGTACGAGATGTACCGGCCTTCCTCGATCTGACCGTCGTCGACGGCTTGCTTGACGGCACACCCTGGCTCGTGAGTATGCGTACACATGGTGAACTTGCACGCCGGTGCGAACGGTGCAAACTCTTCGAAGTAGTACGGTAACTCCTGCTGGTCGAGTTCCCAAATGGCAAACTCGCGGATGCCTGCACTGTCCACTACCGTTCCCCCACCATCAAGAGGAATCACCGTGGCGCCCGTGGTGGTGTGCTTGCCCTTGTTGTGAAGCTCGGAGATCTCGCCTACCTTCAAACGCGTCGAGGCAAGCTTGTTGATGATGGACGATTTACCTACACCACTCTGTCCGGCAAAAAGCGTCGACGTACCAGAAAGCCCCCTGGCAAGTTCTTCCAGTCCTTGCCCCGTGACGGTGCTTACGAAGTACACGTCAAGATTGAGCGTCTCGTGGTACACACGCAGGTCGTCAAGAATGACTTCCAGCAACTTGCCCCCAACCAGGTCAAGCTTGTTGACGATGATGAGCGGACGCAAGTCACCCTTGTCGGCGGCGATGAGATAGCGGTCGATAAGCCGACGATGGTAGTCAGGCTGTGCTGCGGCGATGACAATGGCGAGTTGTTCGACGTTGGCCACCAGCACTTGCTCCTTCCGGGCTCGGCCGGCTGCCTTTCTTGATAGCAACGTGGTACGCTCCTCGACCTTGACGATCGACCCGGTTGCAGGTTCCGATTCCGAAGCAACGGTGTCGACGATGTACCACACCACGTCACCCACGGTCACCAGGGTCGACACTTCAGGTGCGTCGACCGTGCCACTGACCATACACAACACCAGGTGTTCGGAGGCGACGGTGGCTGACCCAGCACGTGGGTCGGCAGGGGCAGGTGCAACCACCCAATAGGGCCCTGCCGCGCTCACCACTATCCCTCGCATTGCATTGGGAGGCAACGACTTACCAGACTTGATCCTTGTCCGCACACGCTCCCCCTTCTGCGTCCTGTCTCTGGTCCGCTTCCGATGCCTTTCCTCTTCTGACTCCAAAATCATTCTTACAAGTGTGAAACTAGGTTGACAATGCGCTGGTTTTCGTAACTTTACCTCAGGTTTATCAAGTTAGCTAGGAAACCGTTGAACTATCGGTGGAATTTCCGGGAAACAATCGATGAAGATGCCGTCCAAAACCTGATTACAACGTTACAGCTCCCCAGACCAATTGCCAACGTGCTGGTGGGAAGGGGCATGTCGACTGTCGACGACGTAGCTACGTACTTCGCACCAGACCTAAGCCGGTTACACTCACCGTGGCTTATGGATGGGATGGAGGAGGCAGTTACAAGAATCTGTCAGGCAATCGACCAAGGCGAGTCAGTTTGGATCCACGGTGATTATGACGTGGACGGCACATCGAGCACAGCACTGATCCTTCATTTTCTGAGAGGATTGGGTGTTAGTGTGGACTATCACATCCCTAATCGTCTGGATGAGGGATTTGGCTTCATGCCATTAAGCGTGGACCTTGCACAAGAGTTTGGTGCAAAGGTCATCATCACGGTCGACGTAGGGGTTACGGCCACCAAGGCCGTTGAATACGCAAAGGAACGCGGCATTGACGTGATCATCTGCGATCACCACCAAGCCGCTGAGGTATTGCCCCCTGCCCTGGCCATACTCGACCCGATCAAGCCTGGCTGCAACTATCCGTTCAAGGATCTTGCTGCCTGCGGCGTGGTCTACAAGCTCGTATCGGCGATCTGCGAGCGGCGTGGCATCGAAGGGGTGGCGCACAAGTACCTGGATCTGGTAGCCATTGCTTCGGCAGCGGATATTGCACCACTGGCTGACGAGAATCGCATCATGAGTCACTATGGCTTGCAGCAACTCAATGAGCAGCCACGACCAGGCTTGAAGGGACTCATCGACTGTGCTGGCCTCACGATTGGTCAGCTCTCGAACGCCAGCGTCATCTTTGGCCTTGCACCGCGGATCAATGCTGCTGGCCGACTTGGCGATCCCCGACGCGCTGTGGAAATGATGATCCAGGAAAGCGAAATCACGGCCTTCCGCATTGCCCAGCAACTGGAACACGACAATCGGATGCGCAGAGCAATCGACGAAGAAACGTACGACGATGCAGCCCGACAAGCCGAGGCCTATATCGCCGAACAGCCCGAAACCCGAGCCTTGGTTCTGCACGACCCTAACTGGCATGCCGGCGTCATTGGTATCGTGGCATCACGCCTCGTCGAACGCTTTCACCTGCCAACCGTCATGCTCACCACGATCGAGGGTGTGGCCAAGGGCTCTGCCCGCTCGATCAAGAGCTTCGACATTCATAGCGCGCTGAAGTCCTGCGAAGAACTGATGATTGAGTTTGGCGGACATAAACATGCTGCCGGCCTCTCCCTCCGGGTGGAACACATCCCTGAACTCCGACAACGCATCAATGCCATTGCCATGGAGCAGCTGGCTTCACTGGAACTTGTTGCCGAGATTCAGATTGACGCGGAGTTGCAGCTGAACGAGTTAAGTCCAAACTTTATCAAGTACCTAAGCAAGTTTGCCCCATACGGATACAGCAATCATCGTCCAGTATTCTACAGCAAACACGTTGTCTCGGCGAACGGCGTTAAGATCGTTGGCAACAACCACTTAAAGTTCCGCGCCTTACAGAACAATTTTGCTATCGACGCGATTGGCTTCAATCTTGGTCACAAATTGGAGCAGTGCAGCAACGGTAAGGTTTTCTCCATGGTTTACACTCTTGAAGAAAACACCTTCAGCGGATCGGCAATGCCGCAGGTACGGATCAAAGACATCAGACCCGAATAGTCCGTTCGTGTGGCAAAGCGGCACCGTTACCTTCGTTGGACAGGATCACCTTGGTGTAATCACACCGGATGGTTCGACGACTTTTGGCGTCCACGGTCCATGCACCGCAGGCCTACCTGATTTCTGGGAGGGGGCTAGGGTTTCGTGGAAGGTCGAGGGACCCGAAACGTCCTTGCTCGTACTCGAGCCAGACACGGTGCTTGATGTTACGGAAATCGTCGAGTGCATTACCTCGTCGGGTGATGTGCCTGACCTTGCAATTCTCAGGCGACTCGAACCTCGGTCGCAGTCTCCTGCGGCACTGAGGGGCAACCTGATCAATAGTGCATTCGACTACCTTGTACGAAGCCCCGACGCTCTTGACGCTCAGGTAATCGAGGTCGTCGTCCGTAGTCGATCACTCGGTATTGCATCGGTTGGTCACCGGGCTACTCTCGAAGAAGCTGTCCGCGCAGTCCTTCCCAAGCTTCGAGCCATGCTCAACCAGTGGGAAGGTCAAAGCATCGTGGTCGAGTCACACACGATTAGTGGCATGGTGGGTCTGCAAGGCAGGTTCGACATTCTTGTTCGTGATCCCGCAGGAGCAGCTCACCTCGTGGAGTTAAAAGCTGGCACTGCTCCAAGTAGCATCCGCCTTAACCACGCAGCACAGGTAAGTGCCTATGCCCTGCTCTACGAACTCCTGCACAACAAACAGCCAGACTCGTGTTCCGTGTGGTACCTGGCTGACGATAGGCAACCACTCCGACGCATCGACCATACCATGGTCTCGGATCTTCAGCGTCGACTGATTGCCACACGCAACCAGATCATCATCCGCGAGCGTCGGCTCGGCAATCGGTCGTTTGCCATACTCAAGAAATTCACTGGTCGACATACTGCCATAGCTGGCCCGGCTAGCTCCTTTGAATCGACATTTTCCACAGTCTATTCACAGGCCGACGTGCTAAGCCGTACCGCTGCGCAGGCTTGGCTGACGTTTCTGATCAACGAACAACAGTCGTCAAGAGCCGGTGATGACGGCGTGCGCAGTATGGCCAGCCTCTGGCAGACAAAGGGTGAGGACAAGGCCTCTAATCCTTTTATCATTCAAGGTCTTAAGGCATCCGTTGAAAAGAGTTCTCTTGATCGCATGCACATTCAACTTGAGTCAAAGGAAGCCATTGATAACACTTCGCTTAGGGCTGGCGACCTTGTCTATATTTATGCAGAACGTCCTGATGAGCTGAGCACCACGTCCACGTATGCCTTACAGAAGGGAACGCTCCGTCACGTTTATTCACATGGTGTGGAAATCTCACTCAGGAATAAACAGGTGGAGAGTGACGAGCTGTTTTCCACAGTGTGGACAATGGAGCAGGACGTGACTACGGCCGGGTTGCAGCAGCTCACAGGCAGTCTGGTCCGCTTTCTTGATGCCCCGACCAAGCGTCGTTCTGCCATCCTTGGAGCAACTCCCCCGCGATTCGGTAAGCCCCCTTCCATCGTGTCGGACAGGTTAACCGACGGTGAGCTCAGCATTGTTGCTCGCGCCCTGGCTGCCAAGGACTGGTTCTTGATCCAGGGTCCACCCGGCACGGGCAAGACCAGTCGCATTCTCCGTGAGCTGGTCATGCAGCTTACGGGAGCGGCGCAAGGTTCACCTAGCTCAGAGCGTATCCTGGTTCTGGCCTATACCAATCGTGCTGTAAACGAGATATGTCACGTCCTCGATGCATGCATGCCAGTTGGTTGGCTCCTACGGCATGGTAACACCTTGGGTGTCGACGAGGCTCTGCACCACCGATCCATCCCCCACTGCGCAGAGACGGCGTCGCCGGAGGAATTGGCAGAACAGATTCGTACCGCACGCTGTATCGTCAGCACCATCCATTCTGTGCACAGTCAGCCAGAAATCCTAAGCTTTGGTCAGTTCACCACGGCCATTGTCGACGAGGCATCGCAGGTACTCGACGTCCAGGTGGCTGGTCTACTTGCTCAGGTAGACCGCCACATCCTCATTGGTGACCACGCGCAGTTGCCTCCCGTGGTGACGCAACCCGCCGAGCAACTGCGCATTCAATCAACGCTGTTGGAGGACGTTGAGCTACGTCGGCTTGACATCAGCATCTTCGAGCGAATGGTCTGCCTATGCAAGCGCCAGGGGTGGGAGGGGGCTATGGCAACGCTAACCATACAAGGCCGGATGCATGCACAGGTGATGCAGTTCCCGTCCGTTGCCTTTTACAGAGGACAGCTTCAGACGGCCCTTCCGTGGCAGGATCAGGCTGACCAATTACCGTGGCATCATGTGGTGCCCAGCAGGACGGCATTCTACAATGCCACGACGTTGGCTGACGAGGTTCGGCTTGTCGTTTCGCTAGTAAAGCAGCTACGTGAGCTTAGCGTGCCAAGTGACAGCTACTCGATTGGCGTGATTGGTCCATTCAGGTTGCAGAATCGTCGCATCCTCCACCAGTTGGCCTTGCTGGACATTCATGATGTGACCGTCGACACTGTTGAACGGTATCAAGGCAGTCAGCGTGATGTGATCATCTACGCCACAAGCGTTACTACGCCTGACGAGTTTACCATCATCCGATCGGAGAGTGATGGTATTGACAGGAAGTTGAACGTTGCCTCTACCCGAGCACGCTTGCAGTTCATCATGATTGGCAATGCAGCACTACTCGCAGCGAGTCCGCACTACGCCAAGGCCCTAACGATCATGGACACTTGCGACGATAACATGCTTTGATTTCTCCGATTCGCGTACATCACACATCGGCAACAACTAGCGTTGTCCTTGAAGTCGTTCGAAGTGTCCGCGATTGACAGCTCACCATGCCCCAGATGCCTTGGATCGTTGAATGGTAGCGCACGTCACAACATACACCGGTCAAACACTCCATGACTAGTCGAGAATTGGTTGGGTAACCAGTCCGCCTATCGCTCAAAACCTACTCAGCCCCCTACCTTTGCATCATGGCAGGACATAGTAAATGGGCTAACATCAAGCATCGGAAGGCCGTAGTTGACGCCCGACGCGGCAAGTTGTTTACGAAGGTGAGCAAGGAAATCATTGTTGCAGCAAGACTCGGCGGTGGTGATCCCGATGCCAATGCACGTCTGCGTGTAGCTGTGCAAAATGCACGAGCAGTTTCGATGCCGGTAGACAACATCAAGCGCGCAATACAGCGTGGGACTGGCGAGATCGAAGGCGCGCAGTATGAAGACGTGACCTACGAAGGATATGGTCCCGGTGGCGTAGCCGTCATCGTCGAGTGCACGACGGAAAACAGGAACCGCACCGTGCAAGAAGTGCGAGCTACGTTTTCGAAGTATGGTGGCAACCTTGGAGAAACGAACAGTGTAAGCTGGAACTTCCAACGTGTCGCTGAGATTCGACTGGAGTGCTCCCTGTCCGAAGAATCACTACTCGACATTGCCATTAGTGCTGGCGCTCACAACGCCGAGGTGCTCGAAGAAGATGGAAACATTTTCGGAGCATTGATCCATTGTGCTGTCGAGGATCAGTTTGCCGTTGCGTCCTACCTGGACAATGCGAAGCTGACCGTAGCGGAACAACACATCGTGTTTCTACCTTCGACAACGGTTTCCGTGGAGGATGCTGACCACATCAAGAAGCTCACGAAGCTTCTGGATACGTTTGATGACAACGACGATGTGCAGCAGGTATTCCACAACGCTTTGTTGCCAGACCAAGATGAGTAGCCAACACCGCACCCATCTCGCATGATTATCCTCGGCATCGACCCAGGATCCGTTGTCTGCGGCTTTGGCGTGATCAAAGCCGAAGGCAGCGTACTTACGCCCATTGAGTATGGTGCGATACAGGTAAAACGTCAGACCACGTCATTCCCGCAACGACTGACGGAAATTCACAACCGTCTCTGTGCCGTCATCGAACGTACACAGCCCGATGCCTGCGCCCTCGAGGCCGTGTTCTACTCCAAGAATGTGCGCAGCATCGTCCAGCTTAGTCAGGCACGGGGCGTAGCCATGCTTGCCTGTGCACAGCATACGCTGGAACCCGTAGAGTACACTCCCATGCAGGTCAAGCGTAGTGTAACCGGACGTGGTGCTGCTGGCAAGGCACAGGTTAGTGCCATGGTGCGAGCCATCCTCCAGATCGAAGAACAGCCCTTGCTGTTTGATGCTACCGACGCCCTTGCCGTAGCCATCTGTCATGCCGTGAACAATGGTCAACCACCTCAGCCCGTGGCAAAGCAGGCAAGGAAGAGCTCACGAAAGGCATGGGCGGAATTTGTGAAGTCTTCAAAGCCCTGACTCCATAGGCATCCTTGCGTCTACTCCCCCACAATCCGCGTACAGATGTACCCTCGTTGGGATTGTCGTAAGCCGTAACTTTGTAGTCTCTTACGAACTTCATTACCTAGTTAGAAAGACTTTGGCTATGGCAACGCGCATTGCGATAAATGGATTTGGTCGTATCGGCCGTCTGGTGTTCCGCATCATCAAGAATAGAAAGCTTGACATTGATGTGGTGGGGATTAACGACCTAACGGACGCGCCAACGCTAGCACATTTGTTGAAACACGACAGTTCACATGGCAAGTTCCAGGGCAACGTTCATGTTGATGGCACCACGATGCATGTGGACGGCGATGCCGTAGAGATTACCGCACAACGCAAGATCG
This sequence comes from Bradyrhizobiaceae bacterium, assembly GCA_024103135.1. Taxonomy (GTDB): domain Bacteria; phylum Bacteroidota; class Ignavibacteria; order Kapaibacteriales; family Kapaibacteriaceae; genus OLB6. Next base: position 98,808 of record JAGFIZ010000066.1, on the reverse strand, counting down.
AAGACCTTCCGTGGTCTGACCTTGACTTGGTTATCGAAGCCACAGGCGTCTTCACGAGCAACGACCAACTACGCGCTCACCTCAAACATGCCCGCAAGGTTGTCCTTACCGCCCCAGCAAAGGGTAGTATGGATGCTACCGTGGTGCTTGGTGTGAACGACAGTATTCTTACCGGAAATGAAGTGACTGTTTCAAATGCTTCGTGTACCACAAACTGCCTTGCTCCAATGGTCAAGGTGCTGAATGATGCATTTGGAATTGATCGCGGCTTCATGACAACGGTGCATGCCTATACAAACGACCAGAACATCCTTGACCTGCCTCACCGCGACCTACGCAGAGCACGGGCTGCAGCAGTCAATATCATCCCAACCAGCACCGGTGCTGCCAAGGCACTCGGCCTAGTCATCCCCGAGGTACAAGGAAAGCTCGATGGACTTGCATTCCGCGTACCTGTTGCCGATGGCTCTTCGACTGACTTCACAGCAATCCTGAATCGCAGCGTTACTGCTGAAGAAGTCAATGCCGCCTTTAAAGCTGCAGCGGAGAACGGTCCTCTTAAGGGCATCCTGGAATATTCAACGGACGAACTCGTAAGCTCGGACATCGTCGGCAATCCACACAGTTGCATCTTCGACAGCAAGCTCACGATGGCTGCAGGCAACCTCGTCAAGGTTGTTGGATGGTACGACAATGAATGGGGCTTTAGCAATCGCATCGTTGACCTCATCCTGAAGATGTCGAAGTAGGGGCATTGATGATCAGATCAATCGAACAGATCAACGTACACAACCGGCGAATTCTTACTCGCGTTGACTTCAACGTACCACAGGACGAAAGCGGGAAGATTACCGACGATACACGGATTCGTGCATCCATCCCGACAATCAAGAGCATCATCGATCGCGGTGGTATTGCCGTGCTTATGTCTCACCTGGGTCGACCAAAGGGTAAGGTCAATCCCAAGTACACCTTGGCACCCGTTGCACAGGCGCTGGCGGAACTCCTTGGGAGTACCGTGCACTTCGCCAGTGACTGTATTGGTCCTAATGCGTCATCTATCGTCGACCAAGCAAAAGGGGGCGATGTAGTACTGCTGGAGAACCTGCGCTTTCATGACGGCGAAGAGGCAAACGACGCTGCCTTTGTAGACGCTTTGGCACAGCTTGGAGATGCCTATTGCAATGATGCCTTTGGCACCGCACACAGAGCACATGCAAGCACGGAGGGCGTTGCCCATCGATTTTCGGATGCCTGCGCAGGACTCCTGTTGCTTCGCGAAGTTGAGTATTTGGGAACGGCTTTGGCCAATCCAAAACGTCCGCTCGTCGCCGTCCTCGGTGGGTCAAAGATCAGCGGTAAGATTGACGTGATCACAGCACTGATGAGCAAGTGCGACACCATCCTCGTTGGAGGTGGCATGATGTTTACATTCTACAGAGCGCAGGGTCTCGAAGTCGGCTCGTCCCTCGTCGAAGCCGATAAAATCGACCTTGCCCGCGCTCTGCTGGAGAAGGCCGACGAGATGAACGTCTCCCTAATCCTTCCTACCGACGCTCTGGTTGCTCGGGAGTTCTCCAACGACGCTCAGCATCACGTAAGCCCCGTCGACGAGATCGCCGAAGGGTGGATGGGGCTCGACATTGGTCCTGCCTCCATCGACACGTTTACCTCGGTTATTCAGAACGCTGGTACTGTGGTGTGGAACGGTCCGATGGGCGTCTTTGAATTCTCCAACTTTGCCCATGGCACTCGTGCAATCGCCGAGGCCATGGCTTCGGCTACAAGTACTGGTGCAATCACCATCATTGGTGGTGGCGACAGTGCAGCAGCCATCTCGCAATTCGGCCTAGCATCAAACGTCACTCACGTTTCTACCGGAGGCGGCGCGTCATTGGAATTCCTTGAAGGGAAGACGCTGCCTGGGGTTGCAGCACTCGATAGATAACATGAGATCAGCATTTGGTGGAGGGGGCTTTAGCATGTTTCCTCCATTTATCAAGTTCCTCCTCTTTGCCAACGCTGGCATCTTCCTGGCAACGGGCTTGCTAGGGCTGCGCTTTGGCGATACCTCGCTCATGGCCGTCGTCGAACAGAACCTTGCACTGTGGCCTTGGGACTATGGCTTTCAGCCATGGCAGTTGATCAGCTACCAGTACCTGCATGGTGGATTCTCGCACATCCTCTTCAACATGATTGCCTTGTGGATGTTCGGGATGGAACTTGAGAATATCTGGGGGACGCGAAGGTTTGCCACCTACTATACGTTGGCGGGCGTCACTGCCGGGATCACACACCTTCTTGTTACCGCACTTACTGGTTCTGCTCCCGTACCGACGATTGGTGCATCGGGCTCCATCATGGGTGTCTTGCTGGCCTTTGGTCTCATGTTCCCGGATCGACCAGTGATGATGTTCCCGATCTTCTTCCCTATCCCTGCTCGAATCTTCGTACTTGGCTACGCTGCAATCGACTTGATCCTTGGTGTTAGCAACGCTCAAGATGGTGTTGCACACTTTGCCCACCTTGGCGGTGCTTTGGGTGGTTTTCTCCTGATAAAGTTCGGCGAGCCGCTGTTCCGATGGATTGATCGGTTGGGGTCGTCAACGTCCGGACCACGCATCAGGCAGGACGTGAGGGACGTAGAGTTTCGGGATGTGTGGACGTCGACCTCTACCGCTCAGAATGCTCGCGTGGAACGCCTACACCCTATCGAGTCCGAACAGCCAACCATTGTTACCCCACCAGTAACAGCAACACCAACCCGATTTGTGGTTAACGGTGAACCAATTACACAAGAGCAAATTGATGCAATCCTCGACAAGATTTCGCACGGTGGCTATCACAACCTCAGCGATCGAGAGAAGAATATTTTGTTCGAAGTCAGCCGTCAACTATGAGCGAGTTTAGACGGCAGACTGTTCAGGTGTCGGTTGGTGAACTCATGCTTGGTTCTGACTATCCAATCAGAATTCAGAGTATGACAACCACCAATACGATGGACACTCAGGCCACGATCGACCAATCCGTAAGGATGATCGAAGCCGGGTGCGAACTGGTAAGAATTACTGCTCCGTCTCAACGCGAAGCCAAGAACCTCGAGAATATCAAGAAGGGGCTTCGTGATCTTGGCTACAGTACGCCACTCGTCGCTGATATTCACTACACACCAAACGCAGCAGAGATCGCAGCACGCATCGTTGAAAAGGTGCGTATCAATCCTGGCAACTACGTCGACAAGAAATCCTTTGCCGTCCTCGAGTACGACGACGCTTCGTACCAAGCAGAACTCGATAGAATCCGTACGCGTTTTACTCCGCTTGTTCGCATTTGCAAGGAGTATGGCACGGCAATGCGGATTGGTACCAACCATGGATCGCTGAGTGACAGAATCGTCAACCGTTATGGCGACAATCCCCTAGGCATGGTCGAAAGTGCCCTTGAGTTTCTTCGTGTATGTGAAGATGAGGGCTACCGCAATGTGGTTGTCAGCATGAAGAGCAGCAACCCCATCGTGATGATCGAGGCCTATCGAACGTTCGCCATTCGCTGTGCCGAAGTAGGACTTCCTCCCTATCCGCTGCATCTTGGCGTTACTGAAGCCGGTGATGGTGCCGACGGACGCGTAAAGAGTGCCATCGGTATTGGTACGTTGGTCGATGAAGGCCTTGGCGATACGATTCGTGTGTCTCTCACCGAAGAGCCGGAAGCAGAAGTTCCCGTTGCGCGACTTCTTGCAGAACGTGTTGCTCAGCAGGCACCCACCCAACAGGTTTCATACAAGAAGCGCACCACTACGCCTGTTGCCAATATCGGCGGCGACCAGTTGCCGCGAGTAGTGGTATGCCTTGATCGCACTCACGTTTCTGCTCCAGCAGACCTAGCCGCATTCGACCATCATTACCACGTGGCTACCGATAAGTGGCATAGTGGCGATCAACCCGCAGAATATTTCTACGTCGGACAAAGCCCCCTCCAATTCTCTTCACCGGCAGGTACTCGACAGTGGGTTGACGTCAGTGTTTGGCAAACACTTGCCGACAAGTTGTACAACGTCCCCGTGTTTACACCTGAAGAGTTTCGTGCAATTCCGGACCGACATGCCGCCATGAACGTCGTACGGTGCACACCTGAAACCGTTGACGCAATATCGAATCTTCACGACCACACCTTGGTACTGTGGATTGTTTCGGACGCAACGGCGTATTCATCAAGGATGCGTGCTTGCTTCCAGCGCCTTGATGAGTTGGGCTGTACAGCACCGGTGATCCTTGGGCGGACGATGACGCAATCCACCACTCCATTGTCCGAAGCGGACATTGTCCACACAGCAACCGACCTCGGTGCCGTGTTAATTGATGGCTCAGGCAATGGCGTAGCAATCGACGTTCATAGTCAGCTTGCTTACTCTGTCCTGCAAGCCACGCGCATGAGGATGACGAAGACGGAGTACATAAGCTGTCCATCCTGTGGCAGAACGCTCTTTGATCTCCAGGAAACCACGGCACTTATTCGATCGAAAACCGAACACCTCAAGGGTGTGAAAATCGGCATCATGGGATGCATCGTCAATGGACCAGGAGAGATGGCCGACGCTGACTATGGCTACGTTGGAAGCGGTCCAGAAAAGATCACCCTATACCGCGGTCAGGAGATTATCAAACGTGCCGTGCCTACATCACAGGCGTTAGACGAACTCATTGCCTTGATGAAGGAAGACGGTCGGTGGGTTGAACCACCAACGGAACGTAGCTAGCAAAGCAGTGGTGCCTGCAGCATCGACGAGGTGACCTCGCTGTTGGCATTTCTTCGTATGTTGCAGGCGAGTTGAGTGGTACTCTCTCCCCTGAGTGCAACGCAAAAGATGCTCAAACCTGGAGATAGTAGCTCCGGGTTTTTTTTGAGAATGAAAAAGGTCGCTGAAAACATCAGCGACCTTTTGTTGTATTCACAGTTGGTGATCTATCCAATCAAGGAATAGACCTTTATCGGTCAGGTGTTAGGCCTTGTCGTCCGATGCAGCTTCTGCTTCTGGAGCCGCAGGTGCGCTACCTTCACCAGCTACGCGGTGAGGAACACACGTTACGACTACGCTGTCGGCCTTCTCCGTAAACTCTACACCAGGGATAGAGAGATCGCTAATGTGCAGCGACTGGTTGATGTCGAGGTTCGTGATGTCTACGTCAATGTGCTCAGGCATCTTCGTAGGGTCCACAAGCACGTGGGCCTTGTGCATTACGTGTTCGATAACACCGCCATTGCGGATGCCAACACTCTGACCCGTGATGTGCAATGGAATTTCTACCGTGATCTTCTGACCAGCGGCAACACCAAGGAGGTCGATGTGCAGAATAGCGTCCGTAATCGGATCGAACGTAATGTCCTTCAGAATGCACATCCGTCCTTTTGCACCGTCTACCTCCAGTTGAACCATCTTGGCTTCGGCGGTGTAGACAACCGGACGCAGGCTCAAGGCTGGTACTGAAAAGTGTACTGGCTCCTGGTTGTTCGCATAGTAAACACCAGGTACCCGACCATTCTTGCGTAGGTCACGAGCGGTATTGCGTCCTGGCTCGCGCTTGGTTGCTGATAAAACGACTTGGTTCATGATAATCTTACCGAGTTAGTGTTCTTGTTAGGGGGCTTTGTAGGCCATTAGTTGTCGAATGCTGTTTTCAGTGTTTCACGCCACCTAGGCCTGCATACGTTCAAACAACGAGCTAATGCTTTGGTTTTCGTGGGTTCTCATGATAGCCTCTGCAAAGAGTCCTGCAACGCTTATCACTTCAATTTTCGAATGACTTGTGGCTAGTGGTATCGTATCGGCGACAAACAACTTTTCAACTGCATCTGCAGAAGCAATGGTTTCCATTGCCTTACCACTAAACACTGGGTGTGTGCAGACGCCGACAATTCGTTGAGCACCGCGTGAGCGGAGTGCTTCTGCACATTTGACGAACGTTGTTCCTGTGTCGATCAAGTCGTCCACAATCACAAAGTTCCTACCCTCTACCTCGCCAATCACATTCATGACAACTGCATCGTTGTGCTTGGGTCGGCGCTTATCTACTACCACCAGGTCTACATCTTCGCCTAACATCTTCGCATACAGCCGTGCGTTCTTTACTCCGCCAACATCCGGGGCAGCAACCGTAACCTGACCTGGCAATTCTGCCCGGACTGCGTCCACGCTAACCGTTGACGCATAGAGGTGGTCCACCGGTATGTCAAAGAATCCCTGCAGCTGCGGAGTATGCATGTCCATCGTTATCACACGATTGGCGCCAGCATGAGCGATAAGATTGGCAACCAGCTTTGCCGTGATGGCAACGCGAGGTTGGTCCTTCCTGTCCTGACGGGCATACCCGAAGTAAGGGATAACCGCCGTGATTCTTCTGGCCGAAGCTCTCTTTGCTGCGTCGATCAACAGCAACAGTTCCATGAGATTGTCAGACGGTGCGTTGGTCGACTGCACTACGTACAAGTCCACGCCACGCACATTCTCTTCGAACTTCACCCAGAGCTCACCATCGCTGAAGTTGCGTATCGTTACTTCCGACAGTTCCCTGTGTGTTGCTCTGGCGATCTTCTCGGCAATCTCACGGCTTGCTCTGCCTGCGACGATCTTGACCTCGGCGTTCACAAATCCCTTGCTGTTAGTCGTTTGCTGGGGCGGCAGGATTCGAACCTACGCATGGCGGAACCAAAATCCGCTGCCTTACCGCTTGGCGACGCCCCAATGGAAAGTGGTCTGTAGCTTCGTTGTCCCCGGTTCAATCGTGCCTGCTTTTACCAGTCAAGATTGTCCGAGCGAAACCCAACCAGCACCAGGTTATCGAGTGTCTTGAGCTACGAATGGTAGCAGACCAAGGTGACGTGCAAACTTGATGGCACGAGTTAGCCTACGCTGCTGCAGAGCCGTCACTCCAGTAATTCTCCGTGGGAGAATCTTTCCTTGGTCGTTAGTAAACCGACCCAAGAACTTGGGATCCAAATAGTCGATCAACCGGCTTTGCTTTAGCGGATTGTTGCGCTTGCGTGGTTGATTGCGCTTTTGGCGGAACGGCGAATTAATCGTGTTCGGATTCTGTGCTTGCGCGTTAAATGGTTGCTTTATCACTTCGTTTGATCCTTAGCATCTCTCACGGCCTTCGTCTTGGCCATGCGCTTGTTAAATCTGTCTACACGGCCAGCTGTATCCAGCAACATCTGTTTGCCGGTGTAGAATGGGTGACTCTTTGAATCGATTTCCAACACCATCTTCTCGCCCTTGTAACAGGAACGAGTCTTGAAGGTGGTTCCATCGGTCATGTGCACCTCGATGGTCTTGTATGCTGGATGTATGCCTTTCTTCACGACATTACCTCGTTATGCTGTTTGCGTCTACCTGACCCACATCGTCAACCTTCACAAAGCGTTCTACGAACTTTACCGAACCGGTATCAGAACGGAATGCCTTGATTACTTTGACACTGATTTTTTGTGGACCAGACTTTTTCTTGGTCTTATCGCCAAATGATTGCGTTTTTGCCATGACAACACCTGGTTGAAACGGTGGATGTGTTTTCCGAGAACGACAAAGATACGGGGCTGGAGTGATTCCAGCAAGTGTTGGGCGATCTAAGTCAGTAAATTTGCTATCTATGCTGCCTACCCCACCCCAGGAATCGACATCTGATGCTGCTACCGTGGTCGTAAAGTTTGGGGGTGCCGTCCTCCAGTCTGCGTCTGGTTTCAGGTCCATGCAACGCACGATCGCTGGGATTCTTGATGGAACGGACGTTCTCCTGGGACATCATGCTCCTGCTGGTTTGCGGCTGCTCGTGGTGGTCTCGGCATTCGCTTCGACTACGCGCGATCTTGAGTACGCTGCCCTGCTCAGCCAACGTGGTCAGCGCGAACAAGCGCAATTGGCGCTCAACAGCCTTGCCGAGAAGCACCTCGCATTTGTGAATGAGTTGATTGACGATGAGGGAGAGATACAAACGTTAACTCTCGTGATTCGGGAGGCAGCACAGGAGATTGCGGGACTGCTCGACAGTGTTGATGTAACACGCCAACTAACTCCTAGAACGTTGGACAGAGTGCTGGCCTACGGAGAGTTGTTGGCGCTGCATATTGCTCGGCACGTCCTAACTCAGGCGGGTATCCGTGCTGCATGGACGGATGCTCGACGGATCCTGGTTACGAACAATGAGCATGGACATGCAAGACCGCTTGCCGAGAAGTCAGCCGTTCTCATTCGCGAAACCCTAAGCCCCCTACTTGACAACCACGAATGCGTTGTGATACAGGGCTTCGTCGGTGCAACCCAAGATGGCATTACAACAACCATGGGCAAGGAGAGCTCTACGCTCACAGCAACGTTCCTGGGAGCATTGCTACATGCGGATGAGGTTCGGTTGTACACTGATGTGGCTGGGGTGTGTAGTGCCGACCCGAAGGTATTTCCCAATGCCGTTACTCACTCTGTGTTATCATTCGACCAAGCACGGATTGCAGCGCATCAAGGGCTAAAACTACTCTATGCCACGGCAATCGAGCCAGCACAACAAGCGGCGATTCCTGTGCGCATACTTGACGCTTCCAAGCCTGATCGCGCTACGATGATTGGCGGCAATGGTGTCCCCTACGCTCCAATCGTGATTTTGCCAGATGCTTCGGGCAGCAATGGAACAGATTCTGATACGACGCAGACAGTTGTGTGCATTGTGCTGGCGAATACAGCGATGGTGCTGCAATGTCTTGGTCGGCTTTCTACGATGTTCAGTGACTCCGCTTCGTGGGAAATTGCAATCCTGCCCGACCAGCAACGTGTTGAGCTGCGTTTGCCTGCTGAGTCGGCCCATACCATCGCCCAATACATTCATAACGAACTAGTCAGTCACCATAGCCAACAGTAATACCATGAAGGTTGAGCACACCAAGGTTCCTCTTACAGAATTCAAGCCTAACCACCTCTATCAGGTTGGCATGAATGGTCAGCCCCTTTACCTTGCTAAGGTGGTAAAATTCCACGGTGGATGCTGGGCAACGGTCAGCGTCGAGCAATGTCTCTACGATGCGATGGCTGTCGAATACCCTGTTGGCAGAGAGTTCGAGATCAAGGTGGCGATGTATGAGATCGAACCCGTGGAATCCGACGATAATGCGACGGTATAGATCCTGGTAGCACTTGCGGACGAAGCAGGGGGCGTCAGCACGGAATGTCTCGTCCGCTGTATGGCGTGGCTCACGCCCACCCATCCATGGGCTAGCTACAAAGCAAGTCGTGAATGGTCCAGTCAAAAATTGCCAACATCAATGGTGTTGACTACGATGGAAGGTTACTCACCATCAGCGTCATCGGCGGCGTTGTTGGCGCTCTTCTCTTGCACACGCTTGATGATCAGGTCCATCATGCGCTTCTCAAGCACCCCATTACTTACCCAGAAGTGTACTTGATTGGTGATGAACTCTTCAAAGCCACTAAGCTCGGCCTTGAGTATGATCTTGGTGTTCCGCGCTGATTCTTCCTTCACGTTGATTCGGTACTGGACGCGACCAGTAATCCAGATGCCGCCACGGATACGTGGGAGCTCACCAAAGACTTCCATCTTGTCACGGGTACTGTCCTCCCCCTGAGCAAGAATGCAGTAATCACTGATGTAGAGGCCTTTGTACAGACCTGTCTCTTCGATGGGTTCGGTGACCTTTTCCGTTTGTGGTTTTGGGCAACCAAACTCCGTCATTACCTCCTTGATCGAAGTCCATACCTTACCGAACGAGGCTGGTACGGTCTCCGTGAGGACAACGGGTTGTGGTTCATCATCTGCTGCAACCATGAAGGTTGTAGCAAACACCATCAGAAAGCAAGCAAGCAGAATTCGCACAGAATTACCTTGTTTAACCAGAGAAGTGAGGGTAAAGAAGTTGATTGCCGTGTTGTAGTGTACAACCTGACGTATCTGAAAGATACGCCTAAGATGGTACATGCCGAACTGCTCGACTATGCCACGCTTGCTTCGGCCGTCCGACCTGATCCAAGCTGGACGCTGACAACCTTCGATACGGCTGGCTCTTCCATGGTGACGCCATACAAGGTATCGGCTGCTTCCATCGTACGCTTGTTGTGCGTGATCATCAAGAACTGCGTGTCGGCCGAGAACTTGCGAATGATCTTCAAGTACCGGTCGATGTTTGCATCGTCGAGTGGTGCGTCGACTTCGTCGAGGATACAGAACGGACTCGGCTTGACGAGGTAGATGGCAAAGAGCAGGGCAATAGCCGTGAGCGTTTTCTCGCCACCGGAAAGCATTTCGATGCTGTGTGGACGTTTACCACGCGGCTTGGCAATGATCTCTACCTTACACTCAAGTGGGTCGTTGTCCTCCGTCTCCAGCATCTGCAGATCGGCTTCGTCATCTTCACTAAACAGCACCTTAAACAACCGCGTAAAGTTCTCACGGATCTGATTGAAGGTGTTGGTAAACAGGTCGCGAGCGGCCTGATTAATCTCGAGGATGGTCTGTGACAGGGTCTTCTCGCTTTCCAGCAAATCGGCAAGCTGCGTACTCATGAACTGTAGTCGTTCATTCTCGCGCTCATGTTCTTCGAGAGCAAGGAAGTTCACATTCCCCATCTGGGTGAGCTTTCGACGCAATTCTTGCGACTGAACGCGGAGTTGATCGATTGGAACTTCTTGTGGTGCAGACGATACCGTATCGTGCGCTGACTCTGTCCCTTCTGCATCATCGCTGACTTCAGCACCATCAGCAGGAGCGTGTTCTTGTGCTTGCTCTTGTTCTTGTGCTTGGACATGCCGACGGCGCTGTTCTGCGAGTTCGTCCAAATCACCGGTAATGTCGAGCTCTTCAACAGCGTGACGTCGGAGTGTATCCAGCTTGAGTTCCGAACCGGTCCTGTCCAGGTCCAAAGCATGGTGTCGCTCTACAACGGCTTCGAGATTCTTTCTGGCAACTCTTACCTGTTCGGTATGCGAATGGAGGGCGGCACTCTCTTCTTGAAGAGATAGCTCGAGTGACTGGCGCTGTGATGTTACCTCCGTGAGCTGCCGCGCCAGTTCGTCGGCTCGTTCCGTTGTTTGTGTGAGTAGCTTGGCAAACTCCGTGAGTGATGCCGTGAGTTGAACAACTTCTTGAGCACGCTGTTCGCGTCGCTGATCAATCGTCAATCGCTGATCGCTCAATCGCGTTTCGTCACTCTGCAACGATGTAAGCTCACCATCCAAACGCACAGCCAGGATCTCTGCCTCACGAACCGTGGCTTGCACTCTGGCATATTCTGCAACGGCAGCGGCTTCAAGGCCTTCACACATGCTTACAGCTTCTTGAGCTTGATCAAGCTCTGACTGTACACGAGCAACCTCGCTCTCCATCTGCTGGTGTGACTCGCCGATGCCTGCCAGTTCCGCGGCAAATGTCGTCACATCGTCCTGGAGTTTCTCGGCAACCTTGGTTACCTCGGCCATTCTGTTGTTGAGTGAGTCAAGCTTCTGGAGGACGGCATTCCTTGACACCGTGGCCTGGCGCACAACCTCTGCAAGTGCACGAAGGTCAATGGCAGCATATTCATCCTTGAGCTTCTGTGCTTGAGCCAGTCCCTGTTGAATCTGCTCCTCAAGCGATGCAAGCTCTGAACGCATGTTCTCGATGCGCTCCCTTCTTCCGATGCGAACACCTTCCGTCCGCCCAGTACTACCTCCGCGAACGGCACCAGCCTGGTGGACAACCTCGCCGGCCAACGTTACGGCATGTTCAACACCCGGCGCATGCACAGCATTCCATGCAGCATCCAGCGTCTCCGTGATCACCGTACGTCCAAGGATACCACGAATAGCACCTTTGAGCGAGGCGTCGGCTTCGACCATCTCGCTCGCCCACCCACGCACACCGGGAATCGAAGGGATGGCAGGGGGCTCTGGTATCGCAGGGATGGCATCCCGACAGAGGAAGGTTGCCTTGCCGACGTTGTTCCGTGACAATGCACCGATTGCTTGATTGGCTTCCGTCCTGTTGGCAACAACGAAGAACCGTGCGGCATCGCCAAGTGCGGCTTCGACGGCTACACGCAGCTCATCGGTCGTATTGAGTACTTCAGCAAGTGTGAGCTTCTCACCACTTGGCTTCCACTCATCGGAATTCATCAAGAACTTGGAGCTCTCCGTTGTGTCTACCAGTCCAACTAGGAATTCCATCGAAGCACGGGTGTGAGCCTCCGTACTGCGAAGCTCATCGAGGATGTGCTGTTGTTGTTCTTGCTGGTTGCGAAGCTCGTGTTGACGTTGTTCGGCGGCGTGAAGGGCCGACTCTGACTGTGCTAATGCTTGATCAAGTGCAGGGACTTCATTCTGCTGACTGGCAATCGAGGCAGTGAGTTCGGCAACACGTGTTTGTTGCTCACGCAGACCTAGTTCCGACTCTGCAATACGTCTACGGATGTTCTCGCCCTGTATGCGTTGTCTGTCTTGATCCCTACGCAGTTCATGATGCTTTTGCTGCAGCGATTGAACGGACGTGCGTGCACTCGAAAGCTGTGAGCGTACTTGTGAGAGTTGTGAGTCCTGCTCCTTTGCGGCTTGCCGACACTGATCAAGATTTGCATGGGCCTCTACCACCTGCATCTTGACCTGCTCAAGTCTGGACTTCACGGATACAAGCTGTTCGCTGGTAGTGGTTTGCTCGTCGGTACTTAGTGTGTTCTCACGCTCAAGACGTTCAATTGCGCGTTCTGCTGATGCTATGCGCTCCTTGATGACCGATACTTCGCCAGTGGTCTCGGAGAGTGCAGACTTTACGGCACCTTCCTTGTCGGCGACATCACGTACCTGCTGGTCGATCCGTGCGTGTGTTTGTTCGGCATTTAGCACTGCTAGCTCGCACTGCGCAAGGACATTCTCGGCAGCGACCTTTTCGGCAACAATTGCAGTGTTTGCATCAGTGAGTGATGCAAGGTGCTCACGTGCAGCAGCGTACTCGATAAAGAACACCTGTTGATCAACATCGCGAAGCTGTGCAGAAATCTCCTGGTGTTGACGTGCTTTCTCAGCTTGTCTGGCAAGTGAGTTTACCGTCTTCTGGACTTCTCGAACAATGTCCTGAACGCGCGCAATGTCCTTCTGTGCTGCTTCAAGTTTTCGCTGTGCCTCTTTCCGTCTGGCCTTGTACTTGGTAACGCCTGCAGCCTCCTCAAAGAGGTGCCTACGCTCATCGGCTTTGTCACTCAGGATCGTTTCGATCATCTTGAGCTCGATCACGGAATAGGCATTCGCGCCCATACCCGTGTCCATAAAGAGCTCGACGATGTCCTTCAGTCTGCATGGTGTTCTGTTAAGCAGGTACTGACTTTCGCCGCTTCGGAACAGTCTGCGTGTAATAACAACTTGAGAGTACTCGGTAGGTAGAATCTGTTTGTTGTTCTCGATGGTCAGACTTACTTCTGCCATCCCTAATGGTTTACGATTCTTTGAACCATTGAAGATGACGTGCTCCATGCTATCGGCACGCAACATGCTCGTCTTCTGTTCACCCAATACCCAGCGAATGGCGTCGACGATGTTCGTCTTGCCACATCCATTGGGACCTACAATCCCAGTAACACCATCGTTAAAGGTTAGGTCAGTCTTGAGTCCAAAACTTTTGAACCCAACCATTTCTAGTCGACTTAAATACATTGCCCACTTTGCTGTGTAGAGATTGCGAAATCTGCACAAAAAGCCCGATTATGGCGGGTGCAGGTTATCCACATAGTCGAAGCCTGAGCCCCCTACCAGCCCTAGCGACGGTTGACGACGAGCATGGGGAAAACGGCCACAACCGTTGTGTACAAGGTGGTTGCGATGCCGTAGGTGAGTACGAACTCAAAGAATCCAACCTGCATCGGACGTACATAGAAGGTGAAATAGAGCAGGTTGTGGATCAGGCCAGCTAGGGTTACGATCAGGAGAAAACGATAGTTCCCGATGATGGCAATGCCAAAGCCAGGCTTGAAAAAGTAGCCCGCAACGAAGCCGGCAATGGTCTTCGCCAGAGCATTGGTGCCGATCACGTCACCACTAATGGCATCAAAGAGCAGACCGCAGGCAAAGCCGGCAATGGTGCCGGTGAATTGACCCTCAATAAGTGCCACCCATACGACGAGAATGAGCATCAGGTCGGGAGTGATGCTGCCAACGGCGATAAAGCGCAGGAATACGACGTGGACAACGGAAAGCAGCATGGCAGCAACGCCATACGAGATTCCCCTGAACACGGGATTGGCCATGGTTGGTGCACGTTCTGAGTACTTGGCCATGACTACCTACTCATCGCTTTCTGAAGTTGACGGTGGGTGATGCTATCCTCCAAGTGAACGCGCTCCTTGTTTGGTAGCTTGTCAATCACGAATACTTGATCCATGGTCGAGAAGTTCACGGAAGGTGTTACGGTGATCTTGCGGAAGAGAGAGTTGCTCTCGTCGGACACGTTGCTGACTCGACCAATCACCACGTTCGTGGGGTAACTGATGGAGTAATTGGAGGTAACCACAAGGTCGCCGACCTTGACGTCATACGTCCTTGGAACGTTCTTAAGTGAGAGGAACTGTTCTCCTTCCCACGTCAGGATACCATCGACGTTTGATCGGTAGACACGTGCGCTGATCCGCACGTCGCGGTTCAAGAGAATTTGCAGGATGGCATAGTGAGCCGATGTACCGATGACGGTTCCAACAAGCCCGGCATCCGTGACCACGGCCTGCCCTTCTTTGATTCCATCGTCATGTCCGCGATTGATCGTTGCATAGTTGCGAAGCTCCGTATTGGTCTTCCCTACCACATCAGCAGCAATGAGCTTGTCGTCGGTATACGTTGGCAGCAGCAGCATATTCCGCAGCGTACCATTCTCCACCATGGCCTGACGATACCGTGAACTTTCGATGGAGAGCTGAAGATTCAATTCACGTAGCGCCGTGTTTTCGCTCTTGAGTGCCACAGGATTCGGTACCCAGGCAAAGAGTGACTGAATCCAGCCAATCGATCCCACAATTACCGCACGAAATCCGCCAAGTTGACTTAGTGAGCCAACACTCATAAACGCGAAGCTCATCACCACCAGCGAGCATAGGGTGATGTAGTTCTTGAAGCGGACAACGAATTCTATGACGCGGCGCATCAGTAGCGCTTGCTCTTGATCAGCACTGATGAATAGGATGCCAAATCTTCCAGCACCTTGCCTGTGCCCCTTGCCACAGCAGTCAACGGGTCCTCGGCAACGTGTACAGGAAGTGAAGTTTCGCGACGCAGACGCTCGTCGAGTCCCTTGAGCAAAGCGCCACCGCCGGTGAGAACAATACCACGGTCAAAAATGTCGGCTGACAGTTCTGGCGGAGTTTTCTCCAGGAGGTTCAAGACTGCTTCGACAATGACGGTGACGTTTTCATTGAGTGCTTCACGTATGGCATCGCTGCTTACGATGATGCTCTTGGGGATGCCGCTTACCATGTCGCGTCCCTTGACTTCGATTTCAAGGATCTCGTCGAGTGGCCAGGCACTGCCTACGTTGACCTTGATGATCTCGGCTGTCCTGTCGCCGATAAGAATACTGTGATGACGCTTGAACCAATTGACAATGCTGTTGGTAAGCTCGTCACCGGCAATACGAATGCTCTCGTCGGCAACAATACCCGACAAGGCAATGACGGCGATCTCCGTCGTGCCACCACCGATATCGACGATCATATTCCCGACCGCTTCGTGGACGTCGAGTCCCACGCCAATGGCTGCTGCCATGGGTTCGGCGATCAGGTGAACTTCCTTTGCTCCAGCGTGCTCAGCGCTATCGCGAACGGCACGCTTCTCGACTTCCGTGATTCCGCTAGGTACGCAGATGACCATTCGACGTGCTGGCTGCCAACTGGCACTCATTTTGCGGATGAATGCGCGCAGCATGCCTTCGGCAATCTCGAAGTCGGCAATCACGCCATCCTTCAATGGTCGGATGGTACGAATGTCTCGGTGAGTCTTGCCTACCATTTCCTGTGCTTCGTGACCAATGGCAATAATGGCTTTCGTACTTCTGTCGAAAGACACGATTGATGGTTCATTCAGCACGATACCCTTGCCTTTTTGCCAGATGAGGGTGTTGGCTGTGCCAAGGTCGATACCTACGTCGTTGGAAAAGATGCCAAAACGAGCCATGAACAGAATAGAAAGGTGTTGCTGTGTGAAAGGAGAATTGGTCAACCCGATTGCTCAACCAATTCGCAACCCCCACGTAAACACAGACAACCCGGTTGTAGAAAAACTTGGGCTTGGTTGCAAACTTAACACGCAAGCTTTGCCAAGAGGATGCAAATTGTATGGTGGAAATCAAGAAGCACATAATGCCGCTTACTCGGTTGGCCGTTCCTGTTGCTACAAGTCAGGTGACGGACATGCTCGTGAGCACCGTTGATGTGCTCATGGTGGGTCCGCTGGGTGCCGTCCCTCTTGCTGGTGTTCAGATTGCCGTTGCTGCTTCGTTGATAGCAATGTTATTCTCCATTGGCTTTTCTGCGGCCATAACGCCACTAGCTGGCGAGGCATTCGGGCGTAGGGATATGCAGGGCGTGGCACGGTATGCACGCTCCGGCTTTCTGGTGAGCCTGGTGGTAACGGTGTTGCTCTGTGGAATCCTTCTGTTGTTTAGCTCCCGACTGGATCTGCTGGGAAGTCCGCCTGACGTTACAGCGCAAGCGATACCGTTCTTTCGGTGGATTGTCATGTCGTTTGTGTTTCGCATCCTCTTTGGTGCATTCAAGCAGACGGCCGAAGCCATGGCCAACACACGGGTTGCAATGGTGATCAACATTGGCATCAACGTACTCAATGTGTTTCTCTGTTGGGTCTTTGTCTATGGCAACCTTGGTATGCCACAAATGGGTGCTGAGGGTGCTGGTTTCGCAACCTTCCTGGCACGTGGTCTTGCCGTCATCGCAGCATGGATCGTGTACGCTCGCTCGGAGTTCTTTGCAGAGTTCCGTAAGGCGCTGGCTGGCTTGGAAAAAGGCCGAGTCAATATGCAGGCACATAAGCAAATCCTTCACGACGGTGCCGGAATAGGCATGCAGATCCTTATGGAGGTGATGGCCTTTGCTCTCGGTGCCATCATGCTGGGATGGATTGGTGCCATTGCAGTGGCCGCTCACGGCGTGGCAATCAATGTTGCTTCGGTGACGTTCATGGTCGCCCTTGGCATCGGGTCGGCAGCCACCATCCGCGTGAGCAACCTCCGTGGTGAGCAACGTCATGCCGATGCACGGAATGCCGCCAATGCCTCCCTTGTCATGGTAATCGTGTACATGTTGACGATGTGTATTGGCTACCTCACGCTAAGGTTCTGGATTCCTACGTTGTACGTGAAGGACCCTGCTGTGATCGAGCTTGCAGCCCAGTTGCTGCTCTTCGCCGGAGCGTTTACGTTGTTCGATGGACTGCAGGTTGTTGGGCTGGGCATCCTCCGTGGGTATAACGATGTGAAGATCCCGACCGTCATTGCCATGGTCAGCTACCTAGGCATCACCATACCGGCCTCGTATGTGTGTGCCTTCGTGTTAGGCATGGGGCCGGCAGGGATATGGACAGGATACCTGGCTGGTCTTATCGCCGCAAGCGCCGGATACCTTTTCCGTTATAGGCATGTGGTATACTCTCGTCAACAAATCGCAGGAGCAAATCCTTAGCGACAGAGATTCCGATGCGCGGGGTGGCTACGATCCTGTTCTGATAGTCTGCGGTGAACTGGTCCTGGACGACGGTGATGTCACTGCCTTTGAGGACAGACCTACCGGTGTAGCTGCCGTCGAATGCAAGGTATCGTGATAATCGACCAGGTCCTTGTACCAGGATATGCTCCAAAGGCAAGCTCGATTGGCTACGGTGCTCTTCTTCTACCACAACAGCGCGCAACAACACGGCAGAGCCGCGTCCCTTTACGTCCACAACGATGTTGCTGCACCAGTACATGCCGTAAATGAAGTATACGTAGAGTATGCCGCCTGCTTCGAACATCGGAAGGGTCCGCGGTGTAGCTCCTCGTGATGCATGACAGGCATCGTCATCGACGGGGAGATAGGCTTCGGTTTCGACAAGGCGGACGTCAGCACGAGGCGTCCTCAACACACACCCTACGAGCTCTCTGGCTACGACCTCGGCAGGCCGACGATAGAATGATGCGGGAAGGGGCTTGGGCATGAGTAAAGTTAGCAAGCACGGTGGACGTCTTCTGTGACAGTCAAACACTCTCGTGATTGGATCACTTAGACATCAGTAAACAATTGGTGGACACACCGTGCACAGGGTGCGACGGAGGTATTCAGTGGCTTACGGTAACACAACATTGCGTCCACTTACCACATGTGAGCCACCCTTGAATGTCGTAGGAATCAGGAATACACAAGCAACTCCCCTAGTTTTGCACATGCGCATTGGACGTGTCGAGGTTGAACGTGGAGTTCTGTTGGCTCCCATGGAAGACGTTACGGATTTGCCATTTCGGCTTATCTGTAGACGTTATGGAGCTGATATTGTGTACACGGAGTTCATCAGCAGCGATGGTCTCATTCGCGATGCGCGCCGGTCGCTCGAAAAGGTACGCCTGGCAGAAGAAGAACGTCCGGTGGCCATACAAATCTTTGGTGGCAACGAAGATGTGATGGTGGGAGCGGCAAGGAAGGCCGAAGAGAGCGGACCGGACTTCATCGACATCAACTTCGGCTGCTGGGTTAAGAACGTTGTCGTTCGCAATGCTGGTGCAGCCCTTCTGAAAGACCCTCCACAAATGGCTGCGCTTACCAAGGCCATTGTGCAGAACGTTGGGTTGCCGGTGACCGTGAAGACCAGACTTGGCTGGGCGAAGGATGAAATCGTCATCCTTGACGTTGCACAGCGTCTGCAAGATGCCGGGGCTGCCGCTCTGACGGTTCATTGCAGGACACGCGACATGGGACATGACGGCGAGGCCGACTGGTCGTGGATACCACGCATCAAGGAGGTGGTCGACATACCTGTCATCCTCAATGGCGACGTACGCACTGGCGCCGACGTCGACCGAGCCTTCTCCACAACCGGCGCAGATGCCGTGATGATTGGCCGCGCAGCCATTGGCAATCCGTTTGTCTTTTCCGAAGCGAAGAATCTTCGTGCCGGAGCATCTGCACGTGAGCGAGTTGATGTATGCCTCGAACATCTCCGCCTTGAGGTTGAATACAAACCACTGCGTCGCGCAATCCATGAGTTTCGCAAACACTACAGTGGATATCTCAAGGGACTGCCAAACAATAGTCTGGCTAGACAAGATATTGTACGCATGGAGTCATACGCCGAGATCGAAGATCGTCTGCTGCGATTTGCAGCCGATCACGAGGCCGTCTATGGTTAACATCTATGGTTAACGTCGTTCGAAACCACCTAGAACGATTCTGCATTCAGCATGGCTATGTGAATATGCGCATGGTTGTGGCTGTTAGCGGCGGTATTGATAGCACGGTCCTCCTTCACGCACTCTCGACCTTGCGAGATTCGCTTGGTCTGGACCTTGTTGTTGCTCATGCCAACCATGGTCTGCGTGGCATAGAATCAGATGATGATGAGCGATTCGTTACCAGTGTTTCCGAGGCCTATCACCTACCGGCGTATACAGAACGTTTAGCCGTTACTGCATACGCACAACACACTGGCCTGGGTATCGAAGCATCGGCACGAACGCTACGCTATGCCTTTCTGGAGAATACGGCCGTGAACGTCAAGTCTACCGTAGTAGCTGTAGCACACACCGCCGATGACGTTGCCGAAACACTAATCGCCAACCTTGCTCGGGGCAGTGGTCTGGATGGCCTCGCATCACATGCACCCATACGTCCGCTCACGGACGCCGTCACCGTCATTCGTCCAATGCTTGCCCTCCAACGCTCCGAAGTCGTAGAGTATGCCATTCAGCATGGTCTTGCATGGAGGGAGGACAGTTCCAATGCCGACCTCCAGTATCAACGCAACAGAATACGGCACGAAGTCCTTCGTGTTCTTCGCTCGGTGTTTGGTGCCGACGTCGGCGAGCGCATTGCAAGGACGGCCGAGCTACTCAGAGATGCACAGCAGATTGTACGTTCCGCGTCAGCAGACGTTCAGTGTTTCGACGTTGTTGACGATCGATTGCACATCTACCTAGCCCCCTTCCAGATCCTTTCACCAGCGTTGCAACGAGAGGTATTGCGGACTGCCTTGCATCAAGTGGACGGTTATCAGGCAAGCTATGCCGATGTGCATCGAATCCAACTGTTGATTGACGCAGAACCCGGAAGTCAGGCATCGATAAGCAGCGGACTCGTTTGCTGGCGCGAGCGCGATGAGCTACTCGTTGAATACAATACTCAGCGTGCAGACAGTCCCTTGATGATTCAAGGCGATGGACTGTTCAATGTCGACGAGATGTGCCTGGAGGTTAAAACTCTTCCTGCCGACGAAGTTGTCATCAATCCAAATCAGACTATCGCCTATATTGACGCTTCTTGTGTGGTTGGTACGATGCAGTGCCGACGCTGGGAACACGGTGAACGATTCGTGCCCTTTGGCATGAATACTTCGGTTCTTGTAGCAGATGTGCTGACCAATGCTCGAATTCCTGTTTCAAAACGGAAACACATTCGTGTGGTTTCCGATGCAAGTGGTATCCTCTGGGTGTGTGGCGTCAGGCAAGCAGAACATACCAGAGTAACCCGATCAACAACGCATGTGATCACCATGAGAATTTCATGAACAAGCCAGCTACTCAGACATTGAAAGTCCACGACAGAACCTTCAGTCCCTTTATGTCGCGCGAGCTCATTGCCGACCTAGTTGGTCAGATTGCCCATCGAATCAACACGGACTATGCAAACAAGGAGCTCGTCCTCCTGGTGATTTTGAAGGGGGCTATGGTCTTCGCATGCGACTTGATGCGGGCCATCAACGTGCCTCTCACAGTCGACACGCTCCGGGCGTCCAGCTATCGCGCTGCAATGCGCAGTAGTGGTACAGTTGACGTAGAAGACATCATGCCCGACATTGGCGGCAAGCATGTACTGATTGTGGAGGATATTGTCGACTCTGGCAATACTCTTCGAGAACTGATCAAACGGCTTGCAACCTATGAGCCTGCAAGTCTGGCCGTTGCTGCCCTGCTAAGCAAGCCCGACGAGCACCGCAGAGAAGTTCAGATCGACTACGTCGGTAAGGAGATAGGTCGTGAGTTTGTAGTTGGTTACGGCCTTGATTACGCTGGCTATGGACGGCATTTGGACGCAATCTGGGTAGTGAATGATTTAGCCGACTCAACCTCCGATACATGATGCTCCCCTAACAATCGTCTACGGACACACTTTGGCCTTCGCCAATGTTTCCTTGAAGAAAACCCTTCGCAATAACAACGCTTGAATATGGCTCAACAGCAACGCCCTGACGACGACAATGATATGACCGTAAGCAAGGTTCTCCGGAACGTGCTTATCTGGGTCGCAATTTTGGTCAGCCTCATTGTTGTAGGCTTGATGATGACTGGTCCACAAGTACAAGAGTGGCCCCTTACCTACAATGAATACCTAGCAACCGTTCAAAGTGGTAACATCAAGTTTGCACGAATTACCAAAACCCAACTCAACGATTTTGAGTTCCACGCCGAGCTAGAGCGACCGATTACGTTGCAGCGCGATGGCAAGGCCGTCGCGAACGTTAAGGCCATTCGCACAAAGCTTGGTGTTGTTGATTCGAACACTGAAGCATTCTGGAAGGCCAATGGCATCAACTGGAAGTATGAAGACGGTGAAAGCCCGTGGTGGCTAGGCCTTATTCAGTTCCTTCCATGGATTCTGTTGTTGTTGGCATTCATCCTCATCACGCGCAGAATGCAGATGGGTGGCGGTGGCACGAAGGGCATCTTCTCGTTTGGGAAGAGTCGTGCCAAGATGCTCACCGGCGGTCAGACTCAGGTAACCTTTGCAGATGTGGCAGGCGCTGATGAAGCCAAGGAAGAGTTAAAGGAGATCATTGACTTCTTGCGTGACCCTGGCAAGTTCACACGACTTGGTGGCAAGATTCCTCAAGGCGTACTCTTGTTAGGTCCTCCAGGCACTGGCAAAACCCTCCTTGCGCGTGCCGTTGCCGGCGAAGCAGGCGTCCCGTTCTTTTCCATCAGCGGTGCTGACTTCGTCGAAATGTTCGTCGGTGTTGGCGCTAGCCGCGTTCGGGACCTGTTTGAACAGGCAAAGAAGAATTCACCATGTATTGTGTTTATCGACGAGATCGATGCCGTAGGACGTCACCGTGGTGCGGGCCTGGGCGGTGGACACGATGAGCGCGAACAGACACTCAACCAACTCCTTGTCGAGATGGACGGCTTCGAAAAGAACAGCGGTACCATCATCATTGCTGCAACAAACCGTCCAGACGTTCTCGACCCTGCCCTGCTCCGCCCTGGAAGATTCGACAGGCAGGTAGTCGTAGACCGACCAGACATGCAGGGCAGGAAGGGTATCCTGGCCGTACATACTCGCAAGGTACCTACAGCCAAGGACGTTGACCTGGAAGTCATTGCACGTGGTACACCAGGGATGAGCGGTGCCGACCTGGCAAACCTTGTGAATGAAGCAGCACTGCTAGCCGCCAGAAGGAATTCTGTCGAGGTTACCATGTGGGACTTCGAGAATGCGAAGGACAAGGTGCTCATGGGCGTTGAACGCAAGAGCATGGTCATGAGCGAAAAGGAGAAGGAAACAACCGCCTACCACGAGATTGGTCATGCCCTTGCTGGCAAGCTCATGCCGCATAGCGACACCGTACACAAGGTGACCATTATCCCACGCGGACGGGCCTTGGGTGTAACCAGTTACCTGCCTAACGAAGAAATGCATACCATGAGTCGCGACCAACTCCATTCACGGTTGGTGGTGCTCCTTGCTGGCCGTGCCGCAGAAAAGGTGGTGTTCAGTCAGCTCAACACTGGCGCTTCGAATGACCTGGAGCGAGCAACAGCCATTGCACGAAAGATGGTTTGCGAATTCGGTATGAGCGACGTGATTGGTCCTGTACGCTACGCCGCCCAGCACGACGAGGTATTCTTAGGTAGAGAAATCTCCCAACCTCGTGATCATAGCGAAGAAACTGCCCGAGCTATCGACTCGGAAGTTCGGCGCATCATCGTCGAGAGCGAGCACAAGGCCGAATCCTTGATGCAGGAGAACATCGACTTGCTTCATAAGCTGTCAAAAGCCCTCCTGGAGCGCGAAGTCCTGGATAACGAGGAACTTGACATCTTGATGGGCGGTGGCGAACTCCCCCCAATCGTCAAGGATGTTGCGGCCTTCCGTGAAAAGGTTCGGGCTAGTGCACAGCCAGCTCCAGAAAAGAAGCCCGACGCTGGTTCTCAAGGATTTGCACTGAACCCTACGTAAATTGTATCTAACAAGCCTGCTAATACACTATTTGTTGGGAGGGTTTAATGAGGCAACGACTACGACTGCTCGCTTTGCCATTGGCAATTGCCATGGTATGTGCCATGTTCATCGGTGGCTGCGAAGCCATTACCAATGCAGCCAAGCTCAAGATCCCGATCACGGTTTCCATTCATCCCAAGTCGGATAACCCTGTTATCCCATTCGTGGATGAGGATTGTGCCGACCTGAGCACGAACAAGGATTACCTTGACAACAAGGATCAGTTTGAAGGGGCTACGGTCAAGGAACTCAAGGTACTGATCGACCAGCTTGTTAATCCAGTGTTTACCTCTGGAACGCTAGCCGACCAGAAGTTTACCTATGTACGGATTTACCTGGTGTTCGATCCGATTTACAACGACCCGCAGGTGTACGAAATCGGTGGCCTGACCGATGTGTCGTTGGCCGGCATGTACGGTCCTGCTGGTGGAACAGCCCTGGTTATCCCGAAATCATCGGGTGCCGATGAGGCCGTCAAGCTCATCCTTCAGCGTCCGAAGTTCTGCGTTCGCGTGGACTATGGTGCGATGAATACGGGTCCTGCTAGTGCTACTCACATCGAAGGTACAGTAGATCTTACACTGAACTTCGAGGCCTCGGCGATCTAGGGACGTGACTGGCCTTCTCAAAGGCTCGCTACCTACTCAAGAACAATACACGCTCGCTACACTACCGTGTGGCGAGCGTTTCTTTTTGCTGTTCGGAGGACGTGGGATGCTATGCTGAAAGCTTGTGATGTCTAGCACGGTCAGCAAGGGACGTAGCGTTACCTATCGTTTAAGTTTCATGAACAACCGCTCTGGAATCATGCGTACTACGAGCATGATCCACCTCCAATACCATGGGGTGTACACGACGCATCGTTGTTCCTCGATGCCGCGGACGATATCGGGGACTACTCGACTTACGGATACCTGTAGGGGCATGTCGGTGTGTGTGGTCATTGGCGTCGAAACCGGACCAGGCTTGATCGTCAGGACGCGCACGTTGTGGTCGGCAAGCTCTGCCCTCTGACCCGAAGCATAGGCCGAAACAGCAGCTTTCGCACTGCCGTAGTGATAGTTCTTCAGCCGTCCTCTATCACCAGCTACGCTCGACAGTACGGCAAGCAGGCCGTGTGCTTGTTGCTTGAGCACGTCACCAAAGCGATGCATGTACGAAATGGTGCTCACGGCATTGGTCATGAAACTATCGAGCATGATATCGACATCGCCAGCAGTAATCTCTCTATCAGGGTACACCCCGTGGGCAATAAGCACAACATCGATCCTGCCTAGGTCTGCCACACAGCGTTCGACTACATCAGCGTGGCTATCACGCTGGCGGACATCTGCGACGTAGACCACACATTGTACAGCCCCAAGCGTCTGCAATTCCTTTGCAAGCTCAAGAAGCGCTTCCTCGTTTCTTGCAACGAGAAAGAACCGTGATCCGGCCTTTGCATACTCCTGTGCAACGCCCTTGGCAATTGCACTTAGTGCTCCAATGATGACCATTGTTCTTGGTCTGGCCTTTGATCTACGAATCATAGTGCGTGGTCTAAATGATGGGCAATGAGTGGTGATCGATGTCTGCGCCGAAGTGGTTTAGCCATTCACTCTACGCCACAACGAGCTGGAGAAGGCCGGGTCGACATGCTGACTGAACTCCTTGAGTTGCTCTCCATACATGTCCGCAAACACCTTTGGAGATAACCTGGCATCCTTTGCAAGGTACACCCTGCCACCGGCTTCGGCAACAACCACGTCGCACTCATCGAGCGCCTTCCGTGCTGTTGGGGTGTTACGAACATCCATGGCAAGGGTAACACCTGGCATGGGGAACGACATGATGCCTTTCGAAGCAACGGTGCCAAAGGTCTTGACCACAGCTAGATACGAGGCCACACCATGTGTGCGAAGTACGTTCAACACTTGATGAATGCAGCGCTCCCATTGATCGCTTGGAACAACGAACTGGTACTGAAGAAATCCGCTTCTACCGTACACAACATTCCAGTTGTTCACGACATCCAACGGAAAGAAAAACTTTGTCATCGATGTCGTTTGCTTGCCCGATCGAATCGCTAAGGCATGGAAGTATGCAACGTTGCCAATCCCCACGGTTAGATCATTTACGAACAACGATGAACAGCGTGGCACATTCACCTTGTGGTTTGGAGGAACAGTGTGATTGCTGACGTTGCTTGGCATTGCCAACTGAAGTAGACCACGCTGTCGTTGTACATCAAGCCAGGCAACGGAGTACGGATACCGTGCGTCTGCCCTGTGCAACGACGTCACCATTGCATCGAGCGTTACCTTGCTTGTCCACACGTCCAGGAGGGACGACTGCACCTTCTCGAGTTGTATGGTTGCCCAGACTACCAATCCCGTTAGCCCTAGTCCACCAATCGTCGCCCTAAACACGTCGGCATTATGAACGGCTGAGCACGTGTCGAATGCCCCCTTCCACCACA
Organism: Bradyrhizobiaceae bacterium; assembly: GCA_024103135.1. GTDB lineage: Bacteria > Bacteroidota > Ignavibacteria > Kapaibacteriales > Kapaibacteriaceae > OLB6. The sequence continues at coordinate 72,872 of JAGFIZ010000066.1, read as the reverse complement.
AGCCAATCTCCAGCACATGATTACCAAACGATCCAGCTATGTGATGGTTCTTACCGTGAATATCGTTGGCGATTGCTCCGCCGACGGTGATCCATCGCGTACCAGGCACAACCGGCAGCATCCAGCCACGTGGTATTACTTGGCGAATGATCGCATCAAGCGATGTACCCGCTGCAACCGTAATCACTCCAGTGTCAAAGTCGGCTGCAATGATTCCCGTCAGCATCGACGTGTCGATCATCGTGCCGCCGTCGTTCAAGCCAACGTCACCATAGCTGCGCTGCAACCCGAACGACAAGTACGGTGGCTGGTAGGGGGCTAGGTATTCTCCGATGGTTTCAGCCGACGTGATACATGCCTGTGGAAGCGTTGCAATTGCTCGTGGTGTACACCGCGGGTATCGTCCCCAACTTTCAATCAGTCTCGTCATGACAACTGAGCCCACACAAGAATGGCTGCAGAAAACGCACACACAACATACGATGGCACATCCGTGCGAATAAACGCAACTGGATCGTCGTGCATCTCTCCCCTATGCGCCTTCATCCACATGTACGACACCCAATACAAAATCAGCGGCGTTAACAGCCAAAGGATTCGGGGGTTCGAGTACAATTCAACAACACTTGGACTGTTCAGATAGAGGACAAACACGAGGACGGCTATTCCGCCCATCACTGGTCCCAACACGCCAATCATCGAAGCATCGCTTGGTCGATACCCTCTGCCTGAGATAACCTCTTCAGAATCTCCCTTGTCGAGTAGTTCGGTATAACGCTTCATAAAGGCAAGACTCGTAAAGACAAACAACGAGAACGCAAGAAGCCACGGCGATGCCTCGACGTCAGCCGCAGCAGCGCCAGCAAGAAGACGAAGCGTGTAGAACAGACTTAGCAACAACACATCGATCAACACAACGCTCTTTAGCCAGTAGGTGTAGGCAAGGTTCATCACAACGTAGGCAGCAAGCCATACCCAGACGACCTTCGGCAAGGCAATGGTGCATATGCTGACGGCAATAAGCACAAGCGTAACGAGCATTGCCCGTGCAACCGTTCGTGAGAGTCGACCTGAGGCAATGGGACGGTGTCTCTTGGTAGGATGTAGTGCATCGTGGCGCGCATCTGCCAGATCATTCATCACGTACATTGCACTGGCAACTACGCTGAAGACCACAAACGTCAGCAAGGTTGTAACGAAGCTTTGTGTATTCTGAAACTCATGGGCCAATACCAAGGGCACAAAGACCAGCAGATTCTTCAACCATTGATGAATACGTAACTGTTCGAGTACAGCGCTCATGCCATTTATTGATGATGTTTGGTACTGGTATCTGACTTTCCTGACTCTTTGATCCTGCCACCGAACAGATAGTGTTCCAGCTCTGTCTGGAAGGCGCTGTCACGCTCTTCACACGCTTCGAGTACCTGTCTGTCCGTTACGCTGATGCCCCCACTTACCGCATACCGCTCTGCTGCATCGGCAAGCTGCATCGCATCGGTTGCATGGTTGTGGAAGCGCATTGCCGCGTATTCGCGCGAGGAGAACGTGGTAATGAGGAATTGCCAGTCCGATGCTTGTGCAAGCAGCATCTGACGGAAGGCAGCAAGCACAAGTCGCTTCATCAGCGAGTCCCATGTACCATGCTTATGCTTTTCCATCAGCATGCGCATACGATTCTCCAGCTTGTACTCACGCTCCCATGTCCATTGTACATCAGGGTTCATCCACACATCGTGGTTACCGTTTCTGCCCCAGGAACTCTCAGGTAGTGCGACAACCATGGTTGGCTTCAGGAGATCAAGCTTCTCCGATGTGGTAGAGGTCGATAGAATGTGCGATGCATGAATGTTACGGATGACGTGTTCGAGGAAGAGCGGACCCTCGAACCACCAATGCCCGAAGAGCTCGGTATCAAAGGGCAGACAGATGGTCGGTAGTTGCTCTGACTCACCAAGGTGATACCTGCCCGTGACTTCAAGGATATCCGAAAAATGCTTTGCATGCTCGATGGCCTTATGCTCTGCCCACTCCGAAACGTATGACTGCTTGTACTGCATGTCGGCCTTGTTATCCGTAACACGCCAATACCGCAGGGCCGACCTGAAGAACTTCTTGTGAAAGTCCAAATAGTCTGGATCACCTGGATACCCCGTATCCCCACTCCACACCTGCAAGGCAATCTTCTGATTTCGCGTGAAGAAGGCAACCGACTCTTGATGATCGTTTCCACCAGCACGGTACACTTGGTACACACTGCGTGCTTCAAGTTGTTTGCGTGCCTCTCCGTACGTTTCTGACAGGGCTACCCTACCGTTCGGCGTTTCGACACCTAACGGTGTGCTTTGTTGCAACGCCCCTTCGTCGGTAATGAAATACTCCAGGTTGTACCGACTCAACACCTGCTCAATGCCATCCCTCATTCGAGCAACAGCATAGGCGGCTACCGGCAGATAGGTACGCCAAGGATAGGCCGGACGGTATGCACACTCTGGGAGCCAAATGCCACGTGGACTTCGACCAAAGTGTCGTTGATAGTTCTCTACGGCAAGCCGAACCTGTAGGTCGACACTTGCATCTTCGGCCAGTAAGGGTAAGTAACCGTGGGTAACGCCACAGGTAAGGACTTCGATGGCTCCACTGTCCTGTAGGGATTTCAAGGCCCCGACGATACTGGTCTGGTACGTGTCCCGAAAGTCTTCGAGTCTGTCTGCATACCACGTAGCCCACTGCTCCGACAGCTTCGCAAACTCGCTGTTCTTCTCTTTCTCAAAGTGGAGAGCATCACCTTTGGCAAGGGCAATGTGCTCTTCACAGTACGTTGTGAACACCGCTGGGAAGTCCGGATGTGCGAGTTGCTCACACAGAACTGGTGAAATGTCGAACGTAATGCCCGGTCGAATCCCATCCGCTAACAGTCTATGACAAGCATTGAGGATGGGCACATAGCACTCCGCCACGGCTTCACAGAGCCAGTCGCTACCGTGCGGCCACGTACCATGATGCAGCACGTGTGGCAGGTGGGTATGGAGAACAAAGGTGACCATGCAACGAACGAATCTATGCCTTTTGAAGGTGAATTGCAGGTTCGACCCAACCCACTGTTGCGATCAAAAAGAAAAAACGCCATGAACAATGTTCATGACGTTTTACGCATTGGGGCGAGTGACGGGGCTCGAACCCGCGACAACCAGAGCCACAATCTGGGGCTCTACCAACTGAGCTACACCCGCCGTGCGAGCTACGAATTTACGGTTTTTTTGCACCCGACGGTGCAGGTGTTGTCGAACGCGGCGTCCCATCTGCGTTTAGCGCCGGTTGTTCGTTCGCAATACGCAGCCACATGAGTGCTGGTAACGAGGCTAACTCTGCTACGGGTAAGGAGGTGATGGCGTTAGCAGAAAGGTTCAACAACGCCAGCTGCTTACACTGCCCAATCTCCTTGGGGACCGTCGAAAGCTTGTTGTGGATGAGCGAGAGACGCTCAAGTGAGGTAAGCTTACCTATGCTGCTCGGGATGACCGTGATGGCATTCGAGTCGGCATCCAACGAACGCAGTGTGGAGCAGGCCATCGACGTGGGAAGTGATGTCAGCGCGTTTCCATTCACATTGAGCGAAACGAGTCCGTCCTTACTTAACAGTGTGCTGGGTAAGCTGGTGAGCTTGTTGCCAGAGAGATCCAGATCACGCAGTGATCCAATAGAACTGATCACCTCGGGAACGGTGGTAAAGGCATTGTACTGTAGCATCAAACCACGCAGTGACTTGCACTGTTGCAGACTTGATGGCAAACTCGTGAGCTTGTTGCCACTGGCATGTATCTCTTGAATTGATGGGTTGGAGGCCACGGAACTTGGGATTGACTGCAAACCACAGTTCTTGATATGCAGCGTTTGCAAACCCTGGCAGTTGGCAAGGGGTTCAAGATTCGTCAATGGATTGTTAGAAACATCCAGTACCCGCAGGTTGGGCAACTCGGCTAACACCGCGGGGATGCTGGTAAAGCCATTGTTGGAAAGATCAAGGACTTCCAGGTTCTTACATGCGGCTAAGGCCGAGGGAAGATTCGACAGGTTGCACGAGGCTAACCGCAACTCTCTCAAATTCACAAGGTCAGCCAGGTTGGACGGGATCCCAGTTGTTTGTCCGGACAGATCCAATCGAAAGATCTTTTCCGGTGCAACCATTGCGTCTTCCATCGAACTCGCCGAAATGCGATTGTGTCCGCGTGGAGTTGCCACACGTGGTTGCTCAAATCGTGGTTGTGCACTGACGGTTACTGCACCGAGTAGACCGATAAGAAGAACGTGTTTCATCTGACAAAAATACGGGTATTCTGGCCCAGGGAAGCCCGTATAAACCAGTGTTTGTCGTCCAGACACGTCACATGAATTACGCTATCCGTCGTCAAGTCCACGTCCCCCCAACACGTCAACCATCCTGCTGCAGCACCGTAACGGCATGATGCAATCCTTGCGAGTCGTTGAACAACACTACATACAATCCGTTGGCAAGAACAGCCCCTAGTGTTAACGTCACCCCAGACTCTCCCACCTCCAGTTCAACAGCGGACTTGACTTGCTGGCCCGTAAGACTCTGAATCGACGCGCGGAGGGTCAGTACCGTTGAATCACCTGTCCCACCGCGCCGTCGGTACGTACCAAGGTACATGTTCGGAATGAACCAGGCGGTACCGCGGTTAACAACGACGTTGTCGACCCTAGGACTAGTCACGCCTTGGTGAGGTCTGCCAGCAACGGGCTTAAGGCTAGGCGGACGCAGTCCGACGTGTCCAGCCAGATCACCTACAGATACATAGCCCCCTGCCGCAGCGCTGACCACAAGATGTCGGCCTTGTGCCATCGCTGGTGCGCTTGCCAGTACGATGAATACCATGATGAATGCCACTGTGTTTGCCACTGTGTTTGTCACTGTGTTTGTTAAGGCGACTGTGCTTGTATGGAAAATTCTACTCGCCATCACACACCTAGGTGGGCATGTACCGACCTTTTGTGACACCTCCGCAGCGAGTGAGCAACACAAAAGAATTTGCACGTTGATTGTTTCCGTCACATTTTCGCGTAGTCCACTTACTGGTAAGCCCTTTACCTAACGTTTCCGCATTCCTTATTGTGCGGTATCTACCATACGCTGGACTCCCTCTATTTTTTCAACTAGCGTCGAGTACGCATGGCACAACGCCAATATTCGCAGCGCGGTAACCGCGGGCGAGACTTTCGCGGACACCGCGGACGTGACTATCGTGATCAACGGCCTCGTGAACAACGAGAGTATCAGGAAACACCTGACGTTGAAACACCCGAAACACCGGCAATCGTTATCAACATCCCGGAGCTCAAGAGCAAGAAGATTGCAGAGCTCATGGAGATTGCCAAGCAGCTTGGTCTGGAGCAGATCAGTGACTTACGTAAGCAGGACCTGATCGTCAAGATCGTCGAAGCAGAGAATGCTCGGCAGCTAAAGGAAACACACCGTGAAAGCACCACCATCAGCGTGGGTGTTGTAGAGGTGTTGCCCGACGGCTACGGATTCTTGCGGTCAGCCAGCTACAACTACCTTCCGTCGCATGACGATGTGTATGTGAGCCCATCTCAGGTCCGCAAGTATGGTTTGCGCACTGGCGACACCGTGAAGGCTTTCGTGCGTCAGCCCCGTGACGGTGAGCGCTTCTTTGCTCTTGTGCGGGTTGACAGCATCAACTACGAAACGTACGTCGAGACGCGTGAACGAGTGTTGTTTGAGAATCTTACACCACTGTATCCGCAATCACGGCTTACGCTGGAAACAACGCATAATGAATTCAGCACACGAGTGATCGACCTTGTGAGTCCAATCGGCAAGGGGCAGCGTGGCCTGATTGTAAGTCCACCAAAGGCGGGCAAGACCATCCTTCTCCAGAAGATTGCCAATGCCATCGCACGCAACCATCCAGAGGTCAAGCTCATTGTATTGCTTATCGACGAACGTCCAGAAGAGGTGACCGACATGCAACGGTCGGTTGCTGCCGAAGTGGTGGCATCGACGTTCGACGAACCGCCTGAGCGACACGTACAGGTTGCCGACATGGTGCTCGAAAAGAGCAAACGTCTAGTCGAAGCCAAACAGGACGTTGTGATCCTTCTGGACTCCATTACACGTCTTGCACGCGCACACAACACCGTTGTCCCCCAGAGTGGCAAACTCCTCTCCGGCGGCGTCGATGCCAATGCCCTTCACAGGCCAAAGCGATTTTTCGGCGCAGCACGGAATGTAGAGGAAGGGGGCTCTCTAACGATTATTGCAACGGCGCTGGTAGAGACGAACTCACGGATGGACGAAGTGATCTTTGAAGAGTTCAAGGGTACCGGTAACATGGAGTTGGTGCTTGATCGGAAGATTGCCGACAGGCGGATCTATCCGGCTATCGATGTGAACAGAAGTGGAACCCGCCGTGAAGAATTGTTGATGACGCAAGAAGAACTCAACAAGGTCTGGATTCTACGTAAGGTGTTGGGCGACGATCCTCCAATTGAGGCAATGGAAACGCTCTTGGAACGTATGCGTGCCACAAAGAGTAATGCAGAGTTTTTGAAAACACTTAACACGTAATCGAGGCCTGTATGCTACGTTTCGTTCGATGGTTTATACCGATTCTGATTCTGGGAACCATAGTGTTCACATCGGTTCCTGCTCACGCTCAAGGTCCAAAATCCAAGAGTTTCGGTTTTGGTTTGATGTTGGGCGAACCGTCAGGTCTTACGGCCAAGCTGTGGCTTAATAAGGAAAATTCTCTGGTCTTCGACCTTGGGGCATCGTACTTTGGTTCACCACGAATCCAGGTTGACTACCTGTGGCATTTTGATACGTTCTCGTCGCCCATCCTCAAGCTCTATGCAGGACCTGGCGTAAGCCTTGGCTTTGATGGTCCGTCGAGCCTCTGGCGAAAGAGCAAGGATGATGACTGGTACTATCGCGACAATGAGATGGGGCTTGGCGTACGGGTTGTGGCTGGACTTAACATCATCCCAAAGAACTCACCGTTGGAGATCTTTGCCGAAATCGGTGAGAACATCGGTATCATGCCCGGCTTTGGGGCTGGCTTTGATGCAGCTGTAGGATTACGTTTCTACCCGTAACCACCCGGTCGATACTCTCTGTTCCGAGTTAGACGTTTACGTAGGCCATCATTCCAATTCTGGAATGATGGCCTTGCTTCTTTGTAATGATCGTTGATAATGAGGTCAGTAATGACTGCTAACAACGGGGTCAAGTCAACTGGGTCTTACTACTTGGCCTTCTTGGCAGTACTCATGCCAAGCATAAAGTAAATCGGACATCGGCTCACCGTCGAGGTAAGCAAGAGCACAACGCCGAATGCCCCAAGCACCCATGCCCACACGCCTGTGAGACTGCCGTTGAAAATGGTAATGCCGATAACGATGGCAAGCAACACTCGTACAAGTCTGTCAATTGATCCAAGGTTGACCTTCATAGCATGTACCCCTTCCATGAAATGAATGTTGATGTGCAAAGCTCCCCCTCCGCATCACCAAAGTATGTGATGCAACTCACATAGCTTTGTAGGTGAACACGAGCAAGACATATCCCGAGCTACGTCGTGCCACAAGCATTTCGCTTGGAGCTGGCGTGCTGATGCTTGCTGCTAAATGGTGGGCCTATTTGATCACCGGCTCAAGTGTGATTTTTAGTGATGCTGCCGAAAGCGTCGTCCACATTATCGCCGTCTGGTTTGCCTGGTATGCATTGCGCGTAGCCATGCAACCACCCGATGATGACCACCACTACGGACATCAGAAGATTGCCCTCATCAGCGCTGGAACCGAAGGAGCGTTGATTTGTATTGCTGCAATCGTCATCGTGGTTTCGGCCGTGCAGCGCATCGTTGAAGGACCCAAGCTCGAACAGGTTGATGTTGGCCTAGCCATCACTGCCGTTGCCGGTGGTATCAATGCCGTGCTAGGCTTCTACCTTGTGCGAGTAGGAAAACGCAAGCGCAGCGTCCTTGTCGAAGCCAATGGCAAGCACGTGCTGACGGATGCGTGGACAAGTGCCGGGGCCGTTATCGGTCTCCTCCTTGCCTGGTCTACCAACATTCTGATTCTTGACCCGATACTCGCAATTGTGTTCGGTGCAAACATCCTTCGTGAAGGGGGCAAGTTGTTGCGCATTGCCGCAATGGGATTGATGGACAGGACTGACCCTGACCTTGAGGCAAAGGCACATGCTGCGTTGCAGGAATTTGGTGCACAGCACAACATTCGCTACCATCGTCTTCGATTGCGAATGTCTGGTTCGCTTCCACATCTCGACTTCCATCTGCAGTTTCCGGACGACATGCCAATTCAACGAGCACATGCCCTGGCAACGCAGGCAGAACACGTGGTCGCTACGGCAATCGGTTATGAGAATGCCGATGTGATTACGCACCTTGAGCCACTCACCCATCCTGCTGGACACGTGTGAAGGTCCTCATCGTTCAACCGGCCTTCCTAGGCGATGCAATCCTGGCAACTAGTGTTGCAGAGACGCTGCATGCGTCAGGCGTGTGCGCTCACCCACACATGCTCGTACGTGCCAGCAATGCAGAGTTGTTCACGAATCATCCGTTCATTGATCATGTGATTGCATGGGACAAGCAGAACGGCTCGATTCGGCCACTCATTGCACACATCCGAGACCAGCACTACACTCACGTCGTCAACCTCCAGCGTCATGCCCGTAGTGGCTGGATTACCATTCGGTCAGGTGCTTCACAGACTATTGGCTTCAAGCAGAATCCGCTCAGCATCTTCTTCACACGTAGACATGTCCACAGGATGGATGGTGTTCATGAGGTTGAGCGGAATCACGAACTCATTGCTCACCTTGTGCCAGGGAAGCCAGCCCCACCTCGGTTGTATCCACACCAGACTGAATACGATTACATAGCCCCCTACCAACATCAACCATACGTGTGTATTGCTCCAACGTCAGTTTGGTTTACCAAACAATACCCTGCATCGCAATGGATTGACCTGATTCGGGAGTTGGGCATGCCTGTTTATCTGCTTGGTGGACCAGCCGATGTTGAAGCTTGCGAATACATAGCTCGTGAATCACGTGCAACAGCCGTTGTCTCTCTTGCAGGCAGATTGTCGGTGCTTCAAAGTGCTGCTCTCATCAGTGGTGCTCGGATGACGTTTGTGAACGACTCTGCAACCTTGCACATGGCTTCGGCAATGAATGCTCCCGTTACGGCCATTTTCTGCAGCACGATACCAGCGTTTGGCTTTGGTCCGCTTAGTGATCAATCCAGCATTGTCGAAACACCAGAGCCGTTGGCGTGCCGACCCTGCGGCATACATGGACGCACGTCATGTCCACAAGGACACTTCCGCTGTGCCACCACCATCACGGCGCGGCAGATCATCGAAGCATCGAAGATTGGTGCGAAATAGCTGTAAAGCAACATCGGGCCAGCGCCTAGCAGTACTTGGTCCCCTCACGAATGGTGAGACTGCTAAGAACATGTTGATTCTGATCAACAAACGCGCGCACAGCCGTTGGGTTAGTCTTACTGTACTCTCGGAGGACCCAGCCGGCTCCCTTTCGTAGGAAGAACTCATTGCTGTGGGCAACGGCCAACACCAGTTCAAACAACAGATCTGCATTGGCGTCGGCCTTGTACTTGAGCTGCAGCAACAATGCCGAGCGCTGAATCCAGAAGTCGCGATCAACGATCCACTCTCTGGCAACGGTTTCAACGTCCAACACGTCCGATCGTTTGACGATCACCCCCGCAACGTTCGGTGCAAGAGCATCCACGGTGTCCCACCAAGACTTACTGCGGATCAATTGTTGTGTCCGCCAAAGCAAGTTCTCGGGATCGAACAGCGGGACTGTCTTACGTCTTGCCATGTGTGCCAACACATCACAGGCAGTGTACTGACACTCCCGCTGTTCCTGTTCCCATAACATTTCTGCAACGTCAAACGCCTGATGGATATCGGAGACGTTGGCGATGAGATCGCGTTGGAGTTCGTTTCTAAGTGGACCTGGTATTCCGAAGTAGACAAACTGGTTGCGCATGTACGCTCGCATTCCTTCGGCTTTGTCTACATTTTCGTTCAGACGAAAAGCCTTGAGTAAGTCACGTGTTAGAGTGGATGCATCCAACATGTGCCAACCAGTTCCTCTCTTACATCAGTCTTTCGATGGCCGTCTGCATCCGCTTCATGGCTTCTTCGATATTCTCTACGCTGTTAGCATAGGAGAGTCGAATGAATCCTTCACCAAAGGCACCGAAGGCCGTTCCCGACAAGCAGGCAACACCAGCATCGTTGAGCAGGTAGTGTTCCATTTCGGCACTGGTCTTTCCAGTACCTTGAATGTTCGGGAATACGTAGAATGCGCCGTGTGGACGGTGACAGCGAACGCCAGGAATCTGGTTTAGGCGCTCAACGATAAGGTCACGGCGCTCCTTGAACTTGTCAACGAAGTAGTCTACTCTGTCCAACGTACGATCGCTCAATGCTTCGATACCAGCAATCTGTGTGAAGCTTGCAGTACAGCTTGTGCTGTTGGTTTGAAGCTTGGAGACTACGGCGGCAACATCCTTAGGGAAGAGGCCATAGCCGAGGCGCCAGCCAGTCATTGCAAAGGTCTTCGAGAAGCCATCCAGGATCATGGTGCGCTCTGCCATTCCGTCGAACTCCGTTATCGACGTATGCTTGAAGTCACCATAGGTAATCTGTGAATAGATCTCATCGCTCAACACCATCAGATCATGCTTGATGGCAAGCTCGGCAATCTGCTGCAGGTCTTCCCTGGTAAGGATACCACCGGTAGGATTCTGTGGTGTGTTGATGATGAGCATCTTGGTGCGCGACGTAATGCGTGCTTCCAAGTCGGCAACATCCATGCGGAATTCGTTCTCTTCGCGCAGAGGCAATGGCACGGCCTTGGCACCAAGGAAGTTGATGACGGACTCGTAAATCGGGAATCCTGGGTTTGGGTAGATGACTTCGTCGCCTTCATTCAACACGGCCATCATGCCGAAGAACATGATTGGCTTGGCCCCAGGAGTAATCACCACGTGGTCTGCATCCCAAAGGTTGTAGCCACGGGTTTTATTCGTGTACTCTGCAATGGCAGCCCGAGCTTCGGGCAGACCAGCCGATGGACCGTAATGGGTAAATCCCTTGTCGAGCGCTTGCTTGCCAGCATCGATAATGTTTTGCGGTGTATCGAAATCTGGTTCACCGATCTCCAGGTGTATAATGCTCTTGCCTTGTGCTTCAAGGGCACGAGCGCGCTGAAGAACTACAAATGCCGTCTCTGTTCCGAGACGCGAAATGCGATTCGCGATCTGCATAGGGATCTATGAATTATGTGAATAAAGGATGGGAATGCAAACTTACGGTTGTTGATTGGCTTCTATGGTAGAATGCTTGCTGATGTGAATATCACGTGCTGAATCATCAGTATCAACCTGTTGGATTTGCACACGCCAGTATGTATCGGGAAGGTGATGCTGCGCCTGCTCTGGCCATTCGACGAGCTTGATGGCATCATGGGCAAAGACCATGTCGTCGAAACCAATGGTCAGCAATTCCTCTGGTTTCTCGATCCGGTAGAGGTCAACATGATAGACCTTTACTGCATCACCACTCGGCATCTCGCCGTTGTATTGGTTGATGATGGTAAAGGTTGGACTGGTTACGAGGTCTTCTACAGCAAGAAAATGACAGATGCCTTTTACAAATTCAGTCTTGCCTGCACCGAGATCACCGGAGAGGACTACCAGGTCTCCCTTCAGCAGGCGGGCAGCAAACTGCTCCCCTTGTAGGATGGTTTCATCGCGCGAATTGGTACGCACAACTTCTTCGTTCATCTTTCAGCCGTTGGTCATGAAAAATACCGGCACAACCATACGGCATTGAGGCAAAAGTTCCTACATCATTGGAAACGGTGGCAAGCCTAACATCCTTGTCTATCTTGGCTTTAGTGTAATCACCGGCAAGATCATTTCTTCCAGTGAAATCCCTCCGTGCTGGAATGAATCGCGATACTTCTGTAGGTAGTGGTGGTAGTCGGTGGGATAGACAAAGTACCGATCTTCCTTTGCGATCACACACGTGGTAGCCACACCGGGTGCGGGAATTCGATAGGTTTCGGAGTTCTTTACGAGGAGTGCCTCGCGCTCATCAGCCTTGATGTTCCGACCAATCTTGTACCGAAGGTTGGTGGTGGTCTCACGGTCGCCGATGACCTTGCTGCCACGTAGACAGCGCACGCTACCGTGGTCGGTAGTGATCACGATCTGCACGTCTGGCACGGTGGCAAGGGTCCGCAAAATGCCATAGAACGAGCTATGCAGGAACCAGCTACGGGTAAGCGTACGGTAGGCACTCTCGTCGGGTGCAATCTCCTTCAGGATTGGATAGTCGGAGCGTGAGTGAGCAATCATATCCACGGCATTGATGACAATGGCCGTGAGGTGATGTCGAGCATACCGAAGGATGTCGGCTTCAATCCGCTTCCCGAACTCCGTGTCGATGATCTTGATGTACTGCAAGTCGTTCTTGAGTGTGATCCGCTTCCTCTGCAGGAACAGGGCAAGAAGATCCTTCTCATGCCGATTCAACGTATGCTCGTCGTTGCCCCGTTCGTCAATAGCATACTGAGGATAGTGCTTGTTGATTTCCGTTGGGTACAAGCCGGCAAAGATGGCATTGCGTGCGTATGGCGTAGCCGTTGGAAGGATGCCGCAGTAATAGTCACGCTGAATGTTGAACAATGGGCGGATGTATTCTTCCATGACCATCCACTGATCCATTCGCATGCAGTCTACGACGATGAAGAACGTAGGCTTTCCATTTGAAAGGTGCGGCACAAGCCATTGATCGAGTACGTGTGGTGAAAGCAGAGGCATGTCGGGCTCGCGCTGACGTCTGTCGGCGAGCCAACCTTGATATTCCGACTCGATGAACTTGCAGAACTCTGCATTGCATTCCTTCCACTGATCACGTAGGGATTGCTCAAGTCCCATGTCGGGATGCGAATCCAGCTCGATGCTTCCACCAACCAACTTCAAGTACACGTCCAACCACTCTGCCCAATCCATTTTGTCAAGGAGCCGACGTGAGATGACGCTGTACTGTTGGTGAAAGTCCTGCGTGATCTTGGACTCGGTAATGCGCCGTGTTTCGAGGAACTTCTTGCAGGCAGCAAGAACTTGCGTCGGGTTCACTGGCTTGGTAAGGTAGTCGTCGATCTTCCTGCCGATGGCTTCTTCCATGAGCGATTCCTGCTCGTTCTTGGTCACCATGACTACTGGCACGGACGCATCAATGTCCTTAAGGACAGAGAGTGTTTCCAACCCGCTGATGCCCATCATCATCTCGTCCAGGAACACAAGATCATACCGCGTCTCCTGCGCCAGCTCGATTGCATCTTCACCGTTCGTGGCTGTCTGCACCTCGTAGCCACGCTGCTCAAGAAGAATCAGGTGTGGTTTGAGGAGCTCAATCTCGTCGTCGACCCAGAGTATTCGCGGCATAGTGTTCTTTAGTAATGAAACAGTTCACCATGACGGAGCTACCCCGCTGGTGATTGTGAACAGATGATCAGTATGGTGATCGGTACCTGATGATGCTAGCTAATGGTTGGTAGCACGTGCTCGTTAGCTTCAAGCAATGCCGAGAGGCATTGGCAGGTTCAAGCAAAGAATGTTAGGGGGCTTTGGACGGCGTGATTACGGCCATGGTCGTGGTTGCGCGGGCAACGAGTACTTCAGAGCCCCCTTCCACCTCACAATACACGTCGGCTTCACAAAAGTGCATCATGCGTCCGGCCTTAACCACACGTCCTACGGCACGGAGTCGGCTACCAACGGCTTTCGCGAGGTAGCTGACCTTGATCTCTGCCGTTACGGTGTGCTCATGCTCGCCTACTAGCGTGAAGCCGGCAAAGCCGGCAGCTACATCGGCAATGGTGGCGGTGACTCCACCGTGAACAAGGCCTATCTGTTGTTGGTGGTGTTGCTGTAAGTCGATGACTGCTTCTACATAGCCCGGTTCGATCGTCGTGAGCGTACAACCGATGTGCTTCATGAATTCCTGACGTTCCAGGTGCTTGAGGATCACTTCCCTGAAACGGTCGTGCTTTGGCGTAAAGGTCATCCCGCGAAAATATCCGCTCTGACAAATTGATGTGAGACTTTTCTTCTGCATCTTTATCGTGTTGACATCTTGTTGACTCGTGTTGACTTGTAGGATTGACTCTGACCACAGCAATACGTCGGCAAATCAGTAGTGCAATACCGTCGGAGTCACCCGACCATACTCCTGTACTGGTAGGCCTATCCATCATTGTTGGTTCTACCATTCCCCTATCTCGAAGCTTCGTTGAAGTCTCATCAATTAGAGGTAGAAGTTCATGATATTTTCACTGTTACCCTGGTGGCTAGTTGTTCTGGTGACTGCCGCGCTTTCGGCAGGTGCAGGACTCCTTTGCCGCTCCTGGCTTAGCCGCACCTTGTCGAAGGAAACTCTTAGGAAGGCCCATGAGGTGTCATCCACGGCTTACCTGAATACAGGTGTGCTGTATGGTATCGTCCTAGGACTGGTTACGGTAAATGGTCTTGAACGACATGTTGACCTTAACCATGCAATCGAGAAGGAGGCTTCGGCTCTTCTGGCTATCGCACGGATCACCACGATGTTTTCCAGCAGTGAAGCATCAGCGATCAAGCATTCGGTGAGGACCTATGCGGAGCATGTGGTTTCGAAGGAATGGGACGATGATGCGCGGACGCTGATGCACTCGGAGTCGAGTCTCGACAGTATGTGGAGAACATTGACGGTTCTGGTGCAGCGCGACTCATCAGTTTCAGTGGTAGAGCAGTTGTTGGTTGACAAGTTCGACGTGTTACAGCAGGCACGTATGGAACGGCTTGGTCTGATGAGAGAGAAGATCAACACGATGATGTGGGTCATCCTAGTTTCTGGCGGTCTCTTCATGATCCTCTTCCTCGTTGCCTTTGATCCACTGAGTCTAGCCGTCCATGCAGTGTTGTTCGCATCCGTTGCAGCCACGATCGCGTCGATCCTGATTCTGATTTACTCTTTCGACCACCCTGCGGAGGGCGCCTTGAATATCGAGCCGACACAGTACCAAGAGGTCGTCCGCACCCTGGTAGGACAGCCATAAACAGCACATACGTTCGTCTTTACACCTATAACAAAGGACTAACGATGAACATCAACAAGCTCACTCTAAAAGCACAAGAAGCTCTACAGCAGGCACAACACCTTGCTACCGAATCCAACCACCAGACGCTCGAACCCATCCACCTGCTTTCGGCAACCATGCAGGATGCCTCGGGCATTGTTCCACCAATCTTGAACAAGCTTGGGGCGAACATGAACTACCTGCGTCAGAAGATCCAGGAAGGCATCGAAAAGATGCCTACCGTTGCTGGCGTAGCTGGTACACACGTGGGGTCCGACGTACAGGCCATCTTGCAACTGGCCCTCAAGGAGGCATCGCAGTTGAAGGATGAGTTCGTATCAACCGAACACCTGCTCATCGCACTGGCAGAACACCGATCGTCCGCTGGGACGTTGCTTAAGGACCAGGGAATAACCAAGGACAACATCCTCAAGGTTCTTGCGGAGATTAGAGGGAATCAACGGGTCACCAGTCAAAACCCCGAAGATGCCTACCAGTCGCTCCAGAAGTATGCACGCAATCTGAATGCAGAAGCCACGAAGGGAAAGATCGATCCGGTAATTGGCAGGGAGGACGAGATCAGGCGGGTGCTTCAGGTGCTTTCACGCCGAACCAAGAACAACCCCGTACTCATCGGAGAGCCCGGCGTCGGAAAGACGGCAATCGTAGAAGGCATTGCCCAGCGCATTGTGTCGCAAGATGTACCTGAGTCATTGCGGACAAAGACGGTGTTTGCCCTTGACATGGGAGCACTGATTGCCGGGACGCAATACCGAGGTCAATTCGAAGAGCGCCTCAAGGCAGTCATCAAGGAAGTTGCCGACAGTAACGGAGAATTCATCCTGTTCATCGACGAGCTTCATACCTTGGTCGGTGCCGGTGCCACACAAGGTGCCATGGATGCTGCCAACATCCTCAAGCCAGCGTTAGCCCGTGGCGAGCTCCGTGCCATTGGTGCGACAACGCTCGACGAGTACCGTCAGCACATCGAAAAGGACCCCGCACTGGAGCGCCGGTTCCAGAAGGTGTTTGTTGCCGAACCAACGATTGACGATACCATCAGCATCTTGCGCGGACTCAAGGAACGCTACGAGGTGCATCATGGCGTGCGGATTACCGATGCAGCCATCGTTGCCGCAGCGCAACTGAGTAGTCGGTACATCACGGACCGGTTCCTGCCTGACAAGGCCATTGACCTTGTTGACGAGGCCGCATCGAAACTGCGTATTGAAATTGATTCAATGCCCGAAGAGCTGGACTCGATCGAGCGGAAGATCCGACAACTGGAAATTGAACGTCAGGCCTTGCTACGCGAAATCGGGCAAAGCTAGTCTAGCTCATTTCACAACAACCGATTCAACGCAAGGCGCAAATCAGCGGTGCATTAGCGCCACTGACGCAAGAACTCTAGGCGCTCCTGCAACTGACTTACCGGAACCAGGAGCTTGTCCATACCAAGGATGCCCTCTGGCTGTGAGCCAAAGACCAGTTCGTAGTCCTTGCTCATGACAATGGCTTCTTCTGGACAGACTTCTTCGCAGAAGCCGCAGAAGATGCAGCGCAACATGTTGATTTCGAACTTTTCGGGATACCGTTCCTTCTCACGTTCGGTCTCGGCTGCACGAACTTCGATGGCAAGTGGTGGACATACCCGTGCGCACAAGCCACAGGCAACGCAACGTTCGCCATCGTCTTCCAAGACCAACACTGGTCTGCCACGGTATGATCCTTCAGGCGTCCACCGCTCCTCGGGGTACTGGCGTGTAAACTTTGGTCTAAACATCTGCCTAAGCGAGAGTCCAAGCCCCCTGGCAATCTCCGGCAGGTAAATTCTTTCCCAGAAGTTTAGTCGTTGTGACTCGATGTTCTCTTTGATGTTCGCCATGATTTATCCGATGAGTAGCAACACAATTCCTGTAATGGCAATGTTAGCCAAGGCCAGTGGTAGGAGGATCTTCCAGCCAAGATTCATGAGTTGGTCGTACCTGAAACGTGGAAGCGTCCAACGCACCCACATGAAGATGAATACGAACAACAGTGCTTTCGACAAGAAGACAACGTGTCCGATCAGAACCATTGGAACCGACGTAGGATCAAGTCCTAACAAGCTTGCTTCGTCAACAAACGGCAGGATGTCCCAGCCGCCCAAATAGATCGTTGCAATGATGGCACTGGAAGCAAGAATGTTGGCATACTCCGCTAGGTAGAGTAGGCCGAACTTCATGCCGCTGTACTCGGTATGGTAACCACCAACAAGTTCTGGTTCTGCCTCAGGCAGGTCGAACGGTGCCCGGTTGGTTTCCGCAAAGGCAGAGATCAAGAAGATGATGATGCCGAGTGGTTGATAGAAGACGTTCCAACCATTGGCAATCTGCGCATCAATGATTCCAACAAGACTCAGCGACCCGCTAACCAGAACTACTGCTACTACCGACAGACCCATTGCCAACTCATAGGAAATCATCTGGGCCGCCGAACGGAGTCCGCCAAGCAATGAATACTTGCTATTTGAAGACCAGCCTGCAAGAGCAACGCCATAGACGCCTACCGACGTCATGGCCAGCACGATCAAGAGTGCCACGTTCATGTCCGGTGCCATGGCAAGACCATACTTCACACCATCAATGGTAACGAAGGGTCCGCTCCATGGAATAATGGCATACACCGTAATGGCTACGCCAATCGCAATCACAGGAGCAAGGGCATGAAACTGTCTTGATGCTGCAAGGGGGACGATGTCCTCCTTGAGGTAGAGCTTGAACACATCGGCAAATGATTGCAGCATCCCCCATGGGCCCACCCTATTGGGTCCGATTCGGTTCTGAATCCAAGCAGCGATTTTCCGTTCGGCAAGAACCATGTATGCAGCACCAATGAGCATCATGTTTACCAGGATGCCTGCCTGTATGAGAATGATGGCGAGTTGTATCCAGTCCATGCGTTGTATTCCCTACTGCGGTTTCATTGTAAAACTCTCATAGATCACCGGCGTTTCGTCACCGTGACCATTGCTACCAAGCGTCTGACCTAGCCCCTTATCCATTCCCTCATAGCTGAGTCCTTTGAACGGAGCAACGTGTTGTGCAAGGTGGTCAAACACCTCCTTGCTTGAGCCAAAGCCCCACGAGGCACCCAAGGCCGTTGCAAGATCCTGGATGATGTGCCATCCTGACCTGCAATTTCTTCTCTCGCCCTTGTTCCAACGGTCGTTATGGGAGCCATACTTGTCCCAACGACTCATCTTCATGCCCATGTACCGTGCCGTTTCAACGGTAGCAACGGCTGGCTTAAAGTGCTGTACACGATGGGTGAGGTTGGTGAATGTGCCTTCGGTTTCTGCAAAGGTCGACATTGGTAGTACCACGGCAGCTGACTGAGCAGTAACGGACATGTGAGGCGTGATGGCGATCACGGTGTCGACGCCAGCGAGGGCGGCGGCAAGGGCTTCGCTGTGATTCTCGGCTGAATCGGCCATCACGATGACGGCCTTTACATCACCACGTGCAATACGATCGGTGAGCGCATCCACGGTATGTCCACCATTCCCTGGAGCAATGCCCACGCTGTGTGCACCGATGGCATTTGGTGCCGTCTCGCTCACACGAAGCATATCGTCGGCAAACGTTTGATCGATATGCTTGATCATGTCGACATTCTGCGTCTTCAGCACCTCGTGAGCAAACCGCGCCAAGGCATAGTTGTCCTCGTTCGTTGCCAAGGCACTACCAAGCACCATGATCTTGCTTGGCTGCACGCCACGCAGCAACTCTGCGGCGGCCGTCGTTGCTTCGTCCCATGTTGCCGTTTCCAGCATGCCGTTTCGGCGGATAAGGGGCTCCATAACACGGGCATTGTTGACGATGCCTGGCGTCGTGAGTCTTCCTGGGTCGCACATCCAGTAGCCGTTGACGTGTGGATTGGTGCGTGGTTCAAGGCGTAGAACCTGGTTGTTCATGACGCCTACCTTGATGTTGCAACCACGAGCGCAGCCTGGGCAAACGCTATCCGTGAAGCTCATTTCCCATACGCGAGCTCTGAAGCGGAAATCAATGCTCGTCAAGGCACCAACCGGACAAATGTCAATCACATTCATCGAGTATGGATTGTCGAATTTCGTTCCGGGGAACGTCTGAATCGTCACCCGATCACCACGCTGGACAAACGTGAGAGCTGGTTGTTTGGCGACCTCACTAGCAAACCGAATGCAGCGTGAACAGGCAATGCAACGATCGCCGTCAAACATGACGTTTGGACCAAACTCCACACGCTTTGGCTTGTGTGTTTTTTCTTCGTCGAATCGACTCTTACCGGTGCTGTGGGTGAAGGCATACTCTTGAAGCTTGCACTGACCCGCCTCGTCACAAATCGGACAGTCCAGCGGGTGGTTGATCAGCAAGAACTCCATCACGGCATTCTGCACATCTTCCGTCTTGTTGCTGGCTAGATCAACAACCATTCCTTCTGCCACAGGCGTTGCACAGGCAATCTGCATCTTCGGGATCCAGTTTACCTGTGGTGCACCACCTTCGTCATATAGAAGATTGCCGTCTTGATCCTTCTTATGCGTGCCTACGTTTACAAGGCACATCCGACAGTTCCCCGCTACAGAAAGCGCTGGATGCCAGCAGAAGTGCGGTATGACAATACCGTGCTGCATTGCAGCTTCGATGATTGATTGCCCGGCCTGGGCCTCATACTGTTTGCCGTCGATGTAAATCAGGGGCATGATACTCCGATTCGCAATGTCGTTGTAAACCAAGCAAACATACGATGAAACCAATTCTGTATGTTTGGGTATGATGCGTTCAACCCTGGCAATACTTACCGTTCTGCTGTGTACATGGTGCGTTGGTCAAGAGACCGCCCGTGCTGCCACGCCACACCATTTTTTTGCAGGCGCTCTCAGCTATGCCTGGCCACAGGGTGAGCTAGCCGATAGTACCGGTGCCAATGCCTCACTCGGACTGTCGTTGGGTTATCTGTATCGGGTCAGGACACAGATGCATGTTGGTGTGAAGGGTACGTGGACAAGGATGACGCTCGGAAAAACGGCGGCCTATGACTATTCAGACTACGGCCTCACACACGTTGGCATTTACGCAACAACGATGTATCGCCTTCGATCGAATTCCATCGAACCATACGTGAGCGTAGATGCCGGGATGGGGTTGATCTTTGCCGATGAGGTCGTGGCCAACCAGCCGATCAAGATTGATGGGTTGAATGAGGTAAGTCTGAGTGTTGGCGTCACGGCTGGGATCCTCGTACCGATCTCCGAGGTTATGGACGCCGATGTTTCTGGAAGGTGGTTCCGCACCTATACGTTCGATCAGATCAGCATGTTTGGTGTTCAAGCCGGTATCGTCTACGCACTTCGATAGCGATAGGCTAGCAACATTGCCATCCGTTGTTCTGGTCGATCAATTACGCTCTAGAGGCCACTAATCGTACTCTGCACGCCGTCGTCGTTTTGCGTTTGAATACTTGGCTCTAGCTTGGCTTCGGCTATACGCCAGATGTGCTGACAGGGAAAACGGTTTTCGTAGAGAGCCCTTCCGATGACCACACTGTCCACATTCCTTGGTGCACTTCGCTGTAACTCCCACAATTGCTGTGGTGAGGCAATGCCACCAGCCATGGTAAAGCGTACTGGAGCTGATGCCGCTACGCGCTGAACGATGTTAATGTCTTGTCCGGACAGCGCCCCCTCCCAATCCTTTTCGGAGTAGATCACTCGTACACCCCCAAGGGTGTGAATGAGCTTGATCATGTCTACGTCGGACATGGTTTCGCCATGGTCCATTTCGACGATTCCGGCGTGAGCGCGTACGCCAAAGCAGAGGCGGTTGTTACCGAACTCTGCAATGAGCTGCCTTGCACCGTCGGGATTGCTCTGAAGGATTGCATTAGCCGCAACACGATAGATTCCGGCGTTGAGCAGTTCACGGAGCACGGCAACATCACGCTGCAACGTCACAAGCTCGATAGGTATGTCGATCGAGCGTTGCATTTGTAGTGCTGTTTCCAACGTTGCTGAGTCGTCCCTACCAGCAAAGGAATCGGTGTCGGTAACGTGGATGCACTTGGCATTCTCTCGTCGCCAGAGCTTTGCGAGTTGAACGGGTTTATCACTGAAATCCTGGTACAGCAATTCCGTACCCGGCTCACCAAGGATGCACCGCGCACAATGTCCACCTGTCAGGTCTATTGCCGGTATGATCAACAAGGGTCTCATGGAATTCAGCTTACTGCTGCATGCGGAGTGCTAGACGGATGATCTCTTCGCTTGATTGCGTGGTGGAATAGTCTGGCGATGACACGACGGCCTTTACGGCTTTTTCTGCAGCAACACGCGTATACCCCAAGGCCTGGAGTGCGTCGATGGCATCCTGGGTTGATTGCGAGAGTCCGCTCGACAATGGCAAGCCGTCAGTTGGAACGGCAATCACCTTATCTCGCAACTCGACAACAAGGCGTTCTGCAGTTTTCTTGCCGATGCCGGGGAGTCGCATCAGGGCATGAAGATTGTTCTGAAGCACGGCTCGCTGAAACTCAGCTATGCTCGTCGCCGAGAGTATCCCGAGTGCTATCCTGCCCCCTATCCCTTGAATTGATGTCAAGAGCTTGAATGCCTCGCGCTCGCCTTCGGTTGCGAAGCCATAAAGACTAAACGCATCCTCGCGGACAACGAAGACGGTAAGCAATGTCACAGGTTGACCAACATTAGGTACAACGTCAAGAGTGGAGAGTGGCACGCTCACGGCATAGCCTACGCCACCGCAGTCAACCACCACGTCCATGCCGCCCTTGGCAACAACTTGTCCACGTAACTGAGCAATCATCATGCAAAACTCCGAAAGTCAGCCCACGCATACCAACAAGGAGATATCCACGTCGAGGTCGGAGCAGACCACCAGGCCATCTACCACCGAAGTTGGTGCCATGGCCGAAAACATTGCCCGCGACTACCTTGAAGGATTGGGCTACGTCCTTGTAACACGAAACTTCAAGTATGGGAAGGTTGGAGAAATCGATCTGATCATGCGCGATTCACAGGAGCTGGTCTTTGTAGAAGTTCGTTATCGCCGAAGCTCACAGTGGTGTACCCCCGAAGCCAGCATTGGTCCCACGAAGAAGAAGAGGATTCGCCGCACGGCCGAGGCCTACATGCTCACCCACGGCATCACGGATCAGGCCTGCAGGTTCGACGTCGTTGCGATCGACCTCATGGGTGGTGCACCCGTAGTCCGCCACCTTATCCATTGCATGTAGAACAACCAGCGTCGTGAGGTTGCGTCCGCTGGGCTCAACGAGCGCCCACGTGCATCTCAACGGACACTGCCATAGTATTTCGATGTGGTGTCAGCCCTGGTTGACAGTATCTTCGCAGCAATGTGGCAGTACATCGTCAAGAGGGTGTTGCTGTTTATCCCCACCCTCATCATCATCACCATCGTATCGTTTGGCATTAGCCGGCTTGCGCCTGGCGACCCAGCATCCATGAAGGTCGGTCAAGGTTCGGAAGGGGGCATGGGAGCACGCTCGACGATCAACACCAAGACGGCGGAGCTCATCCGTAAGCAGTGGCATCTGGACAAGCCGGTGTGGCAACAGTACATGATCTGGACTGGCGGTCTTCTTGGTTTTGATATGAAGACGGTATTCACCGAGAGCGGAGTGAACTTTGGCAATGCTCGGTTTACGGGTGTTCCGGACTTTGGTAATTCCTTCAAGGATAACCGTCCAGTCTTCGACAAGATGATGGAACGTGTGCCGGTGACGCTCACGATGAACATCCTTGCCATCATCATGGCCTATACCATTGCCATTCCCTTGGGCATCTATAGTGCCACGAATCCAGGGACGTGGTTTGACAAGAGCAGCACCTTTGTTGTCTTTGCCTTGTACTCGCTACCCGTCTTCTGGGTAGGTACGCTTGCCGTTACGTTCCTGGCAAATCCAGAGTTTCTGGCGTGGTTCCCATCGGGCGGACTCCGTTCAATGGCGGCAAATAGCTCATGGTCGACACTCCAGCGATTGCTCGACTACGCACACCACCTGGTACTACCGATGCTTGTGTACGTCTATGTTGACTTTGCCTTCATCTCCAGGCAAATGCGTTCTTCCATGCTAGAGGTCATCAGGCAGGACTATGTGCGAACGGCTCGAGCAAAGGGTCTGAGCAACCGTGTTGTGATCTATAAGCATGCTCTTCGTAATGCCTTGATTCCAATCATCACCTTGCTGGCTGCAATTCTCCCCAACCTTGTTGGTGGTTCGGTTATCGTCGAGACCATCTTTAGCATACCAGGCATGGGCTTCCTGTCATACGAAGCGCTTGTGGCACGAGACTACCCGATGATCATGGCAGTGTTCACCATTAGCGCCATCCTCACGTTGTTGGGTATGCTCATTAGCGATATCCTGTATTCTGTTGCCGACCCAAGAATTTCTTACGGAGGTAAGAAACAATGAAGTGGTCGAAGAAGAATGCTGCTACCCAGCCCCCTTCCGCATCGGTCGAGATCGTTGGCGAAACCTACACCAGCTTTGTGCGCCGTCAGTTCAAGAAGAGTACGTTCGGCGTAATCAGTGTGTGGGTTGTTGGCTTGATGATATGCATTGCTTTGTTGGCCGACGTGTTGGCGAACGACAAGCCGCTGCTGTGCTCACGCAATGGTAGCTGGTCGAGTCCTGTTCTTAAGGAGTATGCCGTTGCTCTTGGTTTCACATCGTGGACAGCCGAAGAAGCCACTGCCGTCTGGAAGGAATTGCAGTATGATTGGGCAGTGTTTGCACCGGTTCCATACAGCCCAGGGACGACGGATAAACGATTGGTGTCGCTCAAGGAACGAGCTCCTTCGGGCAAGCATTTGCTTGGTACGGACGACATCGGACGTGACGTGCTTGCGGGGTTGATCCATGGGTCACGCTATGCATTGTCGATCGGTGTGGTGGCAATGTCGATTGCTCTTGTACTAGGCATTGTGCTTGGTGCGTTTGCTGGGTTCTTTGGTGGTGCTACCGACATGGTGATATCGCGTCTCATCGAGGTAGTCATAACGGTGCCAAGGTTGTTCTTGATCATCACCATCTCTGCAATGGTCGAGCAGGGTTCCATTTGGTTGATCATGGTTTTGATCGGTCTCACTGGGTGGACTGCTGTGGCGCGGTTCATGCGGGGCGAGGTGTTGCGCGTGAGAAACCTCGACTACGTGAGTGCTGCAACCGCACTGGGTTTTGGCACCATGCGCGTTGTGTTCAGGCACGTGTTGCCTAATGCCATTGCACCGGTGTTAGTCTACGCTGCCTTTGGTATCGTAAGCTCCGTCCTCCTGGAAAGCGCCTTGTCCTTCCTTGGCTTCGGCGTCCCTCCTACCGTCGTCACCTGGGGCTCCGTTCTCTCAAAGGCCAGAGCAAGCACGTATAGTTGGTGGCTTGCCGTCTTCCCGGGTCTGATGATCTTCGTGACCGTGTCGGCATTCAACTTCATCGGTGATGCCTTGCGCGATGCAACTGATCCGCGTTTGCGTAGCTAGTAGTGAACGAATCGCGTTGATCGTTATTCACTAGTCGATGATCGTTGATCATCGTCAATCGCTAGTCGATGATCGTTGTTCGCTGATTGTCGATCATCGTCAATCGCTGATCGACTATTACTGGTGGTTGCAGACGCAGAATGTTTCAAGCGTCTTTGATCACGACCTATGGACAGAGTCGTTCAATCGTCCATGTATCGGCTACGAGTCGGTATCGAATCCTGTCGTGCAATCGACTGGGTCGGCCCTGCCAGAACTCAATGTGCGTAGGCATGAGTCTGAATCCGCCCCAGGTAGGGGGCTTGGGAACACTCCCCTCCTGAAACTTTGAGGCAAACTCTGCATGTAGCTGGTCCAATGCTTCGCGAGATTCAATAACCGTGCTTTGCGCAGAGGCCCATGCGCCAATCTGACTGTCGTGTGGACGTGACTGAAAGTATGCCGTACTCTCTTCTTCGGTTGTTCGATGAACCGTCCCCTGTATGCGAACTTGTCGTTGCAGCTCAGGCCAGAAGAACAAGAGTGCTGCCGCTGGATTCTCCTCCAAGTCCTGTCCTTTGTGACTGGCATAATTCGTGTAGAACACAAAGCCATTGTCGAGTCCCTTGAGTAGCACGACTCTTGCCGAAGGTATCCCTTCGGCCGATGTCGTTGCCAACATCATCGCCGATGGTTCCAAAACACCTGCCTCCGTTGCTTCGGTAAACCAGTGCTTGAACTGAAGCAAGGGGTCGGCCACGACTGAGGTGATGTCCAGACTGGCACGAGAGTACTCCGTGCGGAGTGAAGCAAGATCGAGTTCTGACTGATTTGGCATTGCTACTGCGTAAGGATAAATGGAATCGAGACATTGCCGGTTTCGGATTCGAAGACCAGGAGTACTACGCCTGGTGCCCACCCTTCGGTAGGAATCAGACATTGCTCTGATGATGATTGCTTTGCAAATAGTTGCTGACCCGTCACCGAGTACACTCGGAGTCGTGCACCTTCTGGCAAACGTGTGTGAATAGGGTTGCCCACGATCCCACTGTTTGCTCCAAGGATGGATGGCTGGATGACATCGGTATCGACTGACGTAACAATGGAGATGGTGTCCTGCATCAACACCTTGTGATCCGGATCAAGGTCAAACTCCGTCGGCATGAACGGCACCGACAGACGCGTCTTCACATCGTTTGATCGTACGATGATGGTCGTATCATACACCGTGGTACCAGTTGCTACTCTAATATCGAGCGGAAACTCAAACACCGTCGTTATACCCTCAAGGTGCTGAACTTGCTGTAGATCAACATTGACGACATACTTGCCGTCATGAGGGTTGGTGTTTACAACGAACACGGCAGCAAGTTTTGGATGATAGGTCTGAAGCAACCACTGGTCAAAGAACGTGTCCCATGCCACAGGGGTGTTCGGCACTTCCTGTTTGATGAATGCCACAAACTCCGCAGTCTGCTTCGATGTTGGAGCTGACGAATACCACGAATGCAGCGCACGAAGAAAATCATCGCCACACATTGAATACATCATGTGGTAAATCCAGGCCGACTTGCAGTACGTTAGCGCTTCGTTGAACAAGCTCACTAAAGGCAGGTCGTAAACTGGTGGTTCCAGACGTGCTGTGTGGAAGTACTTCTCTGCCCTGCCCATCATCTGCCTCTGGTACTCACTGTCGCCACCGACCTCCTTCAACCATAAGGCTTCTGACCACGAGGCACCACCCTCGTTGAGCCAGATGTCGGACCATGTGCCGCACGTAACCTGATCACCGGACCACTGATGTCCGAGTTCATGGGCGAAGGCAAAGTCAAGATCACCAACGAGCCACCGACGCGATACGGTAGTCATCGTCTGATGCTCCATCCCGCCAACGCCAATAGGCCAGACCACCGTATGACCATAGGTGTCGAATGGATATGGTCCGAAGTACTGTTCTAACGCCGACACCATGCGTGGAAGATTCTTAAATGCTCTAACAGCACTGAAGTATCGAGAAGTATCGTGGTCCACTGCCCAATAGTAGTTGCTAATGGGTATCGTTCTTCCGTCAACAGACGTCGCCGTTTGATCAAGTCGCGAAAACTTTGATGCATTAGCCACAAACAAGTAGGTCGGCATTTCGACAGGACAATGCCAACTCTGCCAGGTTGCCGAATCACCATCGACGATGCTGTCGGTCTGCACACCGTTGCTGACTACCGTATAACCGTCAGGCACCCGTGCATGCAGGGTGAACAGTGCCTTGTCATGTGGCATGTTGTGACATGGGAACCAGAAAGCAGCATCGTTGGGTTCAGAAAACGTGTACACCAGATTCGTTGGTATCGAACCAAGTGAGTCAATCTCCGATGCACTGTAAGCATAGAGTCCTCTCCTCCGCTGTACCGGTGCATACCACACATCCACCACGTACGTTTGGGAGGGGGCGAAACCAGGCGCACGTGTGATTATGGTGGACGTGGTCGAAACCTTGAACGTTGTCGGTGCACCGTTAATGTGGACTGAGTCTATGACCATTGACCGTGAATTCAGGCGTACGGTATCGGTCGCCTCGGCTACAACCAGGACAATCTTGACGTGTCCATCATACTGTCGGCCTTGTCCGGCATACGTTGGATCCACCAACAAGTCATACCAATCAAACCACAGCTCATACTCACGCACGTCGATAAGCGAGTCAATTACATGCAATGGGAATTCTCCCGCCTGCACCATACAGGAGTGCTTGGTGGACATTGCATCTCGCAATCCATCATCGAGGATAATCTTCTCAACGAACTGGGCTTGCAAATCATGCTGTGCATAGCACAGCAGCATGTAAAGCAATAGTGAAGGTAACGAAGCAATGAACCAAGATCTATGCGCCATGAGGACCCGTTGTAGGAAGAGGAGAAGACTTAAGGACATAGTGATCGAGCCACCAGCGCACGTCAGCCGTGCTCACGTCACGTCGGCCCGCCAACACATGATCGGCATTATCATACATCACCAGCTTGTACGGATGATGGATCCGTTGTAATTCAGAGGCCAGAGCCAATGCATGAGTCGGCGGTACGCGCCTATCGCCGGTACCATGTTGAATCAAGAGTGGTGTTGTCTTACACAACTCATCGGCCCATAGAACAGCGCTCCTGCGTTCTGCCTCGGTCTGCTCATCGCTACCAGCTGGAAGCAGCTTGCCCATGGTTGCCCTGATGTACGTCTTCACCGATTCCGTATGAATCATGGTAGGAGCGCCAAAGGTTACTGCTGCTCTGAATGCTGATGACTGTCGCAGCATCATCAACGCCATCATTCCGCCTCGTGAGCCCCCTACCAAGCCCAGACGTTGCATATCGGCATAGCCGAGCTCTTGGAGGACGTCGAGCAGACCCATCGCGTCGGTAACATCGTTATCGCCCCACTCTTCGGTGCCCTCGCTTCCGCCGATACCACGGTAGTTCGAGGCGATACCAACGTAGCCCCATGCAGCATACGCACCAATGAATGCCATTGCTCCGATATCCGTTAGAGCACCACGCTCACCAGTGCCACCACGATTAAAGATGATTGCAGGATAGCTTGGTGCGTCGTGTCCTGGCACCGTGAGCCATCCACAGATCTTCAGACCATCTGATAAATACGTCAGAGCAAACAGTCGTACGGCTTGGAATCGTGCAAAGTCATCTGCCGACATGGCTCTTCGAGCCATGTTCACCGACGTTGTTGGAAGCGGCACAGGCGTTAGAGAAACGACTCTCTTCTTCATCATCGTGAGTATCGTAGGCGATACTTTTCTGCAAGCTTGGTTTGCTTCGAGCTTAGGTCAACTGCACGTCCATCGATCCAGGCATGCGTCACAACATTGGTCCGTCCATCAAGGCAGTTGCCCTTCGAGATGAACAGCGTTGCACTCTTGCCCACTTCCAGTGAGCCGTACTGTTGGTCGATACCAAGAATACGTGCAGCCGACAATGTAATCGCCGCCAGCGCTTGATCTTCGGTCAGCCCATAGGCTACGGCTGTCCCTGCCTCATACGGCAGTGAGCGAACCTGCCACCAACCATCATCGGCAATGCAGTATCGAACGCCAGCATCTTGCAGTCGTTTAGGCAGCGTATATCCATCGTCGTACGGATCTTCTGCTCGTGCAGGCAGACTATGCACGTTGCGCGTGATAACGGGAACATCCATCGCAATCAACCTG
This sequence comes from Bradyrhizobiaceae bacterium, assembly GCA_024103135.1. Classification (GTDB taxonomy): domain Bacteria; phylum Bacteroidota; class Ignavibacteria; order Kapaibacteriales; family Kapaibacteriaceae; genus OLB6. The sequence continues at coordinate 43,912 of JAGFIZ010000066.1, read as the reverse complement.
CTAGCAACGAGCGGTGCATCCTCGCCTCCTTGGATGATCAAATGCAGACCGAACTCTTGAGCAAGGTCAAGAGCAGCGTTGATTTGTTTTTGGGAATTGGCGTTGACAATAACCGGCAAGGAACCATCGAGGACGGAGCGCATTGCTTCCAGACGCAGGTCACGCTTCCCTGGCTCAATGCCGTGTTGCGTTGCTTTCCAATATGCACGTGCCTCAAGAAATAGTGTCCGCACCGCTGCCAAGTTCTTCGAGATATCTTGTTCTTGCTCTTCATCGCTCTTCTTCATCCACCATGCGTGGATAACGTCCATTGCAGGCCAATTCATGACCATGGCAGATCTGGGCTTGACGGCAATGTCCTCCCGCGTCCACCCATCCAATCTCATCACAGAACTCATCCCGCTTACCAGTCCACCTTCCGGTTGCACGTTAGCCAGGAGGATACCATTCGAGCGAATGGTAGGGATTACCTCGCTATCGGCTTCGTAGGCAACTTCAGCGCGGACATTCGGGTTAACGCTGCCCACCTCGCTTGCATCGCGGGTAGCGCGAACAGCCCCGATCTCGTTAAGGCCAAGCGTCGTGTTAGCAGCGATGATGCCGGGGTATACGTGCATGCCTGTCCCGTCAATCCTCAGGGCCTGTGCGGGGATTGACACATTGGATCCAATGGCAGCAATCACGCCACTATCGATGACGATGGTAGCATTCTGCAGGGTACCAGAGGCGACGGTATGAATCGTCGCATGTTCAATGGCAATTGGCTGTTGCTGCTTCGCACCAGGTACTTCGGAACCTGCATGCAGCTGGAAGGCCAGCAGGCAGTGGAACAGGAAAACGGTTAACGCGGTACGGCGGAGAAATTCTTGCATATACAAAACTACAGTCATCCGACCCCCTAGATGTGAGATACCCCCAGACGTCACCACACGTCTGGGGGCACTCCCCTTCTCACCTTTCACTCCAAATGTTGTTTTTGCCTTGTTAAAATTTCGTTTTGGAGTAGGTCTATGCCGACAATATACCTAGGTATATCAGCAGAGGCAAGTGTAAATACACATTGACCGATGTGTATAACCTTTGTTTGGTCAACACAAAGAACTTTCCGAACTTTGTGGCTTCGGGGTGTAGCGCAGCCCGGTTAGCGCGTCTGTTTTGGGAACAGAAGGTCGCAGGTTCGAATCCTGCCACCCCGACATCAAGAGACCACCGTAGTCTCCCATCATAAAAGGCCTTCGGGCCTTTTTGTGTTTGGTGTATTAGCTGGTGCCTGCGGAACTTTGGCGGCGCCCCTCACCATCCACCTCCTCCGTGCAGGTGTTTTTCGCTGCTGTGTCAACTGCAGATTGCGATTTGCCGTAACTTTTAGGTCGGTCATGTAGTTGGCTGGTTTCTGTCTATCGAATGGATAAATGATGAACACCCTACTTCGCACTACCGTCAGCATTCTGCTGATTGTCGGCACGGCGGCTCCTGTGATGACGCAAGAACACGAACAACGGAGCTATCCTGCTCGTGTTCAGCGTACCATGCCGCTGCCTAACCATGACGTTCTTGCGGGCAAACGCAGGGTCGACCTAACATCTGCATCCATGCAGCACCCCATCATCATCGTCCGATACCTGGGTTTTAGTTGCGTACACTGCGTCGAACAGCTTGCCTACCTCAATCGTTATGCACGTCGTTTGCAACAGCTTGGTATCCGCGTCTATGCTGTAAGTGCAGATGATGAGCGGACAAATACGCTGCACCAACAACGGATGAACTACGACACGTCAGTGCTGACACTGCTAACCGATACCAACAATGGGTTTGCAAAACTCTTGGGTGCAAAACAGCGACTGGACAACAAGTCCCTCAACCTCCACGCTTCAATGGTCGTGTACAAGGGCATCGTACAGTTCATCACACTTACCGACGAGCCCTACCTTGATCTGGAACACCTTGTAAGCGTTGCTGCCGACCATGCTACGCCGCACGCACAAGGCATGCCCACCTCTACTTCACACCCTGCCGATCGATACCTCAACAACAACGTCAGATCTACCATTGTGGCCGGCCCGGCGGAGGGTATCAACGCACCGATGGACCTTGACTTTAATCATAGTCCACTTAACCCTCATGATCTATGGGTTGTGCTAACAAGCAATCCGGGGAATGCCATTGCCATTCTGCATAACGCCATCGATAGTGCACATCGCTCCGTCACCATCAAGAAAGACAGCCGGGCATCACACTTCATGTGGCGAACCCATGCAATCGCCATGGGCAGCAACGGAACGTTTGCAACGGCACAGAATGGTGCACCTGGCAACCACAATCCGTTCTACCAGTTTATGGGGCCTACACTCTGGTCAGCCGATACCGCCGTGTTCGCCTCTCGCTATCAAAGCGATTCAAGGATCCTCGCATCACACCTCGACATGCTTCACCAGAGTCCGCAGAATCTTGGAATCGCTCACGATTCGGCAAATGTCTATTGGGTAAGCGATGCGTACTATAAGGACATCACACGCTACGACTTCAAAGACCCACACGAAGTCGGCGGTACCGACCACCGTGATGGCGTCATCCGCCGGTATGCCGATGCAACCGTGTCAGGCGGACAGCTTGGCGAACCCGGACATATCGCCCTCGACAAGTCAACAGGCATGCTCTACATCGTTGACCCAGGAGCAAACATCGTCACGCGCTTGAACACTCGCACCGGCTCCTTCGTCCGCAACCTCGTGGCTCCCGAAGAAAGCACCGAACCACTCGCAGAATACAGTGAATGGAAGGGGGCTATGGTCGACACGGTCATTAACACGGGCCTCGTGGAACCAGTAGGCATTGAAGTCTCAGGGAATCGCCTCTTCGTTGGTGACCGTAGTAGCGGACTCATTCATGTGTTTGCCATCACTCCTGATGGCGTCGACCCCTTAGGCACCATCCCCACCGGTGCTACCGAATTGTTGGGCATTTGCTACGGACCTGACAATCGTTTGTGGTTTGTTGATAGAGCTACCAGCACTGTTGGTCGACTCGACACGGAGGCCGACTCTTACCTTCAGGCACGTACTGACGTCGTGGTCACGGACATTCAAGCCAACGTCGATTTTGACTACCATAATCAAAGCCCCCTTCCACATACAGCGTCGACCGTTGCCTACATCCGAACACAAACGGCGGACGGGACAAGCGACTGGACTGCACTGCCCTATGAGAGCGAAGTGACCATCGCAGTCGCTACAACGCAAATGCTAAGCGTAACTCTTACGCTTCCCGACTCTCTCCATGCCTTTGAAGTCGAGTTGCGCGAGCGCATGAGTGACGGTACCGAGGGCATTCGTGCTCGTACCACCCTCGTCCCTCGTTCAATCACCAAGGCCGTTGTGGATGACGCGCTCATGGAGGTGTTCAGGATTACCGAAGCTGTAGACATGACCGATCGTGTAGGATATGTTTCACTGCGTTCCGACGTCTTTGTCAGAACAGCTCATCTACTCCCCAACCTGCAAGTAGTATTGTGGAATGGCGGAAGCTTTGGTGAGATCAGCGTTACCGACGATGCCGTAATCCAAGGTCTCCTGGATCGCGGCGTGGAGCTGATGCTAGTAGCAGACGACCCGCTGCTACTGCGAACAGATCTGCCTGGTTCTACACTCTTCTTCTCCCGATTCGGAGCCCGTTTACGTGGTGCTGATCAAGTTCCATCGGACAATGGACAGCGACTCTTCCTAGGTGACGCACGTGATCCCATCACGTTTGACATGAAGCAGGTACTTTGCACCCTACCACGTCTTGATCACCATCGCGGTGCCTTCTATGTGCCTGATGTGGTCGTAACCTCCGTATCCGACTCTACCCATGCTGCCTTACGTGCAAGCCACGACACGTCGAGCATCGTATGTACACGTTACACCGTGAACGAACAACGCACCGTCCTCCTTAGCATCAACGCTGCACGCTTTCGTGATGGCAAGCAGCGCACTACGGTTCTCGACAGATCACTCGAGTGGTTGGAAGGAGCCGTGGTGCCGGACACAGCCGATACGACCGATCCGACCTCCGTTCACGAATACCTCGTCAAGCCGTCCCCCACGATCTCCATTGCAGGGAACGTTACTTCGTCTACCTGTATGGCAAGCATCGTTGGCTACGCTTCAGAGATTGATGTTGCCCTCTACTCATTGGCAGGCCAACGTCTTGCTGATCTCTATCACGGCGAACTCAGCGGAGAGCGCACCATTCCGATCAACGTCAGCACACTGGCAAATGGCACGTACTTTGTGATTGTTCGCAACGAAGATCACGTTACCTACCAAACTGTCGTCAAACAATAGTCACCATGGCAGGATCCATACTTCGCAGGTTCGTTAAGCCCGCAGCGACGCGTCCAGTAGAACTTGGACACGACGTCGAGGCCGACCTGCGTGTTCTCCTGGAAGAAGGAAAGAAGAAGCTCCCGCGTTTCAACGCCACGCTCGTCGAACGAGCATTCCGTTTTTGCGTCGACGCTCACATCAACGACGTCCGCGCAACCGGCGAGCCCTACTACACGCATCCACTCAACGTCGCCCTGATTGTTATCCAGGAAATTCCGTTGGATGACGTAAGCGTAATGGCTGCCCTGCTTCATGACGTGGTTGAAGACACCTCGTATTCACTTGCCGACATCGAAGCCGAGTTTGGCGCCGAGGTTGCCAACATCGTTGACGGTGCAACCAAGATCAGCGGCGTCTTTGCATCCAGAGAAATCACCGAAGCTGAGAACTACCGCAAGCTCCTGTTATCGCTGGTGAGCGACGTGCGCGTGATCCTGGTCAAGTTTGCTGATCGTCTGCACAACATGCGTACCATCGAAGGACTAAGTCCCGAACGACAGCAACGCATGGCACGAGAGACCATGGAGCTGTACGCACCGTTTGCACATCGTTTTGGTCTTGGCAATATCAAGTGGGAGTTGGAAGACCTTGCCTTCAAGGTGTTGAACAAGGAAGCCTATGACGATATCAAGCTCCAGCTCAACAGCACACGTGAAGACCGCGAGCACTTTATCGAAAGCTTCTCTGCACCCATAACCGATCGCCTCAATGCCGAAGGCCTGAAGTTCGAGATCAACGGTAGACCTAAACACCTCTACTCCATCTACAAGAAAATGGTCACCCAGGGCAAGACCTTGGACGAGCTTTACGACCTGTTTGCCGTGCGCATCATTCTCGATTCGAACGACGACAACTCCTGCTTTCTTGCCTACGGCATCGTCTCTGCCATCTACCGCCCCGTACCTGAGCGCTTCAAGAACTACATCAGCATGCCCAAGAAGAACGGCTACCGTTCGCTACACACCACCGTCATTGCCCCCGGTGGTAAGCGCGTCGAGGTCCAGATTCGAACCCGAGCCATGCATGACTTTGCCGAACGCGGTGTTGCCGCCCACTTCCGCTATAAGGCCCAGAAGGGGGCTACGGCATCGTGGATCGACGACAAGGATTTGGAAGAATGGGCATCGTGGGTGCGCGACATTTTCGAGAATGCCGGCGAAGATGCTGCCCAGCAGATTCACGAAAGCTTCAAACTCAACCTCTATCAAGACGAGATCTACGTCTTCACACCCAATGGCGACCTACGAATTTTGCCCAAGGGTGCTACGCCTATCGACTTTGCCTTTGACATTCACTCCCAGGTTGGTGCCCGTTGCATCGGTGCCAAGGTCAATGGACGCATCGTCCCCCTCGACCACAAACTCGAAACAGGCGATCAAGTAGAGATCCTTACATCCAGAAACCAACGTCCGAATAAGGACTGGATCCGCATTGCCGAAACGCACAAGGCGCGCACGCACATCCGACGCATCCTGAACGAAGACCGTCGGCAAACCGTGCAGGCAGGCAAGGAGCTCTGGGAGAAGAGGGCAAAGAAACTCGACATTACCTTGAACGATGACGAGCTTGAGCGCATCGTAACCCAACTGAAGTTTGACTCGCGTACCGACTTCTTCTTTGCCATCGGCTCTGATGCACTGACTTCCGAAGCCGCCGGCACCATGGTCCTCGAAAAACTCCAGCCATTCTCGCAAGCACCCGAGCCACGCGCAGAGCTCCTGGACTTCTCGACCTTCAGTAAGACTGCTCGTGATAACAGTGGCGGCATCTACCTCGTTGGAGAGGACTCGCCACGCGGACAGATTCAGTTTAGCTATGCACGATGCTGCAATCCAGTACCTGGCGACGAAGTCGTTGGCATCGTCACCATCGGCAACGGCATTAAGGTCCACCGCTCCAGCTGTCACAACATCAGTGACATACAGGAAAAGCTCAAGCCTCGCATGGTGGCACTCCAGTGGAGTCCGACACTCCGGGGCGAGTTCCTTGCCGCTGTAAAGATCACTGGCGATGACCGGCCCGGTATGCTTAACGACATTACCAGCGCCGTGATGTCGATCCAGAATACCAACATCCGTGGCGTCAACATTGATGCATTTGACCGGCTATTCGAAGGCATTCTTACCGTGTACGTAACGGACACGAATCATCTACACCGAATCTTCGACAAACTCTACCGGATCAAGGGTGTCCAGAGCGTCGAACGTTTTGAGGCCTAGCCACCTATCGCCGATTATCCCCAAAACCTATATTTGTGGTCATGAGTGACTTCAACATTCAGGTGCTCCTGTTTGCAATCTTTGCCATCGGTGCGGTGGCCACTGCCTTGCTAACCATTACCAGGCGCAACCCCGTTTCGTCAGCCATGAACCTCGTGGCACATTTCTTCATGCTCTCTGGCCTATACCTTACGCTGCATGCACAGTTTGTGGCAGCCGTGCAGGTGCTCGTATATGCAGGGGCAATCATGGTACTCGTCGTCTTCGTGATCATGCTCCTGAACCTTGGCCGCGAACAGCAAGCGGCCGAGACCGGTAGTATGCTCCGGAATGTCACGGGAGCCGCTATCGCCCTAGTGTTCGTTCTCATGTTGACGTTGACGTTTGTTGGCAAGCCAACGGGACTTAACGTGCTTCCGCAAAAAGCAATTGAGATTGGGACAGTAGAGTCCATCGGACAAAGCCTGTTCACCGAGTATCTGTTCCCATTCGAAGCCGTGTCGTTGCTCCTTCTTGCCGCTCTTATCGGCGCTGTTGTTATCGCTCGTAGACATAACCCATCCTAAGAACACGACCATGCCAACTTCAATTCCACTGGACTATTACCTGATCCTCTCCGCCGTACTATTCGTAACCGGAGTAGTTGGTGTAATCACTCGTCGTAACGCAATCATCATTTTTATGTCTATTGAGCTCATGCTCAATGCCGTAAACCTCTCGATGGTGTCGTTCAGTGCATTCTCCGGCGATATCGCTGGTCAGATGTTTGTATTCTTCATCATGGCCGTCGCTGCCGCCGAAGCAGCCGTTGGCCTGGCAATTGTCCTGGCCTTGTTCAGAAAACGTCAGACCATTTACGTCGACGAGATTAACGTAATGAAATGGTGATCCAGATGACAAAGATCTTCGCCCTCTGTGTTGTTGCACTTACCCTAGTTGCTTGCAACACCACCACTCCAGAGCAGTCTGGACAACAGATGTCCATTTCAGACCTCGAAAAGAACCCAGGGTATTCATGGTACCAGACTGAGGTTGCCACCTACACGCCGAATACTGCAATGGTTGACTCCGTGCGGTCAAACTTTGATGCCACGGAACAGAAGATCTGCATCTTCGTCAAGCCATCATGCGGGTGCAGAGGAACACAGCGCCTGTTCCCAAGGGTCATGAAGACGCTTCTCGACGCCAATATCGACATGTCAAAGGTTGAAGTGTGGTCGATGCGCAGCCCTTCAGACAACACGCCGTATAAAACCACGCTTGCTCTGACTTCACTCCCCACAATTGTTGTCATGCGTAATGGCGTCGAAGATGCACGCATTATCGACGCAGACTTTAACGAAGTAAACGCCGACACGCTCATTGCCCAGGCAGTAACAGAGTAGCGCCTCACCTATCCAACTAGGAGTCGGCCATGCGAAGCATAACAGTGCTACTTGCGCTGTTTGTGGTTGCCATTGCAACTCAAGCACAAACAGCACAGATTCAGTTTGTTAACAATAGTGCAGACCCTTCTGCTGCAAGTGCCGACTTTTGGATTGACGACCAACAAGTTGATGATATCAACTTTCGTTTCTCCTCTGCATACATAGACGTTACTGCGTCCGTTGAACACCGAGTAGGCATCGCTCCCGGTACATCGACGTCGTCATCCGAAGCAACGTTCTACAAGCAACTTTCCTTCGAAGCAGGCAAGAAGTACCTTGTTGTCGCCACCGGTGTGTTTAACCCTGTTGAGTTTCTCGCCAACCCTGCGGGAGCAGCCATCGACTTCGCCTTCATAGTAATCGAGGTACCTTCAACGGTGCCTCCTGTTGGTTCAACCCATGTGCTGTTCATGCAAGGAGCAACCGATGCTCCAGTCATGGACATTGCTTCAGGCACCACGACACTTGCCAGCAATCTCGCCTACAATGGCATTGCAGATGGTGGCGTAGTTCCGGCAGTGAACCATACACTAGCCGTGGCTCCTACAGGTGGTCAGCCCCTTATCGCTTATGCAGCCGACTTGACCAGTTTCAACGAGCAGACGGTATACATCCTTGCTTCGGGCTTTCTTGTACCGCAAGCCAACCAGAATGGTCTGCCATTTGGCCTGTACCTTGTTTCACCTACTGGTGGTCCGTTCATTCAGTTGATGCCAACGGCTCTTCCATCGGCTGCAGACGTACAGCTCATTCATAACTCGGCCGATCCTTCACTAGCAGTTGTCGACCTCTACATTGGTCCTGCCCTGGCACATCGTGATTTCAAGTTCAGAACGGCCACACAGTTCTTGCCAGTTCCAACAAAGACAAGTATTCAACTTGGTATCGCACCGGCAGGCAGTACGTCGGCTACGGACATATTTGCTTCTACAACCGTCACACTTGAAAAGGGACGGTATGCAATCGTCCTCAACGGTGTTCGGGATACGACAGCCTTTGCCCCGAACCCAAGTCAACAATCGATTGCATTGTCATTCATGAAGATCGACAATCTGCTCCCTGCAGGCCTGAGTCCAACAGCTCTCGACATGCTGTACATGAATGGCTGCACCGACTGTCCGCCTGTCAACATCACGCATGGAGCAACCAGGGCAGCAACGGGTCTGGTCTATAATCAAGCTGCAACGTCGTATGCTTCGTTAGAGGCGGGACCCGAAATGGTGACCGTTACTTTGTCCGATGGTTCGACCATACTCTCTGTGAACGCCGACGTTACGTCACTTGCTGGACAAGCAAGTGTTGTGCTCCTTAGCGGTTTTCTAACGCCTTCAAGTAATGGTCAAGGGGCTCCGCTTGGACTTTGGGTCGCAAAAACTGCTGGTGGTCCACTGCAAGAACTGGGCAGTGTGACCAGCGTACACGAAGGAATGTCTCCGTCAGTTGCTCTCTATCCCAACCCCACTCATGGTCAGCTGACGATTACTGGTCAGCCAGCAACGAGCACCATTACCATCGTTGATGCACTGGGTGTCGTGCAGCTCGTTGCCAATGCCAGCAGCACGTCAACAATCATCAATGTTGCTACACTCCCCGCCGGCACCTATACCATGCAAGTACGTGATGGCTCGATGCTCGTGAGCAGTCAGCGCTTTGTCCGCATTCCCTAGCGCTACAGTCGCCCTTCTCACTCACCTTCCATCATTTCATCGTTTCACGTGATGAGTTCCACATGACGATTTTCATGTGATGAGCTTCACGCGATGAGTATTTAATGATGAGTTTTAAATGATGGAGGCAGGGGGCTTACACTCGCAGTGGATCGTCGGCTATAAACTGAAAAACGGCCTGATCACTGATGTCACATCATGATCAAGGCCGTTTGTGCAAGCGGCGGGAGTCGAACCCGCACGGGGGTGAGCCCGCTGGATTTTGAGTCCAGTGCGTCTGCCAGTTCCGCCACGCTTGCCGGTCGACTTGTGGGCGGTGAGGGATTTGAACCCCCGACATCCTGCTTGTAAGGCAGGCGCTCTGAACCAGCTGAGCTAACCACCCGATTAACGATTGTTAGACAATCGTTCCACAAGGATTTCAAAGATACAGTTTGTTCGCGAAATAACACAGAGGAAAATGTACAGCGGCGACTTTTCTTGTCCCCCTGTTCATCAAACCATACCCGTGTTTCCAAGTATGTTCTGGCGGTATGTGACGGTGTGCTGCGATGGTATAGTTAAATGGACCTAACCTCGCATCCCACGAAGGATAAACCTTGAACAAACAAGCAGGCGGTTAGCGGGCTACCTCGACTCTGCGAACCTCTGGTACTGCTGCACGAACCGTTCGCTCAATCCCAGCGCGAAGCGTCATCGGCAGCATGGCGCAACCAACGCAGGCACCGGAGAATCGCAGTTCGACGATGCCTGTTTGTGGTTCAAAGCTCACGAACTCCACGTCACCCCTATCCATCTGCAAGTACGGTCGTACCTCCTCGAGGGCAGCTTGGATACGGGCTTCTATGGAGACGTTTTCGCTCACAGCTCGATTTCGATGTTGTTCGTGACGTTCTTCTGGTTGGCCTTGCGGATTGCACCGAGGACGTTGTCGGCAAGCTGGCGTAGTACCGTAGCAGCCGTACCCGTCTCCGAGTCAAGTGCCGCTGGCAAGCCCTCATCGCCACCCGAGCGAATGGCAAGTTCGATTGGGATTTCGCCAAGCAGAGGAACGCCATACTCTTCGGCAATGCGTCTTCCGCCCCCTTCCCCAAAAATCGGATAGCGTTTACCCGGCATGTCGGGTGGCTCGAAGAAACTCATGTTTTCGACAATGCCAAGCACATCGACATTCACCTTCCGAAACATCTGGACTGAACGGCGCACATCGGCAAGGGCAATTTCTTGAGGTGTTGTAACGACAACGGCACCAGTCAAAGGAATACGCTGCGTCATCGTAAGCTGAATATCACCCGTACCCGGCGGAAGGTCGAATAACAACACGTCCAGGTCGCCCCATTGAATTTGCTCGACCAGGGTGGTAAAGTATCCCGCCAGCATTGGTCCACGGAGGATTGCCGCCTGATCACGCTGCATGACGAAGCCAATGGACGCAACCTTCACGCCATGACGTTCATTCGGATAGCCAAGAATCTTTCCGTCCTCCGTTTTCTCGGCCCGCATGCTTTCACCCGACATGCCATACATCGTCGGTTGAGACGGACCATAGATATCAGCATCGAGGATACCCACCTGTAGTCCTTTGGCAGCCAAGGTAGCAGCAAGATTGGCCGTAATCGTGCTCTTCCCTACCCCACCCTTCCCAGAAGCCACCGCTACGAGGTTGCGCACGCCGGCGATGGCGGCCGGACGAGGACTCGTCGGCAGGCCCTGCTCACGCACCAGTACATGTACCTCGGCCTGTGGGTAGTTGGCATGAATGGTACTGGAGATATCGTGATCCAGACGTTTGGCTACCCCATGAATGGGCTGAATAACGTTCAAATAAATCTGGACGGCGTTGCCATCGACCTGCACGCTATGAACAGCATTTAGTGAACCAAGGGTCTGGTGGAGATCCGGGTCGAGGACGGCTTCGACGATCTCCCGAAGGGCTGATTCTGTCATAACCTGTAACAACTTCCTACTTGATGAATCATTGGTATTGCTTGCTGGAAGCCAATAGGACGTGTATTTCCCTACCAGCTTGTCCACAAACTTACGGGATATGGAATGCAGGCCCCGCCTGTCGTAAATTTGTGGCCCCTTATTTAGGCATTCAATCATTATACACTTTTTGAACAACTGGAGTTTTCGATGAAATCATCGCTCCTCGGTCTTGGACTTGCTGCAATCTGTGCTAGCACAGCAGTTGCTCAACTACCAAGCGTACTATTCGAGCAGTCTCAGACGCCACGTCAACCGCTCGTGGTTTCTCCGTCAGCATTGGCTACACCGCCAGTACAGATGGTACCATCCACACAAAAGCACACTGAGAATACTCAGGGGCTTACGTTCACCAACATGTATCAGACGGACTTTTTCCCTAACTGGGAAATCGCCAATGAAAACAGCGTGTTTGTGTACGAACCAATTTCGAAGACAACCATTCTTGTACGTGGGAATCGGGTTTTCGCAAACAACCAGCTTACTGGCGGACAGTTGCGCTTCTATACCACGACAGACAACGGTGCTTCATGGAATGAAGTAGAAGCCTATAACCAACCCGGCAAGTTTCTACCGTTTCCAAACTTCGCCGTTGTTAACACCAAGGGTGCTAATGCCAAGTTCGAAGATCTGAACTGGGCACTGTTCTGCGGTTTGTACGAACAATCCAGTAGTTGGGCTCGCAACGGTCAGGTTGGTCTCTTCATGCCATCAAGTGGCTTGTTTGAATTCCCAATGCCAGCACCTGACAATGCTCCATCCGATATGGGTTGGGGAATCTTTGGTGACATGGTCGGCGTGAGCACAGACAATCCAGCTGTTTATCATACACAGCGCCTGGACAAGCCAATCAACAACGGACCGACGCAATATGGCGTTCTTGGTACGTGGGGGTATGACTTCAATGCCGAAGACTTTACCACCAACTCCGTACCCTCTGCATGGAACATTGATCAGTTCCAGACGCCAGACCCACCAAATCTTGGTTCGACGCTAAATACTTCGCCACTAGTTGGAGCTGATGCCGATGGCAAGTTGTATGCAGCAGGGAATTTTGTCTTTACGTCCAACCCAAGCGAGCGCGTCCCGTCGGTAAGCTCGTCCGAAAACCAAGGCGCTACATGGTCGGACTTCAACAAGATGCCATATAGTCTGATTACATCGTACCAGACATCACGTGGCTGGAGCAACATTCGTAACTATGGTGTTTACGAAATGGATGCCTTCGTCGTTACCGGCTCTGACGAGTACTCCTATATCCTCCGCCTCGGTACCGTCGAAGAAAATCGATGGGCATCAATCGACATTGTCGAAGCACGCTATGCTGGTGGTACATGGTCGCTTAACAAGGTTGCCGATATCAACGGCTTCCCGCTTCAGTTTATCCGTCAAGACAGTATCTCCGATGCCGAAGGTCAGTACGCTTGGATTCCAGCTTACTCGGCTAACCCGCTCGGTCACGAGGTTCAGGTTACCAAAACTGCCGACGGCAGCAGCATCCTCGTAAAGTGGATCGACGACAACCCTGAATACATTGATTCTGGCTTTACGCAGCGCATTGCCTTCCAGAACAGTGGTCAGTGGGCTCAAGACGAATTGACGGCAATCACAGCTACCGACGTCTTCGTTTCTTATCGTTCAGTAAATGGTGGCACATGGAGTACACCAAGAAACCTCACGAACGATAGAGTATATGATCACGGTACACGCATCCCTCCGGTTATCGAAAGTCTGACCAGCGTTCCACTTCTTACGTTGAAGACCATCGAGAAGTCACAGTACCGCCAGGACTATCCATTCCTCCCAGCTATCAACCAAGTTCAGGACATGGTTCTGGATGCTTCGGTTGACTATCGTACGCCAAACACTGTGCGGACAACGTTCTTCAATGCAACGGTTGTGTCTGTCGACGAAGAGCCATCATACTCCTTCCACATCAACAGCATCACACCAAACCCAACTTCTGCGAATGCCGAACTTGCCTTCACCATGAATCAACCAGGCATGGTAAGCATCAACGTTTTTGCCCCAACTGGCGAAAAGGTTGCTTCCATCTTCAATGGTTCACTCGAAGCTGGTTTGCATGGTCTGAACATCCCAACCAACAATCTGTCGGTTGGTGCCTACTACGTGACGATTTCAATTGGTGGCGAACAAAGCACACAACAACTGGTTGTTGTGCGCTAATCCAACGTCGAGCATTCAAGGGGATGACTGAGAAGTCATCCCCTTTTTTTTTAGTTTGATGTCATGCGCACACTTACCGTCATCCTTGTCGTACTCGGTGTTACTGGTACTGATGGATTTTCACAGAGTTGGATGCCTGTCATACCGAACCGAGCTGTCTACTCCATCTGCGTTGATCCACAAGATCCACTGACGCTATACGCTGGGAATGTGGCAAGAACGATCTTCAAGAGTACCGATGGTGGCACTGTCTGGGAAGAACGTGCTGTAGGAACACAAGGTGGTAGCTCCTTGATCGAGTACATCGGTGTGCACCCAACGAAATCGAATATTGTCTTTGCTGGCGGACAAGGCATGAGCGGCCTCGATCGGAGCACCGATGGTGGAGCAACCTGGAATACGGTGCTCGATACTCCCGATGGCTTCCGATTTGAGATTGGTGGCACGGGTGCCGTGACGTTTGATCCGAATCATCCCGACACAATGTATGCCTTACGCTTTACCTATGGTGAAGTGTATCGTTCTACTGATGCTGGTGCAACGTGGTCCAAGTTGAGCACACTACCGGACATTGAATCAACGGATAACATGCGTGCCATAACGGTATGTCCGGATAGCTCGAACTTGGTTATGGTTTCTGGTCGACGTTGCAACATCTATCGCTCGACTGACTATGGCGTTACGTGGACGGTTGGCAAGGCACTCACCACCTATCGCGACACCGATGTCGGGAACTTTGCCTGGAGTCCATCCACACCAGGAGTCGTGTACGCTACCACACAGATGTCCTTGTTCTACAACACAACCAATGCTGGGCTCTTCAAGAGTTCCGACTATGGTGTTACCTGGAGTAGAATTGCCCTGGTCGACACGTCGACCTACGCTATTGCCATTAACCCGACGAAGGGTGCCGATGAGCTATTCATCGGTGGCTGCCAGCCAACCTACCCGTTCGACAATGGAACCATTCGCGGTGATTCCATGGTGTTTCGCTCGAATGGCATCGACACCTTGTTCGAACAATTCAGCGACGTCCCATGGACGGAGAATGAGTCCGGAATCGTTGGCTACAACGTCTATGGCTTTGCAATTTCACGCATCAACGGTATTCCGACCTTGTTTATGGCTAGCAACGGAGGTGTGTTCCGCAGCACGTACATCACGTCCGTCGAAGTTGACGAAACCATAGCCCCCTCCCCTACACTGCAGATTGTCGGTCAGACCTTCACCGTACCTGAATGGATGAAGGGGGCTTGTCAGTACATCATTGTCAACGCCTGTGGAATGGAGTTGCAGAGGGGCACATGTACTTCAGGACAGAGAGTGCATGTATCACAAGCCCAGTCAGTTTTGCAGTACGTGGTTGTAACAAATGGTACCGATGTTACTCGTGGTATCATCTTCCCCGGCTAACTTTCTTCCACCGAGAACACCATGAAAAATCGCCTAATCATCATCTTGATACTGTGCGCAACAACGAGTCTTGCACTGGCATCTGATATCGGAACTTGGCGCTTGCTTCTTCCAAAGCAGGCCTACACGGTGCGAACGAATCCAAAGAACCCCGATCGCATTTACATCGGCAACTGGGCTAATCAGATCCTTGTTAGTAATGATCGTGGTGCAACGTGGGAAACCATGGAAGTTGGTTCACTGTCCGTTACAAACTTCATCACCTCGATTCACATATGTCCAGAGGACACCGCAACGATTATTGTCGGCGGCTATGTGTTTCCAGGGATCAAGCGGTCAACAGATGGCGGTGCGACCTTTAACACCGTGTTCCAGGACCTAAGCGGTCGGCAGGCATGGTTTGTCTCTGAAGCCATTACGCAAGCGGTCGATGGTACGATCTACGCAGCAAGGGGACGTGGAATCTCAGCTGTTTATCGGTCAACAGACAAGGGTGAAACGTGGGATTCGATTTCCGTAATACCGTTCTCAGAGACCCCTAAACTCCACACCATCGCTGCCCATAACGTTGATGCAAATCTGCTCTTCCTTGGGGCCTCCCGTGGAAAGATCTATCGCAGCGAAGATGGCGGACATTCATGGTCGCTCTGTTCCGTAAATGGAAGGGATACGATTCGCGACGATTCAGAGATTCCAAAGATCGTCTTCTCTCCCAACAATCCCGATGTGGGCTATGCTGTTGTATCAATTGCTCTCGAAGAGAACATCGCCGGCAATGGTGGCATTCTAAAGTCCACCGACCGCGGTCGCACATGGAATCGCATCGGCTTCCCAGATACCTCGTTCTGGGCAGTAGATGTGCTACCAACAAAGGATGGTAGCGATGATGTTTTGTTAGGGGGCTTTAGAGTAACGGAAGCCGATACCATCGTTAAAGGCGATAGCTTGGTCTATCGTTCCCGCGATGGTGGACAAACCTGGGAACGCTACAAGGGGATTACCTGGAAACGGAATGAGTTGGGACAATCAGCCCGTAGTATCTGGTCGTTCTACCGCGATCCAACAACCAACACCGAATACATGGCTACGCTGGTCGGCTTGTACGTGCTTGACGAATCGACGGACGTGAATGAAGATGCTCGCAGTAAGGCAGCAAAGTTGTTTACGCAGTACAATGGATCCAACATCGTGGTAACCGACATGGCTCCAGCTCCTACTGACAAGACCTGGCAGCTCTACGACGCCGCGGCGAACCTCGTAGCAAGCGGGTCTATAACGGCGCCGACGATGGCCTTGTCGACTCCATCACTTGCAAGTGGCTCCTACCTGCTGGTATGGGGAAGCGATGCTCGGTTCCGAACGGTGTCGGTTGTCGTTGCTCGATAGCTCAAGGGTGAATTAGTCTGCAAACACAAAAGGGTTGGCATAGAGCCAACCCTTTTTCATTATCGATTCGCATTTTTGCTTGCCGAATCATGCAAGCATCAGCGTGCACGTTAGACTGTTTCGAGAACAACGGTATTGGTCAAGGTGCCAAGTCCATCAATTGAGCACTCAACCACATCACCAACCTTCAGCCACCATGCTGGATCGTATACCTTGCTTCCATTAAGCTCCAGGAAACATCCAGTGCCACAGGTGCCGCTTCCTATCACGTCGCCAGGATACAGGGTGACGCCATAGCTCGCACGTTCGATGATCTGTGCAAACGTCCAGGTCATATCCTTGACGTTGCCTACCGAAACCTTGGTACCGTTGATGATCGTTGCCATCTCAAGATCGTACTTCTCCCCAACTGGAGTATCGATCTTCCATTGAGCCAGTTCATCACGTGTTACCAGCCATGGTCCCAGCGATGTTGCAAAGTCCTTCCCCTTTGCTGGACCAAGGTTAAGCTTCATCTCTTCCATCTGGAGTGTTCGAGCACTCCAATCGTTCATGACCATGTATCCAGCGATGTACTCATCTGCCTGAGCGGCACTAATGTTTCTACCTTGCTTGCCGATGACGATGGCGCACTCCAGTTCGAAGTCCAGCTTGTCAAGGTGTAATTCTCGAACAGGAATATCACCAGGGCCATACACCGCTTGATGGTTGGTGAAGTAGAAGATGGGAATCTGATCAAACTCAGGAATCATCTCCAGACCGCGGTTTCGCCTGGCTGCTTCTACGTGCTGCCGGAATGCATAGCCATCGCGCATAGACGTAGGTCTGACGACAGGTGAGCATAGCGTAACACTTGTGGCGTCATGGCGGACAGCGGCGGAGTCAGCCCCTGCATGCCAGGCCAACACTTGTCGGGCATCCTGCAGGGCAGCGTCGCCCAGTCTCAAGAGTTCCACCATGTCAGACGGTAGCGCATCCAGGTTCATGGATGCAGTTGCCTTAGCCAGTACGTGCGCTTCGGCTAGGTCGATGATGGTATTATCAATGAAAAGTCCGACCCGCGGGGTATTGCGGGTCGGATGCAAATACGAAACAAGCTTCATGGTTTACCGACTTAATGCGTGACGAAGTGAGAGTGTTCCAACGGTTGCAAAACCAGCAAAGAACATCAACTGGAATGGGATTGCAGCAATCTCCAGGTACTCGATCGACGTAACAATACCAAAGACGAAGTAGGCAGCCAAGGCCAACTCCACGAGTACGATCCAGCCAATACGCTTCTGAACGTAGCGCTTGGTCTTCCAATCATCTGAGTTCTTCTCGATCTTGAACTTTGGCGTGCGCTTAAACTCCGACTTCTTTCCTACGATTGCCTCAATAACGGCCTTGGTGTTGTTCACGGCAAGTCCCATGGACCCAGCCATAAACACTGGGAACAGCAGAAGGCGTCGTTGCCAGTCGGCATGAATGTCGCGCTGTGCATAGAGGTAGAACAAGAACGTCGAGATCGATGCCAACACGAACACGCTCATCATGTTGAAGTAAGCGTCAAAACCACCAACCTCGTTCTTGATCACTACCAGTGGAACATTCAGGAATGCCGTGAGCATAATGAATGGGAAGACGATGTTGGAGGTTAGGTGTACCGTGCACTCAAGCTTGGTGCCGAGAGGGAGCTGGCTCTTCCACACCTGTGGAAGGAGCTTCTTTGCAGTTTCTACAGCGCCCTTTGTCCACCGGAACTGTTGCGTCTTCAATGAGTTGATATCGGCAGGCAGCTCGGCCGGAGATGTAACGTCGTTCAGGAACACGAAGCGCCATCCCTTAAGCTGCGCACGATAGGAGAGGTCCAGGTCTTCTGCTAGCGTATCACTATGCCAATTACCTGCATCAACGATGGTCTTCTTGCGCCATACGCCAGCAGTGCCATTGAAGTTGATCAAGAAACCGGCACGATGACGGATTTGCTGCTCGACAACAAAATGTCCGTCCAGTGCCAACGCCTGTGCACGCGTGAGGAATGAATAGTCTTCGTTCAAGTGTTCCCAGCGCGTCTGCACCATGCCTACCTTATCATCGGCAAAATGCGGAATGGTCTGCTTAAGAAAGTCTGGTTTGGGAACGAAGTCAGCATCGAAGATGGCAACGAACTCGCCCCGTGCCGATTCCAGACCTTCCTTCAATGCGCCGGCCTTGAAGCCAGTACGGATTGTCCTATGAACATGCTTGATATCAAATCCCTGGGAGCGGAATTCTTCGACGAGGGCGCGTGACAGGTCGACCGTTTCGTCGGTACTATCATCCAGGAGCTGAATCTCCATCTTCTCCTTTGGATACTCCATTGCGCAGACGGCTCGCACCAATCGATCAACAACGTAGAGTTCGTTGTAGAACGGAAGTTGGATGGTAACAGTTGGCAAAGCATCCTCGGGAAGCTCCTTGGCCGTTGTGCGAGCAAGCTTGGCTGTTCGATGCCAGAAGTAGATCATCACCAAGCCGTGCAAGCCAAATGCAAACAGCACGCTAAGAGCAACGAAGTACGTGATCAGTAGCACGTTCTCCATAGTTGAGGGATCCTCCAGACCAGGGTATGTGGATATCAGTTACACTGGCTTCTCACCAGTCTGACACCACTGCAAGGAGTATGTCGTCGGCGATTCGATCGATTGCCGTATGTGCTGCTCGGCTGCGATCCTCGGTGGCATTCGCTACGTTGTACACATCAAAGTTTTCGAAGGTGCGTTTCCACACTGTTCGATTCTTTACGGCATCAACGTACTCGACGTCAACCGAAACCACCATTCGCCGTTGTCCTTCGAGATCGCCGGATTGGATGTTATACACCTGATCCTGCACTCGCGTCAGCACTGCGGTAAGCCGAGCATCACCATGTTCGTCTACTACCTGCAAGGTGTTATCGCTGCGAAAACGCTGTAGGATTCGCTCCGTGCAGTACTCTCGGAGGGTAGCGTCACCAAAACTGCTCTTGTCCGTGACCGAGGCAATGGTCACGGTGTGCAGATGTTCTGGTATCGATCCCCCACGGAAAGAGTAACAAGCGGATGCTGCAACCGCCAGCGTTATACAAACGACATGCGAAACTACCGTTCGTAACCAATGCATTGCATGAAGGATGTATGAAGAAATATTCACGTGGTAAGAATGGTGTTGGTGATGCTACATCAAGAGCTAAGTCAAGTGCTAAATCAAGAAGGGGTTGGTACTTCGTTCCATGGCAATAGTGGTTTCCAAGCCATGTCCTGGAAAGACGTTGTACTGGTCTGGTAACGTGAGTAAATGTTTGTGAATGGAGTCCATCAACACCTCCATGTTACCGCCAGGCAAGTCAGTCCGACCAACACTGCCGGCAAACAACGTGTCGCCGACAAACACACGCTCGTGCAACGCATCAACAAGACATACGCCACCTTCGGTGTGACCAGGCGTATGGAGGACGCGAAGACGAACGCCTGCTGCCGTAATCTCCGTATTGTGTTCCAGAAGAATGTCGGGGACAACAGCATGAATCGTAAACGGTAACGGCCAGACGGTATGGCGCATGGGCTCCAGCAAACGATAGGCGTCCTGCGAGTGTATGCTGACCCGTGCACCCGTGCGCGCCACAAGCTCCGAACAATCTGCCGTATGGTCCCAATGCGAATGAGTGAGGATGATGTCGGTAAGCTTGCAGCCAGCTGCCTGTGCCGCATCGATTATGATGGAGGCACTATCCTTGGGAACGTCGACGACGAATGCCAGGTGGATTGCGGTGTTCACCACAAGGTAGGCATTGGTTGCTACAGGACCGCATTCGAAGCGTTGCACACTGACCATGTGCGAAAATAGCCGCTGTCTGAATTGTTCCGTGGTATCTTTGTTGGCAATTGGAGAACAGTTATGAACGAACATATCCCATTGATTGACTATGTGCCACTCATGGTGATGATCCTCGTGGGTCTGATCTTTGGTGTGAGCAATATCTTCCTTGCTGAATGGCTTGGACCGCGGCGGACGACAAAGGCAAAACTGTCGACCTACGAAAGCGGTATGGAACCAGTAAAAACTGCTCGGGAGCGTTTTACCGTGAAGTTCTACCTTGTGGCAATGATGTTCATCCTGTTCGATATTGAAGTTGTGTTCATGTATCCGTGGGCTGTACAGTTCAAGGAACTAGGCATGTACGGCTTCGTGGCCATGATCCTCTTCATGCTGCTGTTGTTCAGCGGCTACCTCTACGTCATCAGAAAAGGAGCACTTCGGTGGGACTAAACGAACATCTCACACGCGATGGTTTTGTAACCACTACCCTCGAGTCCGTTGTTACATGGGCTCAGCGTAACTCGCTCTGGCCAATGCCCATGGGCATTAGCTGCTGCGCCATCGAGATGATGGCGTTTGGTGGTCCTCGTGCAGACTCATCTCGATTCGGCTCGGAACGCTTTAGCTTTTCTCCACGCCAGGCCGACCTGATGATTGTTGCCGGAACGGTAACCTACAAGATGAGCTGGGTGGTGAAGAAGATCTGGGATCAGATGCCCGATCCAAAGTGGTGCATCGCCATGGGTGTGTGCACAAGCTCGGGAGGCATGTTCAGGTCGTACCCTGTAGTTCAAGGTATCGACCAATTCCTCCCTGTCGATGCATACGTCGCTGGATGTCCGCCACGCCCCGAAGCCTTGATGAAGGCACTGATGTACATCCAGGAAAAGGTGTCGGCCTCAAAGCCTACGCTGGCAAACTTTGGCAAGGACACCGGCACTGTCAACCGCGGCGAGATCATCACGATCTAACGTATGATCATCGCTGGGGTGATGACCGGTACGTCGGTTGATGCAATCGACGTTGCACTTTGTAACATTCAGGATGAGGGTGGTCGCCATGCGGTCACCCTCTTTGCGTATTCCGAAGCCCCCTACCCCATCGAACTCGAAGAGAAGGTGAAGGGGGCTTTGGCAGGTACGGCTTCGATGGCCGACCTCTCGGCGATTCCTTTTGAACTGGCGTCCGCCTACGCCGAGGCGATCAACACCTTGGTGAAGGAAGCCAACGTTACCCTCGACCTCGTTGCTGTTCATGGTCAGACGCTCTGGCACGAGCCTCCGCTGCATACGTGGCAGGCTATGTCGGGTCCAGCCCTCTCTGCCCTCCTCTCGATTCCCGTCGTCCATGACTTTCGAGCAGCGGATGTAGCGGTAGGTGGACAAGGTGCTCCACTCGTACCAATCTTCGACGTGGCTGTTTTGCAAAGCACCACGGTCGATCGTGTTGCGCTGAACATCGGCGGCATGGCGAACATCACGCTCCTACCTGCTGGTGGTGGACTGGATGATGTTCGTGCCTTTGACACCGGACCAGGCAACGTGTTGATTGATGCTGTCTGCAAGGCATCGTTCGGCAAGAGGTTTGACAATGATGGTGCCATTGCTCGATCAGGGATCATCATCCAACGTGCACTGAGCGAATTACAGGCCTTGCCATACTTTGCTCAAGAACCGCCAAAGTCCACAGGACGTGAGTTGTTTGGCGAGCAGATGGCCAATGACCTGTGGCGACGGTTCTCCCATCCATCCATGCCATCAGAAGATTTGATCACCACCCTCACCGAGCTCACGGCGTGGAGTATTGCCGATCATATTCAGCGCTACCAACCATCAACTACTGAAGTTCTTGTGAGTGGCGGCGGGGCTAGAAATGCCTTTCTGCTTGAGCGCCTTTCAAGCTACCTGAGGAACATGGTCGTCAAGCCCACCGATACGTTGGGTGTACCGAGCGATGCCAAGGAAGCCATGGCCTTTGCCTACCTTGGTTACCGAACCTATCATGGTTTGGCAGGGAACATACCGACGGTAACGGGTGCCACCGCTCCAGTGGTTTTGGGATCCATCGCCAATGCCAGATAGCCAAGTTCCGCTAACTTTGCATTCTACTGTTGTATTAGTCCATCAATCACTACCCCTATGTTTTCCTTAGAGCTGAGCGAAACCCATGAGATGATCCGCCAAACAGCACGTGACTTTGCAAAGACAGAAGTCGCTCCAAGTGCTGTAGAACGTGATAAGAACGGCGAATTCCCCACCGAAATCGTCCACAAGCTTGGCGAACTCGGTTTCCTCGGGATGATGGTTGACCCGCAGTGGGGCGGCTCTGGACTTGACGCGCTGAGCTACGTCCTCGCCATGGAAGAAATCAGCGCCGTCGACGCGTCGGTAGGCGTGGTGATGAGCGTGAATAATTCGCTGGTGAATTGGGGACTCGACACCTATGGCTCCGATGAACAGAAAACCAACGTCCTCACTCCCCTTGCTCAGGGTGTTGTCCACGGTGCCTTCTGCCTGTCCGAACCAGAAGCCGGCAGCGACGCTACACAACAGCATACCACGGCAGTAAGGGGCGATGGCGGCTGGATCCTGAATGGCACCAAGAACTGGATTACCAATGGTACCACGGCAAGCTGGTACCTCGTAATGGCACAGACGGACAGGGAGCTCAAGCACAAGGGCATCACCTGCTTTATCGTTCCGCGTAGTGCAGAAGGATTCGAACCAGGACTAAAGGAAGACAAGCTAGGTATTCGTTCGAGTGACACGTGTTCCATCGGTCTTACCAATGTGTTTGTGCCAGATAACATGATCCTGGGCGATGTGGGACAGGGCTTCAAGATTGCCATGGAGTCGTTGAATGGCGGACGTATTGGTATCGCTGCTCAAGCTCTCGGTATTGCGAAGGGGGCTTTCGAGGCTGCACTTGTATACTCGACACAACGTAAGGCATTCGGAAAACCAATTAGTGACTTGCAGGCAATTCAGTTAAAACTTGCCGACATGGCAACACGCCTTGAAGCTGCCCGTTTGCTTGTATATAAAGCCGCCTGGCTTAAGGACCAACATCAGAACTACATCAAGGCTGCTGCCCAAGCAAAGCTCATGGCCTCTCAGGCTGCAGTGCATATTGCTCTGGAAGCCATCCAGGTTCATGGTGGCTATGGCTACGTGCGCGAATACTTGGTCGAGCGTTTCCTTCGTGATGCAAAGATCACGGAGATCTACGAAGGCACGAGCGAAATCCAACACATCGTTATCGCTCGAGAATTGTTGAAGAGTCTTGCGTAGTTCAAAAGCCGTGCCGGCGTAACAGTCTGGTTACGGCAATCGAGCACCGAACTTGATTTCCCACAATCGTGTTTGACGGGTAATGTTCCCCGTGTTGTTCACGGTGTGGGAGAAGTCTGTCTGGAACAGACGGAAGGCCTCCTTGTTGCTCACAACACTGAGCGGGATCGACACCGTGAAGGTGCTGTTTCCAGAAAAGTCGCTGATCTGTCCACTTACTCTGTACGAGATATCACCGTACAACTGTCCGCTCAGCGTAATGCGGCTCTGCGAGATGTCGCTTCCTAAATCAATCTGTGCGTTCTGAACAAAACCCACGCCGGAGATAACGTCCGAAAGAGCACTTGTTGCAACGGACGAGAACGCTGCATTCACCTGTCCGGCAATATCACCCTGACCGCTCGCCATCATCTCGTCGGTTGTCTTTCCAACCAGAATCAGCATGAGTGCATCGCTGGCAATCTTGGCACTGTCGCCCACAATCTCGCGATCATTCCTCCACAGACGATAGGCAATGCGGGGCTTGAGCTTTGTGCCGGTAATGTTGAGTTGCACCTTGAACTCTTCGGGCTTGTCGTTGGTGATGCGTCGGTTCTGATAGGTTGCAACAAGGTTCAGGTCGGGATTCATCATACCACCACTAGCAAAGTTCAACGTGCCTCCCGTCTGGAATGGCTTGTAGAACTTGTAGGTAGAGGTTCCTTCCTTTAGTCGTACGCTACCCTTGAGGTTGGTGCTGTTATCGCCAAACTTCCCAGTGAACAGGAGGGGTGAATTCAGTTCGACAAGCTCTAGGTCGGCAACAAGAATTTCGAACGGACTCAGCACCATGGTCAGCAAGGTTCTTCCCCGCAACGAGATTCGAAGGTTATAGTCCAGAATATCAACGAACGAAGCCGTGCTGGCGGCTACTACCTGCTTGATGGCTGACTCAGTCTGTGAAAGCAAGTCCGTTGCAGTATCGGCATTGACCGATTCATTCGAGCGTAAGGGGGCTAGGTAGTCACGCAGTGGACGGTGGGTCGAGGCATCCGATGCCTGAACGTAATCAAATGTTGTAGTTCTAGCCTTCGTCGATGAGCGCTCTCGTGGGAAGGTTATGTCGCTGTATAACACATCGACATCGCCGACCAGCTTGGGCGTTTCGAGCTTGCCATACATGCGTATTGGCTTTTCGCCTGAGGCGATAATGAGATCGCCGTAAACGATTGGACTTCTTGCTTGCGACGATGGACTAAGCACCATGATTCCGCGGCGGGTAGGTGTGCGGACAACGAAGTCAATGCTGTCGACGGTAAGTCCGTCGAATACTACGCTTCCCTTAGCAACGGCTACGCCTCCGCCATGGTCACGTTCCAGGTTCCGAACTACGATTGAATCGAGGTTCAGCACCTGTCCATTTAGCGATACCGTGCCTTCGCTGGTGTACATGATGTTCGTACTAGACGACAAGAAGGAACCATTCCAATAGCGCGCATTTCCGCTGAGCTTCACGTCATCCAGATTGTTGCCAATAAGCGAGAGTTCTGCATTGGCCTTACCATGTACACGCTCTACGGCAGGCAGGAATGGCTCGGCAACAGCAAGGTTCAGATTCGCAGCGCTGAGCCGGATATCCCATGGTGCATCTTCACGAATGCGGTCCTGGACATTGGTGAACGACAGGTCTAACGGTAGGGCCTTAACCTGGATGTTGAGTGGTAGCGTCGTATCGGCCGACTTCACATCCTTTATCTGTGCAAAGCCCTGAACATTTCCATCCCTATGGAAGAAGCTGCCTTGGAAGTTGCCGATTGGACTGTTGTTGTACGAGACATCAGCGATGGAGGTGTTCACTTCGATGGTGGGATGGTGCCATGTACCATTGACGGTGAACTGGGCCTGTGTTACAAGACCGCGGAGCAGGCGAACTGGATGCGACTCTCCAAATACAGCAAACTTCGGAACATCAACAAGCGGGAAATTCTCTACGCGCGCCGTGGCTCCATGAAAGATCGAGTCCGACATTATCCCTGAAATGGATACGGTTTCTGCCCATGGACGTTGAGCAACAAGCGATTCGACGTTGATAACACCATTGGCCAGCGTAGCAGCGGCGGGCTTTACTAGTGACCACTGCAGTTTGTTGGCTGAATCAAGGATTACCGTAGCGCTATCAATGAGCATGGTAGCAGCATCACGTTCGGATGTGAGTTTGCCTTGTGCGACCATGTACATGGTTTCCAGCCAAGTGGAGGCCGTAAAGACAAGATGCTCGTCGTGCTGTTGAATAGTAATCGTTGGTCGAGTCAGTCTGGACGCGTTAGCGTTAAGTACGCTGTCGGTTGCATACGTTATCGCAATCGCTTGCATATCAGGCATGCCTGCCGAATTCCTTACGGTGAATGATACCGAGGCACGAGTCCGCTCTGCACGAATGTTTACCGAATCACCCACAACTTGCAGATCGGATGTGACGACTGAGTCAAGCGTAAAGGCAACCTCCTGGTTGTCTGACGTGATTTTTCCGCTTGCATCCACCGCTCCCGAAATCTCGACGTCCGGAACCACCATGTTGAGTGGCGAAAGATCCCGAACACGGATTGCATAGACGAGGTTTACCGATGGGATAGCACTCGTGGAAACGGATTGCGGTACCGACATACCGGTTGCATGACGAACCCACTTTGCAGCCCACTGTGATACTCCTTGGGTCGAGAAGCCGAGGACGTCGAACAACTCCGTTGGTACAAACTGTCCGTCAATCGTCACCGTTGCAAAGTCCGTGTTAAGATTGAACGCCCTACCCAGCCCCTTTCGCTCAATTGCAGCATCGAGTGCAAATGGCATCATGGCACGGTCACGGAGGACAAACTCTCCAATCGTACCGTTGACTCGACCATGCAGACTGTCGAGGTCGATACCCTCCATGTTTACATCAAGTTTGGCGGAGAGGTCAGTCGGGAGCTCGTTATCGCGCACAATCCGAGCGAGGTTCAGATTGGAAAGATCGAGTGCTGCACTATAGACAAGCTTGTCTGGATTTGCTGTGTTTATCCACCCACGCACTGACGCCGTCTCAGGTTCTGTCTGATAGGCATCTCGTGTTGTGTCGGATCCGAACGGCGTAAGGTTGGCGAACAGGGTATCAACCGTGATCAATCCCTTACCATCACCGCTTATGGTTGCATTGAACTGACGGATTTGCCTGCCGAGAACGATGGAACGTTCCAGGTTAATCCTGGCGTTGGCCTGAAGTTTCTGGAGGGTGAGTCCCCTACCATGCATTTCGACCTTGCCGTTGAGCGACGTCGCCATGCTGGCAGAATCGGCAAAGGCACTTAGGTCACCATTGGCAATGGTGGCATCCAAATGGTAGCCAAGTTCGGGGTCGTTGAGCAAGAGCGACAAGGTACCATCTACCCTGCCTGGTCTGTCGGATGCATGGACTTGTATCCACAAGCTGTCGGTTGGTTGACCGCGAACTATTGCCGTGTCGATCTGTGCTTGAGTAAGGAAGGGCAACGTCGGCAGTCCTACAAAACGCAGACGGCGCTGAACGTCGGCGTAGTTACCGATCGTGTTGGTAACCATGATGTCCAGGGAAAGTGGACGTTGACCATAGAGTTCGTTGATAAACACCGAGCCTTCGACGGTGTTAGGTCCGCCCTCCAACTCAAGATTGCTTACACGAAGAGAGTTCCCTGCATATTCAACATCGGCACGTACCCGATACTCGTCCAGGATGTCCACGTCAGGGATAAAGTAGTGCAGATCTGGTCCCCAAAACCTATCCGACTCCACCCGTCCAACCAGTGGATACTGCGTGAGCGTCTTCTCCGAGAATCCTCGGAACACGTCCACTCCACGAATAGCACAGCGTGCTCGTACAATTGTCCGAGGCATGGCAACAAGAAGCTCTTGCACGTCAACGCCGCTTGGCGATAGGCGGACAATGGCATTCATGCCATCGAGGGTTAGCGCACCAGTAAGTTCATCAACAAAGCTCAGTCTATTGATCGCAATGGCTACGTCATGGTCCTTTGGGTTCAGGCGCGCTGCTAGGTTCAGGTTAAGCTTTGCTAGATGTAGATGTGTTGGATCGAAGGTTTCGACCGAGTCATGATCATCTTGTGAAACACCAGCATTGACGATGAGTGAGCCATTGCTGATGGTTAGACTGCGAACGACCAACGTTCCTTGTGGAGTAGAAGCCGGCTCGTCGCTCTCTGACGGTTTGACGATGTGGTTGATGTTCCAATCACCGCGTTCGGACTTGAGAATATGAATGCGTGGCTGATCGATGTCGAGCTGGGTTACGGTAGCAACGCGCACAAAGAGCGTCGATAGATCGTACGACAGTGTGATGCTTGCTGCATCCAGCACGGTAGTACCGTTGGCATACAATCGTGGATGAATCAGCCGAATGCCTTTGAATACATCCAGGTACACATCATCTACGACGATCTTACCTTCCAGTTGCTCATTCAGGTAGGCAATGCCATTCTCTCTCACCCAACGCTGAAAAGCATCGGTCTGAGCAAAGAGCACCAAGGCAGCAGCAAGAATGATAAACACACCAACGGTGCGAGCAATGCCAATGGCAATGGCTCGCACTGCCCTTACCAGCCACGGCTGTTCCTTCATTGGCGATGGTGCGGGATGCGTAACGGTCATGGCAAGGCGTGACGAACAACGCCACGCGATAGTTCCTTATTCTCCTGCTGATGCGGAGTACCGAACCATGCCGTTGGCAGTATTAAGCTGCTCTACATGGCACCAGCGTACCCCCATTGAGTCGAGCTCGTTTAGCAGACCTGTAATGTGAGCGTTAGAAACATTCGTGCCAATATATCGGCAGCGATAGTGGTCAACAAGCATAATGTCTGGCTGCTCACCAGGCCATACCGTCGTTCCACGACTGGAGATATTCTTGAGCACAAGCGGACCAAACTCCTGGGGCACCGTAGGCAGGCTGCCATTCCACTCGACAAACACATCAGCGCCTACAAGCGTCCACTCCTCTTCGATCACCGTTGGTGCGGGATGCACAACACGGGCAACTGGCTCTGGTTGAACTTCATCGGTGACGTGACGCACGTTGTTTGCGACTGCCTCGGCAAACTCAAGCGTTGACGCCGATCCACCAAGATCGCGCGTCTTTACACCGGCTGCAAAGGTCTGGAGCAAGGCATCCATGATGGCTTCGGCATAACCGACGAGTCCCATGTACTGGAGCATTTGCACACTGCTGATCAACAACGCTGTTGGATTTGCCAATCCTTGACCAGCGATATCTGGTGCTGAACCGTGTACGGCTTCGAACACTGCACAATCCTTACCGATGTTTCCACCGGGTGCGACTCCCAAGCCCCCTACAATCCCTGCACAGAGATCACTCACGATGTCACCATAAAGGTTTGGCAGC
Source organism: Bradyrhizobiaceae bacterium (assembly GCA_024103135.1). GTDB lineage: Bacteria > Bacteroidota > Ignavibacteria > Kapaibacteriales > Kapaibacteriaceae > OLB6. The sequence goes on along the minus strand of JAGFIZ010000066.1, from coordinate 14,744 downwards.
ACCAGCACGTCGAACTGCTCTGGTCTGCTTACCAATTGCATACAGCAATTGTCAACGATGATATCGTTGGCTTCGATGTCGGTATACTCAGCAGCAACCTGCCTAAACACTTCAAGGAAGAGTCCATCGGTGAGCTTGTGGATGTTGGCCTTATGCACGCAGGTAACACGCTTACGTCCGAGTTTGCGAGCCTCTTCGAATGCATAACGAATAACGGCCATCGAGCCCTGCCGACTAATGATCTTCAGTGCCTGTGCCATGTTCGGCGTCTGCATGTGCTCGATGCCTGCATACGTGTCTTCGATGTTCTCACGAACAACAAGGATGTTCACGCCATCGTACCGCGTTGGAACTGCGGGAAGACTACGAGCCAGGCGGACGTTTGCGTAGAGCTCCAACGTCTTCCTGATCGTTACGTTCACACTCTTATGTCCGCCCCCTACTGGCGTCGTCGTCGGCCCCTTCAGTGCTACACCATTCTTCTTAATGCTATCAAGCGTCTGTTGTGGAACACCCGTACCCGTGCGTTCAATCGCTCCGAGGCCTGCATCGGCTTCTTCCCATTGAATCGGCACACCTGCACGACTGAAAATCAGTTTGACGGCTTCGGAAATTTCTGGACCAATACCATCGCCCTTGATAAGCGTTACGGTTCTCATGTCTACGTCTCTATCCTTTGTTGATTGAAGGGGGCTTGGAATTACATCATTTCGACAATCACGGCACTGGCTTCGCCACCACCAATACAGAGCGTGGCAAGACCACGTTTTAATCCACGGGCCTTGAGCGCGTAGAGCAGCGTTGTGAGTACGCGAGCGCCGCTGGCACCGATGGGGTGACCCAATGCTACGGCCCCACCATTCACGTTGACCTTGTCGTGTGAAATACCTAAGCGTTGTTCAGCAGCTAGGGTGACGACGGCAAAGGCCTCGTTGATCTCGAACAGGTCGATGTCGGCAACCGTAAGTCCGGCCTTCTGCACCACACGGTTAATTGCTTCGACGGGTGAGGTTGTAAACCACAGCGGATCTTGTGCAAACGATGCTTGAGCAACGATGCGAGCCATGGGCTTCAGACCATACGTGCTCACGGCTTGTTCACTAGCAATGACGAGTGCTGCAGCACCATCGTTAATCGTGCTGGCATTAGCAGCCGTTACCGTGCCGTCTTTCTTAAACACTGGCTTCAACGTAGGGATCTTGTCAAACTGTACACGGGCTGGTTCTTCGTCCGTGTCCACCGTGATATTACCCTTCTTGCCGGGGATGATCACGGGCGCGATCTCGTCCTTGAATCTTCCTTCGGCAATACTTGCTTGGGCACGCTTGTACGAATCGATGGTAAACTCATCCTGCATCTCGCGGCTAAAACCACATTCCGTAGCACAGAGCTCGGCTGCATCGCCCATGGGGACTTGATTATACACGTCCCACAGACCATCCCACTGCATCAGATCTACCATTCGAGCATTGCCGAACTTCACGCCCTTACGACTATCAAGCATGGCATGTGGAGCATTCGTCATACTCTCTTGTCCACCTGCCACCACCACCTGTGCATCACCTGCACGGATGGCTTGATCGGCAAGCATTACGGCCTTCAAACCAGAGCCGCAGACCTTATTCATCGTCATGCATGCCGTATGTTTCGAAAGTCCCGCGAAGATTGCTGCTTGCCTGGCTGGTGCTTGACCAACACCACCGGTGAGGACGTTGCCCATGATGACTTCGTCGATATGCTCGGTACTTATGCCAGCACGTTCGACGGCTGCTTTGATGGCAACAGCCCCAAGTTGTGGGGCGCTTAGCTCACTTAACGAGCCTAGAAGTGATCCGATAGGTGTGCGGGCAGCAGAGATAATAAACGACATGATAGTAGGCCTTTTGAAAAAAACAGACTACAAAGATACCAAGGGGGCGCTCACCGAAGAGGACCAGCGAGCGCGGGTGAGCGTTGTTGTAATCATTATCGTTTCACTAGGCATCCGCACCTTGCTTGCTGCAATGGTAGGCCTTGGCTACGACGAGGCATACTACTGGGCTTACTCTGCACATCCTGCACTTGCATACTATGATCACCCCGGTCTCATTGGTTGGCTAATCTGGGTTACCACACTGGGAGGCATGTGGACGTCGGAGTTTGCAATTCGTCTCCCCGCTCTCATACTTGGCACATTGAACATCTGGTTGATGTATCGGTTAGGGGGCTTGGTAGGCAAGCCACGTACGGGAGTCATCGCTGCAGGTCTGTTCGCTGCGTCGGGGTATGGAGCCATTATCTCGGGGACATTCGTCCTCCCCGACACACCACTAGTCACCTGCTGGATAGCCACACTGTTGCTTGCCGTACGTGTATTTGGCGTCGATGCTGACTCAACGGCTTTTCGTGATAAACACACGAATCGGGACAAGACAAGAGAACACTCGTCAACCGACAGCTTGCTGATCGTTGGCTGCTGCATGCTTTGCGGACTTGCCATGGCATCAAAGTATCAGGGACTCATGCTTGCCATTGGATTGGCTACCGCTGCCCTATTGATGCGTCGATCACTCTTCCTCAACCCTTGGCTATACGTTGGTATCGTCGTCGCTGCCTTGGTGAACTTGCCCACCGTGATCTGGCACGTTTCGAATGACTTCCTGGCCTTTACTCACGGATCGGGCATGTCGATGCAAGGCCGAAGTCTGAGCGTTCAGAGCCTACAGTTCTCATCCACCACGTTATTGCGTGAGATCATGGGTCAGGTTCTCTATCAGAATCCCATCGTGTGGGTACACGTTGCCATAGCCATTTGGCAACTAGCCACCCGACGTTTTACGATCACGCCGGCAGTTCGCTTTCTCGTCATCGTTAGCCTTCCAATCCTTGTACTCTTCACAGGCCTGTCAGCATTTCGGGAGACCCTTCCTCATTGGTCGGCGCCCGGGTATCTGGGTCTCTTCGTTGTAACAGCCGTGGTGGCGACTAACTGGCAGCCGCATCGACGGACATTTATTCCTCGAGCAGTCTACCTCGCCTGTGCACTCTGCATCACCGTCATCCTACTCGCCGTATCAGCCATTCGCTTCGGAATCCTTGATCGCTTCCAGTCAACAAATCGACCCATCGAAGAACTAGGAAGAACAGACTTCACCTTAAGCATGTACGGTTGGGATCAGGTCGCCAGCGCGTTTCAGCAGGTCAGGGAAAGAGTCGTACAAGCAGACCGTTCGTTGAGCAACGCTCCAATTGTTTCTACACGGTGGTTTACCCTGGCATTGCAGGAACTCTACATAGCTAAACCCAGTGCCACACCCGTGATCGGCCTTGGACCAATATCCAGCATCAACGGCTATGCATTCTGGGACACCGGGAAGCTCTCCCCAGGCAGTAATGCATGGCACGTCACCACCAGCTTTACCTACGTAAACCCGACGGACCTTTTACAGTGGTTTGAGCACGTTGAGACCCTTGACACCTTTGCCATCCAACGCAACGGCAGAACCATTGAATACGGCTTTGTTTCGGTAGCTCGGGGATTCAAACCATAAAACTGCCACAACCCATAGCTTGATATACAGGACCAATCCCCTATTTTTGCCAATCTTATCCAGCCCCTTACCAACCTTTAAGCCCAACAACCATACCATGAACAAGGGAAGAATTGTACAGGTCATCGGACCAGTAGTAGACGTAGAGTTTACCGAAGGCGGAATTCCGCCAGTGCTCACTGCATTGCACATCCCACGGAAGTCGGTAGACACCGGCAAGGATGAGATCCTTGTTTGCGAAGTGCAACAACACCTTGGCGAAGATCGCGTTCGCTCGGTCTCGATCGACAGTACTGATGGTCTGGTGCGCGGCATGGAAGTGTTGAACACCAACGCACCGATCTCTGTACCTGTTGGACCAAGCGTGCTTGGTCGACTGATCAACGTAACGGGTCACGCAATCGATGGACAAGAGCCAATCAAGTCCGAGAAGACGTGGAGCATTCATCGCTCTGCCCCATCGTTCTCTTCTCTGTCGACACAGAAGGAGATGTTCGAAACGGGTATCAAGGTTATCGACCTTGTTGAGCCGTTCACAAAGGGTGGTAAGACAGGATTGTTCGGTGGTGCCGGTGTAGGCAAGACCGTTATCATCCAGGAGCTCATCCACAACATTGCCAAGCAGCACGGCGGTTACTCAGTGTTTGCCGGCGTTGGCGAACGTACCCGTGAAGGGAACGACTTGTATCAGGAAATGACGGAGAGCGGCGTTATCGGTAAGACGGCCCTCGTGTTCGGTCAGATGAACGAACCACCAGGAGCACGTGCTCGTGTTGCTCTTACAGCGCTTACGATGGCCGAGTATTTCCGTGACGAAGAAGGCCGGGACGTTCTGTTGTTCGTTGACAACATCTTCCGCTTTACGCAGGCCGGCTCTGAAGTATCGGCTCTTCTTGGACGGATGCCGTCGGCCGTAGGTTATCAGCCAACGCTGGCCACGGAGATGGGTGTGTTGCAGGAGCGCATTGCTTCGACCGACAAGGGTTCCATCACGTCGGTACAAGCCGTGTACGTACCTGCTGACGACTTGACCGACCCAGCACCAGCCAACACGTTTACGCACCTTGACGCTACAACCGTACTCTCTCGTCAGATTGCCGAGCTTGGTATCTACCCTGCCGTAGATCCGCTTGATAGTACAAGCCGCATTCTAGACCCATTGGTCATTGGTAATGATCACTACGACACGGCAATGCGCGTGAAGAAGATTCTGCAGTCGTACAAGGACTTGCAGGACATCATCTCGATCCTTGGTATGGACGAATTGAGCGACGAAGACAAGCTCACCGTCTACCGTGCCCGTAAGATTCAGCGCTTCTTCTCACAGCCATTCCACGTTGCAGAACAGTTCACTGGCTTTGCTGGAAGGTACGTGAAGGTAGCCGACACCATCGCTGGCTTCAAGGCAATCCTTGAGGGCGAGGTCGACAACATCCCTGAAGGATTCTTCTCCTACAAGGGTACGCTTGACGAAGTCTTCGAAGCTTACAAGAAGTCGCAGAACTAAGTATGGACCATATCCTAACCGTTAGCATTGTTACCCCTCGAGCTACAGCGTTCGAGGGAACGGCCTTGGCTGTAAGCGTGCCTGGTTCACACAGCCCTTTCCAGATTTTGTTCAACCACGCACCCATTATCTCGTCGCTTGAGATCGGCGTGCTGAAAATCGAAGAGCCCAACAATCACGTGCACGTATTCGCAGCACGCGAGGGCTTTGTCGAGGTGATGCGCAACAAGGTGAACATCGTTGTTGAAGATCTGGTACCGGCTAGTTCGATCGACGAGGCCTCGGCTTCTTCGAATGTTAGCGAAGCACGTGCACGCTGGAATGAAGCAACCGACAGGGCAAGCAGAGCACAACACTTGCGCGACCTTCATTGGGCCGAAGCTTGCGAGCGTGCCGCCAAACTGTTTCACGAGAAGTCGTAATTACCTTCGACTCCCCTACTGCGATACTCTCTTAGACTTTCCTTCAAACGCCATGTCTAGACATGGCGTTTTTGTTTTCAGTCAGATCTAGGCAAGGTCATACCATGGGAAGGCTGCAAGCCAACGCAATCACAGAAGATGATTGCCTATGAGAGCGATGGGATTGTTAGGGAAGGTGGACGCTTACCAACGTGTCCAAGGGATTATTTGTTCGCGTATCCCGTTCCGAACGAATCCGCACCTGAACATTCCCTGATTTCATTGCATTGAAGGTGTACAAGATCTTTGAGACGTGCTCGAGTGAATCGCAATCTTGCTTTGTGGTCTGAAACGTCGTTAGCTGCACCTCGGCTGTAGAATCCGTTTTCGACACGGCGGCAATACGAGCTTCTTGACAGCCACTGTAGGTTTGAACGTAGAACAAACATGCTACGTTTCCATCTTGCGCGCTGACCATCACTCTGACCAAGTCGGCAAAGCGCAAATCGGACTCAACCGGCTCGCTAGGTTGTGAACAAGACGTCACACCTACCACCAGACTCAAAATGATCATCCAACGAAAGTGTTGCAATAGTTGCATCGCAAGCGCAATGCAATGACCGTGCCAGATGCTTAATGAGCCGACAAAAAGTGCAGAGTCCGTATGTTTGCCCATGCAAAGTCAAAAAATCATTTCCGAGGGCATCACGTTTGATGACGTCCTCCTTGTACCCCGTTATTCGAGTACGTTACCTCGAGATGCCGACACTTCGGCGAAGCTTACGCGAACACTGAGTTTGCGCATCCCGATAATCAGTTCTGCAATGGACACCGTTACTGAATCGGCAATGTCCATCGCACTCGCACGCGAAGGCGGCATCGGTATCATCCACAAGAACATGAGTGCCGAACGGCAGGCCGCTGAGGTCGACCGCGTTAAACGCTCCGAGAGCGGCATGATCAGAAAGCCAATCACTGTTGGCGAGGACACCACACTTGATGCTGCGCGCGAGCTGATGAGCAAGTACAAGGTTAGTGGCTTTCCTGTTGTCGACGAGAATCAACGGCTGGTAGGCATTGTTACCAATCGCGATATGCGATTTGCGGTGAACGGCCATCAACGTGTTGCTGATGTGATGACGTCGAAGAGCCTCATCACGGCACAGCTTGGTACCACCTTGGATGATGCGGAACGGGTCCTCCAGGAACATCGCATCGAAAAGCTTCCGATTGTCGATGCCGACGGAAAGCTTGCCGGCTTGATGACGGTTAAAGACATTCAGATGAAGAAGCGCTATCCCAACGCTGCGAAGGACGAGCATGGAAGATTGCTTGTTGGTGCCGCATTGGGAATAGCACCAGACACCTTGGACAGAGTAGCCATGCTCATTGAAGCAGGGGTTGACGTTGTCGTAGTCGACACTGCCCACGGTCACACCAAGGGCGTGTTGGACATGGTGTCCACCATCAAGAAAGCCCATCCATCGCTGCAGGTGATCGGAGGCAACATTGCAACAGCCGAAGCAACACAAGCGCTTATTGATGCCGGTGCTGATGGTGTTAAGGTTGGCATTGGTCCTGGAAGCATCTGCACCACACGTGTCGTTGCCGGTGTTGGCGTACCACAGATCACTGCCATTCTGAATGTTGCACCCACGGCACAGAAACATGGCATCCCCGTAATTGCCGATGGTGGAATCAAGCAGACCGGTGACGTACCAAAGGCCATCGCTGCCGGAGCAAGCACCGTCATGGTCGGCGGGATGCTTGCTGGACACGACGAGAGTCCAGGTGAAAAGATCCAACTTGAAGGACGTGCCTACAAGATCTACCGCGGCATGGGCTCGCTTGGTGCCATGGCCCAAGGCAGTGCCGAACGGTATTTCCAGGATGTCGAAGACGAGTTGGCAAAGCTTGTACCCGAAGGCATCGAAGGACGCGTCCCATTCAAGGGTTCAGTCAGTGATACGATTTATCAGTTGGTAGGGGGCTTGCGAGCTGCAATGGGTTATTGCGGCTGCGCAAATCTCCACGAAATGCAACAAGAAGCACGGTTCGTTCGAATGACGTCTGCAGGACTGCGAGAGTCGCATCCTCACGACATTATCATTACGAAAGAATCACCCAACTACTATACGAGGTAATCATGCCTACAAAGGCACAAACGGCAGCGGCTGCTGCAAGAATTCAGCAGGTTCGGTCATCCATGAAGCGTGCAGGCGTTGACGCCCTCATCATCACCAACGCTGCTGCAATACGGTATTTGACAGGCTTCTCGGGCTCATCGAGCCTGGTGATTCTGGGCATGAAGACCATTCACTTCTTCACGAATGATTTGTATGCTGTACAAGTCACGAAGGAATTGTATGCCTTGGACAAACTGCAGGTAACCATAAACCGCGACTATTGGGGTTCTGCTCGCAGTCTTGGTTTGGGCAGCAAGTTCAAGAACGTTGGATTCGTACCAACACAATTGTCCTATGCTGCACATAAGGATATCAAGCGAAAGCTTGCCCCTGCAAAGCTGGTCGAGATCGCCGACGTCATTAGCCCTGTCACACAGGTAAAAACCAAGGCCGAGATACAGTCCATTGCCCATGCTGCCGAGATTGCCTCAGAGGCCTACGTTGCCATGCTGGGCATGGTCAAGCCAGGGATGACGGAGATGGACGTAGCAACGTTCCTGGCCTCAAGAACTAGAGAACTCGGCTCGGAGCGTGATGCATTCGACATCATCGTCGTTAGCGGAACACGAAGTGCCATGCCTCACGGTAGGGCAACGAGTGCTGTGCTAAAGAAGGGACAAGTTGTTACCGTCGACTTTGGTTGCTGCATCAATGGTTTGTACAGCGATATGACTCGCACGTTCTGTATTGGTACACCAAGCAAGCAAGTGGTCGACGTGTTTGCCGTGCTTTACGAGGCACATTTTGCTGCTCTCGATGCAGCGAAGGCTGGCATCATTTCCAGCGACCTGGACGAAGCTGCCCGGAGCGTCATTCGTAACGCTGGATATGGAGAGTACTTCCAGCACTCTCTTGGACATGGACTCGGTTACGAAGTCCATGAGAACCCCCGAGTAGCCGCACCCAGTAAGGACGAAGTCATCGCTGCTGGCACAGTAGTCACCATCGAACCAGGGATCTACATTCCTGGGAAGTTTGGCATGCGCATCGAAGATGATGTGGTGGTCACTAATCGTGGAGTGGAAATCCTAACCACTGCTCCACGGGAACTGGTGGTGGTCTAGCATCATGAACCACCATAACGTTCTGATCTTGGCGTACTACTTCCCGCCAATGGGTCTTAGTGGAGTACAGCGTCTGTCGAAGTTCGTATCCTACTTACCCGACTATGGTTGGCAACCGTATGTAGTTACTACGGGCCCTACACCGTACTATGCCGAAGATCAAACACTGCTGGCAGAAGTCGAAGCCTCTGGCGCAACCATCTTTCGCACTGAACCAAGTAAGCGTGCACAGCGGTTGTTGGCGGCAGGACCAGTGAAAATGCCGCGTGAGCGTATTCGACGTACAATTAGTAAGCTGAGCTCTGCCCTTTACGTTCCCGACAACAAACGTCATTGGGCACAAAAGGCCATGGCTCTAGCGCGTGAGGTCATAGCTCAACATCCAATCGATGTCATTTTCGTCAGCGGTCCCCCATTCAGCATCGTCATGGCTGGTGCGCAGCTAAGTGCCGAAACAGGCATTCCATTTGTCGCAGATTATCGCGACCTATGGTATGGCAATCAGTTTCATTCGTACCCCACGCTTTGGCACAAACATCGCCATACTCAGTACGAGCATCAGACACTTGCACGTGCTTCACGGATAACGGTTACCAACCGCCGGATGAAGGAGTACTTGATCAATACCTACAAGTACCTTGATTTCAGAGATGTGGTGATCATCCCACATGGGTGGGATGCAAATGATTTTCCAGCGGACTACAGGCCAGCAATACAGCACAACAGGTCTGATGCCCCCTTCAAGCTGACCTTTACGGGGACGTTCTACGATGTGGTCACCCCGGTGCCAATGTTTAAGGCAATTCGGAAGCTGCGTAAGGAGCGACCAGACATGCGCATTGAGTTGCACTTTGCTGGCATGCTACGCGACGAGTATAAGCGCAAGGCACGGCGCATGAAGTTGGACGATGTTGTGATCGATCATGGGTACTTGCCGCACAAGGCATCGGTTGAACTGCTCACTCAGAGTGATGCATTGTGGTTGATGCTTGGAGAAACCAGGAACGTCGACTCATGGGCACCAGCCAAGTTCTATGAGTACACCGGAACACGCAAACCAATTCTGGCTTGTGTTCCAGATGGTGCTCTTAAGCAAGATGCTGCTAGCTATAAAGCGTCGTGGATCACCGATCCAATGGATGTTCCTGCAATCAAGGAAGCAGTGAGCAATATGTACGATCGATGGCTGGCAGGAACACTGCCAACACCGGACCTGACCTATGTAAACTCGCTACAACGTCAGCTCCAGGCACAGGAACTGGGTCGAACACTGGCAACGGCACTCCGCGTTGTCTAGCAGCACAATCCGCTGCAACTGGTTTCCATTCACGTAGTCGTGGTGCTCCCCTTCTCCGTGATGTACCTACGCGCATGCCGAACACCTTGCATGCGTCGCAGCATCATGGGTGGCTAGACCGATGGAGTGGGCTATGCATTTACGTGCTGACGTACCACTTCGCTAACGTCGAGTACCTGAACTTCATCGACCTTATCTGCTGCCTTTACTCCATCGGTAATCATCGTCGTACAGAACGGACAGTTTACGGCGATGGTTGTGGCACCAGTGTCCAAGAGCTGGTTTGTGCGGACAATGTTGACGCGGTCGCCTACGGTCTCTTCCATGTACATGCGTCCGCCCCCTGCCCCGCAACACATTGCACGATCCTGGCTCTTTGACGGCTCAACGAGCTTCACTCCCGGCACTGATTCCAGGACGTCGCGTGGGGCATCGTATTCGCCGTTGTACCTGCCTAGATAGCAGCTGTCGTGATAGGTAATCGTCGAGGCAGACAATGCCGCCTTGTCGATCTTGAGCTTACCCTGATCTATAAGTTGTCCGATGAAGACAGTGTGGTGTATGACTTCGGCTTGATAGCCATACTGTGAGTACTCGTTACGAAGCGTGTTAAAGCAGTGTGGACAGGTTGTAACGATCTTGGTGACGCTATAACGATTGAGGGTTTCGATGTTCGTCTTGGTCAACGAGTCAGCAAGAAACTCGTTACCAGTTCGACGAGCTACATCGCCATTGCAGAATTCTTCTGTGCCGAGGATTCTAAAGTTGATGCCGGCAATCTGCATTAGCTCTGCAAACGACTTCGTGATTTTCTTTGACCGTTCGTCGTAGCTACCAGCACAGCCAACCCAGAACAACACTTCCATATCTGGGTCTTCGGCTGCCGTCTTGATACCCATGCCTTCGGCCCAATTGGCTCTGTCGCTCTGTGCAAAGCCACCCCATGGGACTGCGTTGTTCTCAAGGTTACCGTATACGTCCGGCAGTAGGGCGCTTTCTTCCGTGAACTGTGATTCCATCATCACCATCGAGCGACGCATACCAACGATGGCTGGCACGTGTTCGATGTTAACGGGACATTCCTGCATACAGGCGCCGCAGGTTGTGCAAGCCCACAATGCCTCAGGAGAGATGTAATCGCCAACGAGTTTCTTGTCCCAAATGGCTTGTTCTGCTTCCGTTAGTTCCTGTCCGCTTTCTTTCTTCAGGATCAACGGTGCCTTGTCCATCGTGCGTGCGTGAATCGAAACGATAACGCCGCGTGGATCGAGGACCTTACCGGTTTGATAGGCAGGGCAAACACTGGTACACCGACCGCAGTGAGTGCAGGTATAGCCATCCAGCAATGACTTCCACGTGAAGTCTTCGATATCCACGATACCAAAGCGCTCTGCACCTTCTTCTTCGAAGTCGATCGGCTCCATTGCATTGGTGGGAGCGATTGGTCCAAGGAACACATTGGGAATCGACGTAAGCACATGGAGGTGTTTTGAAAATGGCAGGTAGTTCAAGAATGCCAGAATCAAAACGGCATGTGTCCACCATGCAACGTAGAACACCGCACCTGAAGCATCGCCCAGCATGCCGTACAACATCGAGCCCACGGGTGAGGCAAATGGTCTGAACGCCCAAGCGAAGTCAGCACCATGCACATGTTCACGCAAGCCATTCTGAACAAAGAGAGCTGACACGATGCAGAAAATCGTCAGCAGAATCAATCCCGCTTCAAGCTGCTCACCGTGGAATTGCAGGCGGACGATCTTCGATATGTACCGGCGCCACATGGCAAAGAGTGTGCTAAGGATGATGGCAACACAGAACAGGTCGGTCAGAACGGTAATCACCGTATACACCGGTCCAAGAAAACTGAACGACCAGCCGTCGTGCAACCCTTCCAAGATCATCTCGGATGCCGAGAACAACAGAATCAAGAAACCCCAGAAGATGGCCGCATGTATGGGGCCAGCCACTGGATCACGGAGGATCTTGCTCTGTCCAAAACCAACCAGCAGCGTGGTCGAAATACGCTTCGGTATGTTGAAAAGTCGATTGGTCGGCTTGGCAACACGGAGGTAGGAAATGAGCCGAAGAGCACTCTTTGCAAAGAAAGCGAGTGCTGCAATGAGCACAACAAGGAAGACGTAGTTCTGCAAATGCATGTTGATGTCCAGAATAACGGGCCAAGATACCAAACACTAACTTTGCGACCGACCACGAAAGTATGATGTTTGTTCACCTCTGCGGCGTATTACAAGTCTGCAGGCAACAAACCGTTTATGCAACGGAGCTCACATCAACGACAGACCGAACACGAATGACAGTACGACTACCATCGCCCCTTGCCATCCTTCTCGTCCTCTGTTTACACGGTTCCGTGTTACATGGCGCTGGCAACACATCAACCATACTCACCGATGCCTTGGTCTTTCATGGACCGGACATCTTGGGTAAGGAGCATGTTGACGTCTACGTTGCCGTACCTTATCAACTCATGCAGTTTCAGATATACGGTGGTCGGTATGCTGCAACACTCACTGCGGCAATCGTTGTACGTGATAGCGTGAACCAGAAGGTTGCCGACACTACCATCAAGCGATCGCGCGCAGAGGACAGCTATGCTGTCACACAAGGATCCACCGGAGCGGCAGAAACAATGGTTGCACGGTTCAATCTTAAACGTGGCTCGTACACGATCGAGACAACAGTAATCGATCAGTTCTCACGCAGAGAACGTCGGCGTACCGACTCCGTCGTCGTCCCAGACTTGTCAAACACTCCAGCCATATCATCCTTGATGTATGTAAGTCAGATCGAAGATCACAATGGTCGCTATTCGATCACGCCATACATCGGCAGCAACGTCTGGAACACCAGTCAGCAGCTCTTTGCATTCTTCGAATACTACACTGTCGAACTCCCGACCGAGGTGGGAATGTCATGGCAGATCGCCACGGTGGATGGGAAGGTATTGGGAGGGGGCTTGTTACCTGTAGCCACCATTCGAAGTCGCACATCACAACATTTCTTTCCTATCCGCCTCGGTGATAAACCCACACCAGGAGTGCACACACTTACTGTACGCATTCACCCAGTTGTTGCTGGAGTGACCGACACGTCCGTTTCTGTGGCCTCGGCCTCACGGAAGTACATCATTCCAGGCACGCTTACGTCGAAGGTCACCAGTTCGCTTGCTACCGCAATACGTCAGCTGGCCTACGTGGCCAATCAAGCAGACATCGACAGGATTGATGCTGCGAAGACGGAAGAAGACAAGACGTTGCTCTTCGAAGATTTTTGGAAGTCTTTGGATCCAACAAAGCGGACTGTCCGCAACGAAGCCTTCGAAGAATATTATGGTCGCATTGCCACGGCGAACACGTTGTTCAAATCCTACGCTGAAGGCTGGATGACGGACATGGGACGAGTGTACGTGATCTACGGCGCTCCTGCACAGAAAGATCAGGTGCCGAGTCAGTATGGCACGCCTCTGCTCGAACGCTGGACCTACCCCAACGGACAAGTGTTTGTGTTTGAAGACACTGGCTTTGGAGACTTCCGTCTTCGTACGCCAATCCCCGCTGGAATAAAGTACCAGTACCGGTGAGGTATCGCTACGGCTGAAACGTTCCGTTTCACGGTAGCGTTGCGTTTTTGACGGTATAGCAACACTGCAGGCAGTTGTTTTGTGAGCACGCTTCGTCGCCGACAGCGTTGGTTACCATTAAACGTGTCAGTCATACCCTGTCACTGCCTGGCGCTCAAGAGTGCAAGCAAACTCACAATGGTGGTGTCACATAACGCCTGTAACACGCCACCAGCTCATAACACGACTCCACTCTCTCACGCCATGCATGCCAGGTGCGAGAGTTCCATGTTCCGAGATGGCCAGAAATGCTGGTATCAAGCGAACGGGGTGAGTGTGTGAGCCGATGCCGGCGGGACTTTGGCGGCGGCGGCGGGGGAAGGGCCCGCAGGGGGAGTAGTTGACTTGAGTCTCGTCCTGTACGTGTTTCCCGGTCTCTGCTTGAGTTTCAACCTAGCCTGTCTTTCAGTGAGCTCAAGCCGCTTGGTATCACTACGAGTTTCATGACCGCCCCAACCGCAAACGTAGCCAATCAATGTCCGATGCTTCAAGCGGTCTTGTGCTGCGATGCCACGGATATCCATTCTGAAACACTCTCGATGATCTACCTAACACACAAAAACCGGGGAATGACAGCCGAGCTCTACCACTGCCTAAAGCAATAAAGTGTTTGTTCGAAGTCATGACTGCGATGTCACATCTCACATGGAAAACACCACTAGTCCATAACACGACTCCACTCTCTCACGCCATGCATGCCAAGCGCGAGAGTTCCATGTTCCGATTGATCAGACGGGTAGGTCACAAACGGACGGGAGGAGTGTGTGAGCTGATGCCGGCGGGACTTTGGCGGCGGCGGCGGGGGGAGGGCCCGCAGGGGTGATGGGATTGAGTGTCGGGCTAGGCTTGAACTTCGGTCAGGACAAGGAACCTTGAGTTCAACCTTGCTTTACTAGCAGCCGAACTCATGGTGATCTTCCTACAAAGTCGGTGATTCATACGGCTCCTTAAGACAACACTACTGCCACACTAATCGATTCATGTCAGTGGATACAGGTAAGCCATACCTATTTGTCGTAGGCAATGTATCAACCATTGCACCTCGGTTAGCAAGAACACACCGATGCAGCAATTGCGTCAGACCTGCCCCCTACCACGTCCCTTTACCTCTTCACA
>JAGFIZ010000059.1 GCA_024103135.1 Bradyrhizobiaceae bacterium | reverse complement strand
CAACACGGTGTACACGGCATCTTCTGGTGGCAATTCCCTCATCCAGTTCACAGGTTCATCAAGCGGTTGGAAGACGTACACCATGTCGGAAGCTAGCGGTACCTACGCCAGCTCAGACGGCTCGCTTGACCTCACCTTCGCTACCGGTGGCTCGTACAAGGTCGTTGCCTCGCTCGAAACCGATTGCGGTACGCAGCAGTGGACAAAGGCCTTCGTCGTTGCCTTCCCGAACGACGTAGCCATGGCCGAGATTCGCTTGCCAAAGGAATCACCAAAGAAGAACCCACTGAACGTGACCTTGCCGTTGTCCTGTCAGATTCAGAACGTAGGTCTCAATGACGTGACGAACGTCGACGTTGAAGTCACCCTTCGCACCTATCCAGGCGGACAGCAGGTATACAACGGTACACAGAACTGGCAAGGCAACATCGGCACTGGCGAGCGCGCTGTCGTGGACTTCACCAGTGCTGCCTACGTGCCAACAGCCGTCGGCAAGTACACGGCAGAGTTCTGCGCCACACTCAAGAATGCTACCGACCAGCAGGCCTTCAACGATTGCTTGCCGCTGACGGGCGACACGCACATCTACGAAGTGAACTATAATCAAGAGGGTGGTGCCTATCAGATTAACCGCCCAAGCACAGCAGAAGACTACTACGCCAACCGCCCATTCCAACCAATGGGTACCATACAGAACAACGGTATTCTCGACGGTTCGAACTGGCCAGTGCGGATGGAGATCTTCAAGATGCCAGGCATGCAGAAGGTCTACACCGAAACCGTCACCCTACAGTCCATCGACGCTGCTGCTCCAAACAACTACGCATCTATCAAGTTCCCACTCTTTACGCCTGATGCTGCCGGTGACTACCGCGCCTGCATGAAGCTCATGACCAATGACCCTGACGGTAGCAACGACGAGTTGTGTCGTGACTTCACCGTCTATGGCAACATGAGCGGCACGTACACCATTGGTCTCAAGAACATTGGCAAGGCCAACAACTATCCGAACTTCGAACTGGCCGTCAATGACCTTTACCTCAAGGGCGTAAGCGGACCGGTGAAGTTCGAGCTTACCGACAACACCTACACCATTCAAGGCACGGCACAAAGTGATGGCGTTGCCCTTGACCTGAGCGGCTACGTGCCAGGCATGAGCGCTCAGAACACCGTGTCGTTCGTTCCATCGCTTGAGCAAAGCCTCACCCGTGGTTCGATCACCATCACGCTCAACTCTCTCAACGGTGTCGGCGTGCTCTTCGGTCAGAACCTTACGCCGACGAACCCGCAGTCGCTGGCCCGTCAGTTCCCGACGGTTCGCTCCTACTCGAACTCGGCCGGATACTTCACCTTCGACGGTGGTTCGCAGCGCTCGATTCGCGTGAACCTCTCGGCCACGACGCCCTTCCGCGCTCCGTTCTACCTTGGTGACGGTTCGCAGCACATCGCCCTTAAGAACATGCTCATCGGCAATGCCTCGAACTCCACACCGAGCTATGCCAACTCACTGCCACGGGTGTTCTTCACCAACGGACAGTTCACCTATGAGCAGGACGTACGCACCATCGGTGGTTCGACCTACACCTACTCCGGCGGTATCATCGATCGCAACAAGATGCCTGTCGGCTCGACCGGTAACAACTCCGAGCGTCTCGATACGATTGCCGGCAAGAACAACCAGTTCATCGGCAACGAGATCAGCGGTTTCGGCTACGGCGTTGTTTCACTTGGCATCGGTACGCTGCTCAAGGGCGGCGTCAACGAG
>JAGFIZ010000046.1 GCA_024103135.1 Bradyrhizobiaceae bacterium | reverse complement strand
GAACTACTCCGCAACATCAAATCCTCCTGGTGGAAGGCCATGACCTACCGTACTGACATCGTAGGTATCGACGCTTCCATCCTCATGCACCCGCGTGTATGGGAGGCCAGCGGTCACGTCCAGCAGTTCTCCGATCCGATGATCGACAACAAAACATCGAAAGCGCGGTATCGGGCCGACAATCTTATCGAAGAGCATATCCAAAAATTACGAAGTAAGGGGAAGGGGGCTGATGCAGACGTCCTCGAAGCCCGTCTAAACTCAGCAGGAAGCAACGACGATCTATTCGCCTTAATCATGGATGCCGGGATCAAGGATCCAGTATCGGGTACGACGGATTGGACGGAGGTACGCAACTTCAACCTCATGTTCAAGACGCACGTCGGACCCGTAGCCGAAGATTCCAATGCCGTCTTCCTCCGACCCGAGACGGCGCAAGGCATCTTCGTGAACTTCAAGAACGTCATGGAGAGTGCCCGTCTTAAACCACCGTTCGGCATTGCGCAGATTGGCAAGAGCTTCCGGAACGAGATCAACACCAAAAACTTCTTGTTCAGAACTCGCGAGTTCGAACAGATGGAAATGCAGTTCTTTATTCCACCCGGAACGGAAACCGAATGGTTTGAATATTGGCGTCAACAGCGCTGGCAATGGTTCCTGGACCTTGGCATTGCGGCTGAGAATCTTCGTCGCAAACCCCATGAAAAGCTAGCTCACTATGCCGCTGCTGCCGAAGACATCGAATTCCTCTTCCCATTTGGATGGGGCGAGGTGGAGGGCATTCACTCTCGAACCGATTTCGACTTGAACAGACATCAGGAATACAGCGGCAAGAAACTTGAGTACGTCGACACTGCCACACGTGAACGGTACGTTCCCTACGTGATCGAAACCGCCGTTGGTGCAACACGCACGTTCATGGCTACTCTCTGCAATGCGTATGCAGAAGAAGAAGTACCAACCGGTGATGGTGGATCGGAAAGCCGCTCAGTATTGCGCTTTGCACCATCCCTTGCACCAACAACGGTGGCCGTATTCCCACTTGTCAACAAGGATGGGATGCCTGAAGCAGCAGAAAAGATCTATCAAGACTTGCTGAAACATTTTCGGACTGACTACGATACTAGCGGTGCAATCGGTAGACGGTACCGTAGGCAGGACGAGGTTGGCACACCGTTCTGCGTAACAATTGACGGACAAACATTGTCTGACGCAACAGTAACCCTTCGAGATCGTGATACAATGCAGCAGCTTCGACTTCCGGTCAGCATGCTGCAAAACGAAATCAGGAACAGACTTGGCTAATTCGTTCGCACACTCTTTCCCTTTCCAACGACGCTTGTCGAAGATCATGACGTTCTGCTCTGGAACACACCGATACCTAGCCCCCTGCCGCCTTATGCAAATTGGTGTGCTGGTAGTGTTGCTATGCCTCGTTGATGTATCGACAAGCGCCCAGGTGCAGGACTTCCAGCGATTGCAGTCGTCGGTCGAGGAGCTTACACGAGTGTTCCAGAAAATCAGCTCGCGGTACGTTGACAAGACCGATCCAACGGAAATTGCTACTGCCGGTATCGATGGAATGATGTCGGCTCTTGATCCCTATTCCGTCCTCCTCCGCGGTGCCGAGAGCGAAGCGTTCGACCAACTCAGCTCCGGCACCTACATCGGCTTTGGTTATACGGTTGGACAACGCGATGGCAAGCTCGTGATCACCGATGTCCGCCCTGGTTTTGCCGCAGCAAATGCCGGACTACGTCGTGGTGATCGGTTGTGTACTGTTGACGGCATACGCGTTGATACGCTGGCCGTGGACAGCTTGCGGAAGTACACACGTGGTACCGTTGGTTCAAGGTCGGAGTATGCGGTAACGAGAAATGGAACCGATACCACACGCCTGATCCTCACTCGTCAGCTCATCCCAGTACAGAACATTGGTACGTGTACCATTCTTGCCGATGGCGTTGGTTATGTAGAGCTACTGCGGTTTTCGCGCAATGCGCCCACTGAATTGGCTGACACGATCATGGCCTTGCAACGGCAAGGACAGCTGCGGAGTCTGATTCTGGATTTACGCGGCAACCCCGGTGGCTTGCTTGACGCTGCCATTTCCATTGGCAACCTCTTCCTACCACAAGGCAGTCTCGTAAGCTACACGCTTGATCATGATGGCCGAAGGACAGACTTCCTTGCAACTCTGCCTGCCTTGTTCCCTCAGCTTCCGCTGGCAGTTCTTATTGATGAGCGGAGTGCCAGCGCAAGCGAAGTGCTCACCGGTGCTCTCCAGGACTATGATCGCGCTGTCGTTGTTGGACGTCAGTCGTTTGGTAAGGGGCTCGTGCAGAACGTCGTACCTGTAAACGACTCCGTATCCGTGAAGCTTACCACCGCTCGGTACTACACGCCAAGTGGACGGTGCGTTCAACGTCGTGTACGCATGGATCCGTACCAGACTGGTACTACCCATTTTGTGACTAGGAATGGACGCCCACTACATGCCTCGAACGGAATACTACCTGACAGTGTCGTAACCGACATTGCGCTACCAGCCATACTCGAAACGCTTAGTCGCAGTGGGGCCTTTGCCGACTTTGCGGCAGAATTCGTCGACCAGCACCAACAAGGCAAGTCCGCCACTTCAAGGCAATCACTAACCCAACAATTTGCTACCTATGCGTCCGCACTCCCCGCGCGACGGGTCAGCAAGACGCTTGAGCACGTCCACCAGGCTCTGGACAGTGCCAGAAAACACAACGAGCCATCCAGCACGATCAAGGTCCTCGAACAAGCCCAGAAGAGCATCCTCAAGGACGTCCTGGCATCGATCTCTCAGCACCGTGCTCAGCTTGAGCCCATCCTGAAGGCGGAGATCAAGGCCTGCGAAGGCAATGCTTCGGAGGCCGCCCTTGAGCGTCTACCCACCGATAATGCCGTTCAAGTAGCTCGAACGATCCTGTCAAATGGCCAGTATGCTGGTTTTCTCGACGGAGATTCCAATTCAGATCAGTAATTTTGCCGGTTCATGGCACGATGAGTCCGCATACCGCGTCTTAACCGTGCTCGGCAATCAATCAAGAACACTTCTAGCTCACCATGCGCATAACCAAACAGTACACCAATCGCGAAAGTCAATCACTCGACAAGTATCTCCAGGAGATCGGTCGCGTTGATCTTCTCACAGGAGACGATGAGATTGTTCTAGCCCAAGCCATCAAGCGTGGTGGCTTTGAAGGTGGAATGGCATTGGAACGGTTGGTTAAGGCCAACTTGCGCTTTGTGGTGTCCGTTGCTAAGCAGTATCAGAATCAGGGACTGAGTCTGGGCGACTTGATCAACGAGGGTAATCTTGGTTTGATCAAGGCAGCCAAGCGGTTCGACGAGACGCGAGGATTTAAGTTCATCTCCTACGCCGTATGGTGGATTCGTCAGTCCATCCTTCAGGCCCTTGCAGAACAAAGCCGTATCGTACGTCTGCCTCTCAACCGCGTTGGCGCACTGAACAAGATTGGAAAGAAGTTCTCCGAACTCGAGCAGCAGTTTGAGCGTGAACCAACAGCAGCCGAGTTGGCAGAACAGTTGGACATGTCGATTGCCGAGATCTCGGAGACCATCAAGATCAGCGGTCGACACCTTAGTGTTGACGCACCATTCGTCCATGGCGAAGACAATCGCCTGCTGGACATTCTTCCCAACGAGCAACAGCCACCACCAGACAGCGAACTCATGCGCGAGTCATTGCGCGTAGAAGTTCACCAGGTTCTCAACTCCCTGAGCGAACGCGAGGCAGAAGTTGTGCGCCTCTACTTTGGTTTGGACGATCAACAGGCCCTGACGCTCGAAGAGATTGGCGAAAAATTCTCGCTAACCCGTGAACGCGTACGCCAGATCAAGGAGAAGGCCATTCGCCGGTTGCGCCACGCTTCACGCTCAAAGGCCCTTCGGTCCTACCTCGGCTAGACTCACGTCAGTCAACCTTGTGCCTGCCTACACGGAATACCTCGGCGTCATTGCACGACCACACGGCGTTGATGGTGCCATGGTGTTGACGGATGTTGTGGTTGTGCCGACATCGTTGGGACCTGGCTCTACAGTAGCTGTGGGCTTTGCCCGTGAGTTTACGCGCACGTTTACGCTTGAGGCGTTTTCGCAAACGCCGGAACGAACAACGATCAAGCTGACCACGATTGGTGATCGTGAAGGGGCTCAGGCACTCGTAGATCAAGCGGTGTACTTTGACGCAAGCCAGGTTCTTGCTCCGTCATCGAACAGGTTCAGCGTAGCCGATATCGTTGGTTGTGCTGTTCACGTGCTCCCGACAGTAGATACCGACGCGTCGGTAGATTCGAATACAGTCGCGCTTGAAAGAACGCCTTCATTGCCAGTTGTCCTAGGCACGATAACCGACGTCATGCTGCTCCCGGCTAATGACGTCTGGGTTGTTACTACACCCGACAAGCAAGAGATTCTGCTACCTGTCATCGACTCTGTGGTAAAGGATGTGGATGTTCAAGGAAAGGTCGTTAGTGTTGTTCTGATTGAAGGTCTTCTCGATCCCGACACTGACGAGACGGAGTAACACACCACACGACGGAACTAATGTCAACAATGAGGATCGATATCGTCACCGCAGTTCCGCAGATGCTTACCGGCTTCCTGGATACGAGCATCATTGGAAGAGCGCGGACGGCTGGCGTGGTTGACATCGAAATCCACAACCTTCATGACTATGCTACCGATAGGTTTCGGCATATCGACGACACTCCGTACGGCGGTGGTGCTGGCATGCTCCTGAAGTGCGAACCCGTGTTTACGTGCATCGAGAAGCTCCAGTCTCAACGAGAGTATGACGAGGTAATCTACCTCTGCCCTGACGGCAAACCTCTCGTGCAATCAACCTGCATCGAACTGTCTACAAAGCAGAATCTGATTCTCCTTGCTGGCCACTACAAGGGCATCGACCAGCGCATTCGTGATGTGCTTGTTACCCGCGAGATATCCGTCGGCGACTACGTCCTCACTGGTGGTGAGTTGGCTGCCGCTGTTGTCATTGATGCCGTTGTTCGACTGATCCCTGGTGCTGTGCACGACTCCGAGAGTGTGCTTGATGATAGCTTTATGGATGGACTGCTGGATCCGCCACACTACACTAAGCCAGCCGAGTTTAGAGGGCTGACGGTACCGGAGGTATTGCTGGGTGGAAACCATAATGCCATCGCTCAATGGCGTCGCGAGCAGGCACTAGAAAAGACGCGTCAACGCAGACCCGACTTGCTAGACAACCATGACTGAATCAAGCCAGGGTTTTTCTGAACAACCCATCGTCGTCGTCCTCCATGGTATGAATGCTAGTCCGCAATGGGGCTTCTTCCCTACACTGGCTGACCGTATCGCATTAGCCGGGTTCATGCCACTGGTCTTGTCGCTCTCCCACGAGCGTCCGACTGACGAGGTAGACTACGTCCATAGCATCCTCGCTAATCACCCACAATCATTAGTGCACTTCCTTGGCCACAGTCGTGGTGGAGCCATTGCACAGATCGTTGCTGCCGAACGCAACAAAACGTCCGAACGTGTAGTGGTGTGGGCAGGCATCGGTGTCTGGCTACGACGGCCTGTTAGACAAACAACACCGTTCACGCAGGACGTTGCCGAGAACTCGCAACGACTGGATATACACCGTGCGGCAACAGCGCTTCGAGGACGTATCCGTTATTTGCATGCCGAGGCCGACGTGATCGTACCTCGACAGGAAGTAGAGGACCTTGCGAACCACAGCGGCAATCACGATGCTCTGACGGTGTTTAGTGGGTCGACGCATACCTTTGGTATCACCCATCCGATGACGTCAACAACTGGTACATTTGAACAAGCCATCGAGCTAACACTTGCCTACTTCACGTCA
>JAGFIZ010000033.1 GCA_024103135.1 Bradyrhizobiaceae bacterium | reverse complement strand
TCCGTGGCGAGACCATCAGCGACCACTTCGAACAGGCAGCTGTGTTCTTCAGCGATATCGTGGGCTTCACGTCGCATAGCTCGGAGATGGATGCACCCGATGTTGTGCGTTTGTTGGAAACTCTGTTCCGTTCGTTCGACGAGCTATGTGCCAAGCATGGTATTACCAAGGTCAAGACCATCGGCGATGCCTACCTATGCTTCAAGGGTGATGAAGGGGGCTTTGCCAATGCACAGGCAGTTGCAGCGTTCGCAACAGAATTGCAGAGCGCAACCCGACATTGGCCCAACGGCGAACCCATGCAATTACGCATTGGACTCCACATCGGCACGGCCACTGCCGGCGTGATCGGTACCGAGCGGCTGCAATATGACGTCTGGGGCGACACCGTCAACGTCGCCAGTAGAATGGAGAGTACCAGCGAACCAGGACGAATCCACGTCAGCGAAGCCTTTGCGAATGCACTGTCAAATGCACCTGCAAATGCACGTGCCCAGGCTCCCTCACAAGAAGAGCAGGGTACGACAGATGACTCGGCGCAAGCAGCAGAGTTAGTTACGGCGTTTACCACCTCCCACCGCGGGGAAGTCGACGTGAAAGGTAAAGGGATGATGAAGACCTATTGGCTGGAGGGCAAGTGAGAACACTGGAGGAGATTAGGGCGAGCTTTCGCGATGCTTTGCAAAGTGTTAATAGCCAAGCATTGCTCGCCTTGATGGCCGAACTCCGTGAGTTCGACGCTGATGAGGCGAGGGCAATGTATGCGGACGCAGAAATGACCTGTCTCGAAATTGAGCAGAACTACCCTGCTGCAAAAGAAGCAGCACAAAGGGCATTAGCGCTTTACCGTGTTCTTGGCGACTCCAAAGCAGTGGTGGACGTACAATACTGTCTTGCAGGGATTCATCTTATGCAAGGAGAATTTCCAGAAGCTTTGGCCCTCTATGTGCCGCTGTTCGAAGAGTTTGCCAAAAAAGACGATCAGATTAGCGCGGCTGCAGCAGCCAGCAACCTGGGGATGGTCTATAAGAATATGAATGATTACTCCAAGGCGCTTGACTACCTCGAGATATCACGGGAGCTGTCAGTCGAACTGGGTGACCTTGGCCGCCAGGCACAGGCCATTGCTCTAATAGGTCAAGTTAACACGCAACTTGGTGATCCTGTCGGTGCCATGGAGTGTTATGAACGAGCACGAACACTGTTTCGGGTAGTGGGTAATGTCAAGCGCGAATCCGAAGCTACGTTAGCTATTGGTCAACTCTTCATAACGCAAGGCGAGTATGTTCCAGCATTGGAGTACTGCGAGCATGCCTACGACCTAAGCGTGCAGATAGGACATAGGCTTGGGCAGGCTAATGCGTTGGGTAACATTGGTGATCTGTATGCACGATTCGACGACGTAGCCCATGCCCTGGAGTACTATGAGCGTTCATTGGAGCTGTTCGTGGCTATCGGACACCGTTCAGGTGAATCGCAAGTCTTATGTGACATAGGCATACTGCTTACGGAAAGTGGTGATCTGGCACGTGCAGAAGAGTACCTAAGTCGCTCCATGTCGTTATCAAAAGAGCTTGGCTACCTCTCAGTTAACAGATTAGCACTGTCGTCCTACTGTGGACTCAAGGTTAATCAAGGTGACTATGAGGCAGCAGAAAGCATCCTCAAGCAGCTGGACCACAATCAATCAGATAGTCACGAGCTGCAGCTCATGCACTATCGTCATCGCGGTGCAATAGAAGAGCACAAGGGCGAACTCCAGCAGGCCCAGGAGAGTTTGACGAAGGCCTTGAGTTTAGCAACGGATGCGTCAAGACGTAGCGATGTGGCTGACATCCATAAGCTCCTCCGAGACCTAGCACTCAAGCAGAATGGCTTGCAGCGGTACGTGGAGCATAATATGGCCTACACCCAGATCACTGAAGAGATCAACGAAAAGGAAGCAACCCAGAAGATCGGAATGATGGAAGCCGAGCGCAAGATCCGCGCAGAACGTCAGGAACGTGAGAAGGAGCGCGCAGTGCTCTACTCCACACTCCCCAAACACGTGGCCGATCGCGTGGTACGTGGCGAGACCATCAGCGACCACTTCGAACAGGCAGCTGTGTTCTTCAGCGATATCGTGGGCTTTACGTCGCATAGCTCCGAGATGGATGCACCCGATGTTGTGCGTTTGTTGGAAACTCTGTTCCGCTCGTTCGACGAGTTATGTGCCAAGCACGGTATTACCAAGGTCAAGACCATCGGCGATGCCTACCTGTGCTTCAAGGGTGATGAAGGGGGCTTTGCCAATGCACAGGCAGTTGCAGCGTTCGCAACAGAATTGCAGAGCGCAACCCGACATTGGCCCAACGGCGAACCCATGCAATTACGCATCGGACTCCACATTGGCACGGCCACTGCCGGCGTGATCGGCACCGAGCGGTTGCAGTATGACGTCTGGGGCGACACTGTCAACGTCGCCAGTAGAATGGAGAGTACCAGCGAACCAGGACGAATCCACGTCAGTGAAGCCTTTGCGAATGCACTGTCAAATGCACCTGCAAGTGCACGTGCCCAGGCTCCCTCACAAGAAGAGC
>JAGFIZ010000032.1 GCA_024103135.1 Bradyrhizobiaceae bacterium | reverse complement strand
TCCGTGGCGAGACCATCAGCGACCACTTCGAACAGGCAGCTGTGTTCTTCAGCGATATCGTGGGCTTCACGTCGCATAGCTCGGAGATGGATGCACCCGATGTTGTGCGTTTGTTGGAAACTCTGTTTCGTTCGTTCGATGAGCTATGTGCCAAGCATGGTGTTACAAAGGTCAAGACCATCGGGGATGCCTACCTATGCTTCAAGGGTGATGAAGGGGGCTCAGTCAACGCAGGCGCGGTAGCAGCGTTCGCAACAGAGTTGCAGAGCGCAACCCGACATTGGCCCAACGGCGAACCCCTGCAATTACGCATCGGACTCCACATCGGCACGGCCACTGCAGGTGTGATCGGTACCGAGAGGTTGCAGTATGACGTCTGGGGCGACACCGTCAACGTCGCCAGTAGAATGGAGAGCAGCAGCGAACCAGGACGAATCCACGTCAGCGAAGCCTTTGCGAATGCACTGTCAAATGCACGTGCAAACACACGTGCTCAGTTCCCCTCACAAGAAGAGCAGGATACGACAGAAGACTCGGCGGAATCACCAGCACAAACCGCAGTGCAAGCCACAGAGGTGATTACGGCGTTTACCACCACCTACCGCGGAGAGACCGACGTGAAAGGTAAAGGGATGATGAAGACGTATTGGTTGGAGGAGGCGTTATCGTGACTTGTCGGTTGTTGCAAGGCAGGGGAATGCAGCTACAGCAAGTGTGCTCATGCCTTGTGTGTGAAGTGTCGGTGAACGTCTGTGCGCTATGCCTTCTGTGCAGTGACAATCCAACTGCTTGTGTTAAAGCGGGTCGGCATGGTAGGTATTCGCTCCTTGATGCTTGCCACTGACTCTCGATATATCTGCTCATGTAGTGATGCAGGTTGATCCTTCAAGGCAGCAGTGATGGGTGCGCTAACTTCGAGAAACATCGTGCAGAAGGTCTCGGCATCGGGGAAGTCAACATGAGCGTTACAGAGCTTTTGTTCACTCTTGGTAAAGCCGACGGAACGGAAAAGGTCGACCATGACGTTTTCTCCTGCACAACGAAACATGCTCGGTCCGTCAGGATCGGGTGCAGGTACGTTGACGTGGCGCTTCACCACATCCATGATGGCCGT
>JAGFIZ010000020.1 GCA_024103135.1 Bradyrhizobiaceae bacterium | reverse complement strand
CCAACGATGCCGAAGTCCATGTCGGGCGTAATGGTGATGTCGCGATACTTACGGTTCTCTGCCCGCAGGATGGGTTGTGAATGTTGATTGATGTAGCGCTTGACGGTAAGCTCACCGAAGACCCGGGCGATGACTACCTGACCATTACGTGGCTGCACGGCACAGTCCACAATCAGCGTATCGCCATCGGCGATTCCGGCATCTTGCATGCTATCACCCACAACACGAATGAAGTAGGTGCTATCTGGGTGCTCGAGCAACATCTCTGCAAGGTCGATCTCGCGCTCAATCGTATCGTCCGACGCCGTAGGCGTCCCCGCACTTACCCCTAGCGCCAGCAGCGGAATGCGTGTGCGAGAACTTGAGGCACCAGACATCACGGCAGGACTTTCCTTGCGGAGCTGACCCACCAACTGATGCAGTTGCTGCAACTGTTGCTGCAAATGATGAAGGGAGCTACCAGAGTCGGCAGTGGCTGCATTGCCTGTGAGGATCCAGCTAGCCGAAACGCCGTAGCGTTGTTCCAGGGTGGCCAGGACAGATTGGGGGACAGCAGTGCGTCCGCTTTCCCACGAGTACACCGTCGATGGCCGCACATTCATCGCTGCAGCATAGTCAGCCACCGTAATCCCGAGTTCCTCGCGTGCCTGGCGGTGTCGTTCACCGATGAGTTTATTCGACATAATGTAGACTCCAGTTGTAATGACGTCAAAAGCAATCTACAAAATGTAGAATCATTATGCAAGATGTTAGGAGAAAATGATATTAAAGTTCTGAAATTAGGATATAAGTGTCCTAAACCCGAAGTTTGTACAAAACCTTAGCCCCCTCACATCATCATACACTATGGAAACGACACCTCGGAAACACCGCTCATGGGCAGAGCCCTACAAGATCAAGATGGTTGAGCCCATTCGGACGACGACCAAGGCAGAACGCCTGGCCGCAATCGAAGAAGCTGGCTACAATACGTTCCTGCTTCGATCAAAGGATGTATACATTGACTTGCTTACGGACTCAGGAACGAGTGCGATGAGCGACCATCAGTGGGCTGGAATGATGATGGGCGACGAGGCCTATTCTGGCTCGGAGAACTACTTCAACCTTGAGCGCAACGTGCAGAAGTACTATGGGTATCCGTTTGTAGTACCAACGCATCAAGGCCGTGGTGCAGAGCACCTGATCTCGCGCATTCTAATTCGTCCGGGCGACGTCGTACCAGGCAACATGTACTTCACCACTACCCGTCTGCATCAAGAGCTATCGGGAGGAACGTTCGTTGACGTGATCATCGACGAGGCACATGATCCAACATCACTACATCCGTTCAAGGGTAATGTGGACCTTGCCAAGTTCCAACGGGTGATCGACGAGCATGGTGCGAAGAAGATTCCGTACATCACGGTGGGTGCCACTGTGAATATGGCTGGAGGTCAGCCCATCAGCATGGCCAACATGCGCGACGTGTACGAGATGGCACACAAGCATGGTATTCGCGTAATCCTCGATGCAACGCGTGCCGTCGAAAACGCCTGGTTTATCAAGGTTAGGGAAGGGGGCTATCGAGACGCATCGGTGGCAAGCATCCTCCACGAAATGTGCTCCTACAGCGATGGTGCCACGATGTCGGGGAAGAAGGACTTGCTCGTAAACATCGGTGGCTTTCTGGCCATTCGCGACCAAGATGTATTCGATGAAGCACGGTCGATGGTGGTGGTATATGAGGGCATGCATACGTATGGTGGTCTGGCGGGACGCGACATGGAAGCCATGGCTCGAGGCATCGTAGAAGCTGTGCAGGACGAGCATATTCATGCACGGATCGGACAGGTTGAATACCTCGGTGAGCTGCTCAGGCAGGAGAATATTCCAATCGTTGAGCCAATTGGTGGACATGCCATTTATCTCGACGCAAAACGATTCTTCCCGCATATCCCTCAGGATCAGTTCCCTGCGCAGATGCTTGCTGCCCAGCTCTACATCGAGAATGGCATCCGTTCGATGGAGCGTGGCATCGTGAGCGCAGGCCGTAATGCCGAGACTGGTGAGAATTACTATCCAAAGCTTGAACTCGTTCGGCTTACGATACCGCGAAGAGTCTACACTCAGGCACACCTGGACGTGGTTGCCGAAACGGTTGTTGATCTCTATGAGCACAGAGAGAACATTCCAGGACTTCAAATGGTGTATGAACCAAAGTACCTACGGTTCTTCCAAGCTAGGTTTGCACCACTGAGCTAATCACCAACGCATTTATCCAACTACGTCATACAACAATGATCATCGAACCATTCAAGATTAAAAGCGTCGAACCACTAAACTTCACCACACGGGAGCAGCGGCAGCAACTGCTCAAGGAGGCACACTACAATGCCTTCTTGCTGCATGCCGACGATGTGATGATCGACTTGCTTACCGACAGTGGCACAACGGCAATGAGTGCCAAGCAGTGGGCTGGCATCATGGATGGCGACGAGGCCTATGCTGGCTCACGGAGCTACTACAAGTTCGAGTCAGTCCTCAAGGATCTGACTGGCTTCAAACACGTCATCCCTACCCACCAGGGTCGTGCCGCTGAACGCATTCTGTGCAACCTGATAGGGGGCTCAGGCAAGGTAATCCCGAACAACTCCCACTTCGACACGACGCGTGCAAACATTGAGTTCAGCGGTGCTGTTGCCGTTGACTTGTTAAACGAGGTTGGGAAGCACCCCGAGATCACGGCTGATTTCAAGGGCAACATGGACGTCGAGGCTCTGGAACAACTTATCGTAAAACACGGACCGGAGAATATTCCGATTGTCATGATCACGGTGACCAACAATAGTGGTGGTGGCCAACCAGTGAGCATGGCCAACATCAAGGACGTCCGGAAGGTATGCGATAAATATGGCCTACCGCTATTCCTCGATGCCTGCCGCTTTGCAGAGAATGCCATGTTCATCAAGATGCGTGAACCGGGCTATGCAGAGAAGTCGGTAAAGGAAATTGCACAGGAAATGTTCTCGTATGCCGACGGTGCTACGATGAGTGCCAAGAAGGATGGCATGGTCAACACCGGTGGATTCCTGGCAATGAATAACGATGCCATGGCAGAGCAAGCTCGGAACGTCCTCATTGTTACGGAAGGCTTTCCGACGTACGGTGGTTTGGCCAGACGCGACCTGGAGGCAATGGCACAGGGTCTGACCGAGGTGCTGGACGAGAACTACCTGACGTATCGGCTGCGCACGATCGAATACTTTGGCGAGAAGCTCAGAGAAGCTGGCGTACCGATACTTGAGCCAACGGGTGGACATGCCGTGTATCTAGATGCAGCACGCTTTGCTTCGCACCTTACACCAGAACAATTGCCAGGACAGAGTATTGTCTGTGCCCTGTACACCGAAGCAGGAATTCGTGGCGTCGAGATTGGCTCGTTCATGTTCGGTACATACGACGAGCATGGAGCACACGTAGCTCCGCCGATGGAACTTGTTCGACTAGCCATGCCACGACGGGTTTACACTCAGAGTCATGTTGACTATTGCGTTGAAGCCATCATCAACGTGTACAACAACCGCTTGTCATTGCCCGGCTATAGGATCCTAACACAAGCCCCGTTGCTCAGACACTTTACCGCAACACTCGAGCCGATTGCATAACAAACAGGCCATGCCTGCGGATGCCGGCATGGCCTGATCACTTGCTTCTTACTAAGAGGCTACTTCACGACCTTCATTTCTACGCGACGGTTCATGGCTCGTGCTTCTTCCGTCGTACCCTTCATCAGAGGACGCGACTCACCAAATCCAGCACTCTCCAGACGGCTTGCATCAATGCCGCCGCTGGAGATGTAGTCTACGACTGACTTTGTTCTGCGCTCACTCAAGGATTGGTTGTAGGCATCCTCGCCTTGGTCATCGGTATGTCCTTCAAACCGCATGCGAATACCGGGGTTGTTGCGCATGAGCTCAATTACACGTTCCAATTCCGGATAGCTCTCGCTCTTGAGTTCGCTCTTGTCGTAGTCAAAGAAGACCAGCAAGCGTCCACCAGCACCGTTCAATGGCGACAGTGCAATGTCCTTGGTAATCGTCTGACCCTTGCTGCCTGGTGGTACTTCATAGCGTTCCGAGTGGAAGAGGTAGCCAGGAGCTTTTGCGGTTAATGAATAGACACGTCCTGCAGACAATGTAGCGTAGTACTGACCCGTTGCTGCATCGCTTCGCAAGTTGCTAACGACTTTCTGCGTCGTAAGGTCGGTAATGATAATGTCGGCAGCTACAGGCTCGTTAGTAACGGCATTTGAAACAACACCCTCAACAAGGGTAACCGGGTCACCAGGGAAGGGATTGGGGACAACACTGAAGTTGTCGAAATCGCCACTAGCCGTAGTACGCGAGAAGAATGCTTGATTGCTATTAGGGGCAGAGTAGTAGAACATCTCGTCAGCCGACGTATTGATCGGACTACCAGCATTCTTGATATTCGTTACGGTGCCGTTTTCTAGACGGCCAACATAGATGTCAAATCCACCGCTACCACCGGGTCTGTTGCTTGAGAAGGTAATCGACTTGCCATCGGCATTGATTACAGGACTCATCTCGTTGCTGGCACTATTGACACCTTTGAGCGGACGTGCTACTGACCATGCATTGCCGACCCATTCCGAGATGTAGAGGTCGGTACCTCCGTCGCCCCCTGG
This sequence comes from Bradyrhizobiaceae bacterium, assembly GCA_024103135.1. GTDB lineage: Bacteria > Bacteroidota > Ignavibacteria > Kapaibacteriales > Kapaibacteriaceae > OLB6. The sequence continues at coordinate 43,681 of JAGFIZ010000020.1, read as the reverse complement.
CCTGTCGGACGCAAAAATCAAGGTGCGTCCATCTGGGCTTATAGCAGGCTGAGCATCATAGGCCGAAGAGTTCACCGTGCCGCCAAGATTCTGGACGCTGCCCCAGCCATTGCGTTCTCGCTTGGCCATGTAGATGTCGGTGCGTCCATTCCCACCTGCATCATGCTCAAATGCACTGAAGTACATGGTCTGTCCATCAGGCAAAAGCGAAGCAGCACCAGCGTGCGTAGCATCATTGACGTCACCGCCAACGCTGCTTGGTGATTGCCAGCCATTGCTGGATCGTTCCATGGAGTAAATCTGTTGCTGGCCGTCACGCTCGGAGCTTATCACGAGCACACGACCATGTCTGGTTGGGCTTGGTGCAAAATCATCTGCCGATGAGTTTCCATCAAGCGGAGTAATCTGCACGTCCTGGGCTTGAGCCACGAGCGCGGTACACAGAAGTAGTATTGTTACAAAGCGCATTGTCAAGCCCCCTTACAATGAAAAACCAAGTTGAACAACTAGAGCCAACGTATTAAGCGTGGCTTTACCAAAGGTCATCGGGACTGGTCCGACAGAGTAAATCCTGCTATAGTCAAAAGCGCTATACTCATCGGTGAACGGCGTTACGTAGTACTGATATCGGAGGTTTGGTGCAAGGTAGATGTTCTTGGTAATATCAAACCTGTAGCCAAGGCCAAGCTCCAGTCCTACACGCGTCGTAGAGAACGTGCTGGCCTGCGAGGGTGCTTGCTGTGGGATCATGGCTTGTGATAGTGAAGAACTCCGCTCAATCTCTTTGAACTGTCCGGAGTTTCCAGCGTAGTCAGCCTTGATGTAGATTGAATCAGGTGCAAGAACAGCCAACCGGTCTGTTCTTGTTACGTCGCCGAATGCCAGATTGATGACTGGACCAAACGTCAGAAAGAGTTCCTTCGTGATGTCGAACCTACCAAGGATGCCAATGGTTGCGGCACTCATGCTGACGGAAAACTCCGATTCAGTGGTTGCATCAACGTAGTATTGCGAGCCACCATCCACGGTCCCACCTTCAGCAGGTACAAGATCGGCTTCAACAATACCATCGCTCTTCGTTGCACCGGCCTTCTTGGCATCGTAGGCTGCGCGAAACTGAATGCCAATACGACTGGAGAGTGGAACATCAACGAACAACCCAACCATAGGTGAAAAGCCAGTTCCACCTTTTACAACATCTTCGATGCTGTTTTCGATGGCTGTTTCGCGTGTGATGCTCTGACCATAGAAATTGACGTTGAGGCCTGCCTCGAGCCCTAGCACGACGGGATGCTTGGCATGTCGATGGTGATCACCGCCATCGGGCCTGCCGTTGGGTCGAAGTACATCCTCGGTGCCCTGGCTATAGGCAGCTACGCTGCAAGCCAGAAAACACATTGCTAACAAGTGACGCATATTCCCTCCAAAAGTGAACGTTCAATCTATCACGAAATGGCTAATTCTCGGTTGTTGATCAGTCGATCTGTGCGCGCTGCAGCTTGCCACTGTAGTCGACGTACACAGTCTTCCACTCAGTAAAGATGTCGAAGGCTGTCCAGCCACCTTCACGATGTCCGTTACCCGTTCCCTTTATCCCGCCAAACGGCATGTGAGCCTCAGCGCCGATGGTCGGAGCATTGATGTAGGTGATTCCTGCTTCGATATCCCGTATTGCCTGAAATGCTCCATTCACGTCGCGAGTGTAGAGCGAGCTGGATAGACCATAGGCACAGTCATTGGCATAGGCAATGCCCTGCTCAAGTGAATCAACGGTGCTTACGGACAGTACTGGACCAAAGATCTCTTCCTTGAAAATCCTGTGTGATGGTTGTACTCCAGTGAAAATGGTGGGCTTTACAAAGAAGCCATTGGCATTTTCACCGGTTGTATCGCGCTCGCCACCAAGGATGCACGTGGCTTCGGACTTACCGATCTCGATGTAGGAGAGAACCTTCTCGAGTTGACGTTGGTTAATGAGCGGACCTACCTGTGTTCCTGCCTTTGTCCCGTCACCAAGCACGAGTTGTGCTGCGCGAGCCGACAACCGTTCGATAAACTGGTCGTGAATTGCACGATGAAGGATAAGCCTGCTTGTAGCGGTACAGCGCTGCCCGGTTGTTCCAAACGCACCCCACAGCACACCGTCGATGGCCAGCTCGAGATCTGCATCGTCCATCACGATCTGGGCATTCTTGCCACCCATTTCCAGCGACACCTTCTTGTTCAAGATGCCACACCGTCCAGCAATCGCCGTCCCTGTCTGCGTGCTTCCTGTAAAGCCAATCAGTGCTACGTTCGGATGCTCAACCAGGGCACTTCCTGCTTCTGACCGACCGTGGACGACGTTGAAGACGCCTGCTGGAATACCAGCTTCTTCAAGTATCTCGGCAAAGATGTTCATGCTATGCGGTGCATCATCACTGGGCTTGATCACCACAGTGTTGCCACAAGCCAGGGCAGGCAGGATCTTCCATGATGGCACGGCAATAGGGAAGTTCCATGCAGTAATGATGCCGCAGACGCCGATGGGCATGCGCCAGCTCATGTTCATCTTGTTGGCAATCTCGCTTGGGGCGGTGTAGCCAAAGAGCCGACGGGTTTCCGTGGCTGCGTAGTAGGCAGTGTCGATGGCTTCCTGGATGTCGCCCCGCGTCTCGACAAGTGTCTTACCCATCTCACGGGTCATCACCTGTGCTAACTCGTCAATTCGTCTGGTAAAGATGTCTCCAGCCTTGCGGAGCATTTCTCCACGCTTCGGAGCGGGTATCAGTTTCCACGTCTTGAATGCTTGCGAGGCTGCGTCTACGGCCTTTGCTACGTCGGATGCGTCGGACAGTGGAAAGCTTCCGATTACATCGTTGGTATTGGCTGGATTTACATTGTCAAAGGTGGCCCCACTCGCCGATGGAGTCCATTGTCCGTTGATGTAGTTGTATGCAATCATTGGTACTTGATGGTGGCATTAAACAAAGTCTATCTGCAAAGCCAAACGGATACATTTACAACACTGTGAAGGACCTTGTCGATCACTGACTAACCATACTCCGTGAGGCGGGTGCAAATTACCTCCTGGACCGTTTACCAATGGCATACGCCTAGTAAACGATCACGTTGTTCGATGTGAGAAAGGTTGTGTTGGTGCTTTCTAGGGCTGACCCGTTGTTTCGTACGGAACGTCGAAGTCGCCTTTAGCGATGCGCTTGAGTTTGCCTTGTGCGAGAACTCTGCGGACGGGGGAGAGGCGTTCGAAAAAGTACACGCCGTTAAGGTGATCAACCTCGTGTTGAATGACTCGGGCTAGCAAACCATCTGCTTCGCGAACATGCTCCTTCATGTCCACGTCAAGGTACCGTACCTGTATGGCTTCCGGACGCACCACAACATCCCGAAACTCTGGTAGTGAAAGACATCCTTCTTCAAACTCTTCTTCCTCATCAGAGAATGCTTGGATGACGGGGTTGATCAAGACAATGGGTCCACCAGCATCGTTTTCTTCTTCTGCATCACTGATGTCAATGACGGTAATCGACAACCCTTGGCCAACCTGATTGGCGGCTAGTCCAATACCGTTTGCGTGATGCATTGTTACGAACATCTCATCGATCAACGCCTTTACTGCTGGCGTGACCTCGTTGACTTCTTGCGTCTTCTGCTTTAGGATTGGGTGGTTGTATGTGTAGATGCTGAGCATGGGCAATGGTGGTGATTCTACAAGTCTTTCTACCGTGTGTTGCAATGGCGCTTAGTTGTTGGCCACGATGTCCAACAGGTCTTTAATGTCTTCCAGAATGAAGTCTACGCCGTCAGTAATCTGGTTGCCAAATGAGTCGCCATACCTCGCAAACGCCGTCAGCATACCAACATTCTTTGCACCAACCATATCGCGCTCGGCCCAATCTCCAACCATGATGGCTTCTTCGGGTTTCACGCCGAGGCGATCAAGAGCAAGTTTAAACGGTGCTGGATCTGGCTTACGCTTCCCGGTATCATCAAAGGTCACCACTTCGTCAAAGAAGTGATGGTAGTTGATAAAGCATAGTCGCAACCATGCTTCACGCGTGGGAGCATCGCTAAGAATGCCCAACCGTAGCCCCCTCCTGTTCAACTGCATCAAGGTTGCCGTAACGTGCGGATAGGGCTTCAAGGCAGCTTCTCTTGCCCTTCGGTAGGCGATGATACCAGCCGAGATGATTCGTGGATCAACTCGTCCAAGTACATCTTCAAGCAGCTTGTCGAACACCTTCTGATATTCGATGCCAAGTTCGGCATAGATCGTATCGATATGTCCTTTGACCTGATCGAACGTGAGTTGAAGCCCGGCATCGATCATTGCACCAACGGCAGCGTCGACGGCTTGACGCTTCATGGCCATGAAATCCACGAGGGTGTTGTCTAGGTCAAAAACGACGGCTCGAATCATCGTGCAAAATACGGGTGTGTTGTCGGGTGTGTCAACTATTGCGTTGACGAATCATGCAAGCAATGGTGTCTATGCCTGCGGCTTTTGTATACTTGCACATGCAATATCGGATCATCGTAACACTTGCACTCTGTGCACTAGTAACGAGTTGCACAGGTGAATTCCTTACCATTCACACCCTGCGCAAACTCCAAAAGGGCATTGACAAACAAGAAGCCATGAATTTGTTGCCTGCTGAGGTCAGGGGAGTCAACTCTTTTTCAGACAACGGCAGACCTTATACCGTAGTCATATACGACTTGCAAACCAGTGAAAGTAAATCAACTGAGCAACGCTACTACGGCAAAGTTAAAGTCACTACACACCACACTAACTACTTGTATTTGTTGTTTCAAGACAACAAACTGCGTTACTGGGGAATGATGCAGGATTATGAAAAGTCTGAAGACCCTGAAATGAGATTGTTGGCGTCGAAGGTTCGCGCAACAACACCAAACAACTAACCAGAATTCGCATTCAACATGAGAACTATTCCAATGGTCTTTGTTCGCCTGCTCGGCATCGGCATGTTAGCATTTACGCTTGTTTCATGTTCCATCTTCACTCAGGGAGAAGCTAACAAGTTGGTGATGGGCATCTCTCCAGAAGCAGCTAAAGAGATGGTATCCGACGTCCCGCATGATGAGTTTGAGTTTACCGTAATGTCGATACCGAATGACAAGTTTCTTGCAATAGAATACATCATGGCGCTTGGCACCTCAAGGACACCGTTCTTCCTAGTCTTCCGCAACAACAAGTTGTTCTATTGGGGCTTTCCTTACGAGTTCAATCGCTATCCCGACGCCGAGATGAATGCTATCGGTCGAGCGTTGGTTGCCGCTGCTGACGAGCGCTAGTACAGCTACGGCTCTGTAGTTAACTCTAGTTCGTAGGCGTGAAAAGAAGTGTAGGGTAACTCCTGCCCATGACGCTACAACTCAACGATGGTTATTCCATCGCCCCCTTCAGGAATGCTTCCTAGGCGGAAGCTGCGTATGGATGATTGTCGTTCCAGGAATTGGTGGACGACTTCTCTAAGTACGCCCGTGCCCTTGCCATGGATGATGCTCAGAAACGGAGCACCACGTACCACGGCTGCATCGACAAACTGTTCCAACTGTTTTAGTGCTTCTTCTGCCCGTTGACCTCGAAGGTCAAGTGTGAGCGACACCGGCATTGTTTGGGAAGGGGGCTTTGTACCACGGTCAGCATGATAGTCGTCCGTTGGACGAGTAACTAGTGTCGCACCCGTCCTCGGCTCCTGTTTCTTGCTCGTTGGTGCCTTTGCCTGTTGCACGATTTCAAGCTTGTCCAAGGCAACCCGCATAGTGATGCCATGGACGTCGACAACGGCATGACCACGCTCGTCAATGGCGGTGATCGTACCCGAGGTGGCTGTGTCGATTATGCGGACGGTATCGTCGACTGCAAACTGTGGTGAGACTGGTTCAGCTTGCAATGAAGCGTCGTCCTTATCGCCAGCAACAAGCTCCGTCTTGGCCTGCTCGAATGTGCGTTTAATGTCGTTGGCTGCTTTCTGCTGTTCGCGTACCTCACGAATGGTATTCTCGATCAAGGCATTGGCCTTGGCAAGGATCTCAGCGGCTTGCTGTTTTGCTTCCTGGATCGACGTCGAACGCTGCGCCTTAAGCTTTGCGGAACGTTCTTCATAGTCCTTGCGGACGGCTATGACTGTTGCATGTTCGCGTGCTGCTTCAAGTTTAAGCTTCTCTGCTTCTTCGCGATACCGCTGCATTACGGCAATGCTTGTCTCAAGTTCATCGTGCCGATCACCTAGGTACTGTTTGCCACGAGTGATAACGATATCCGGCAGACCAACGGTACGTGCTAGGTCAAAGGCGTATGAATTGCCAGGTACACCATACAAGAATCTAAACGTCGGCACCATCTTCTCGTCGTCAAACGCCAACGATGCATTGGTTATCCGGTCGTGAGTGAGAGCGTACTGCTTGAGTGAGCTCTGGTGAGTGGTTACGACAAACGACGAGCCGCGTTCTAGTAGTGAATCAAGTATTCCAGCCGCCAATGCTCCTCCTTCGGCTGGGTCGGTGCCGGCACAGATCTCGTCAATCAACACCAGGGCTTCGGAGTCGGTCTCACTTAGGATGTCGCGAAGCCGAATGATCTGCGACGAAAACGTACTTAGGTTGGCGTCAATACTCTGGTGATCACCAATGCTTGTGTAGAGCCGACGAATGGGTGCCGTGCAGCTGCCGAGGGGAAAGATGCCGGCGTAGGCCATGGCAAGGGAGAGGCCCATGGTCTTCATGGCGACGGTTTTGCCACCAGCGTTGGGTCCGCTTATCAGTATCCCACGATGAACTGAATCAATGCGCACTGATAGTGGCACCACGTTTTGCTGTGCCTGTGCCAAAGGTATTGTTGATGCTGTAACATCCCAATTATGGCGAGCTTGGTGCAGCAGAAGGGGGTGACGCACCTTGTCGAGCTCGACATCAGTGTGCTCTGTCAGTACGGGTTTTACACCCCCAAACTCTAGGGCATATCGTGCTCGTGCAAGTATGCAGTCCACTTCGACCAACACAAGGGCAGCATCATCAAGTTGTTTGCTAATACCACCGATCTCTGCCGTAAGCGTCGTCAGGATGTTGATGATTTCACGTTGCTCTCTCCCACGCATGATGGAGAGTTCGTTGTTGAGCTCGAATGTTTCTGCCGGTTCTAGAAAAACCGTTTGACCAGATTGGCTAACACCATGGATGATGCCATTTACGGCATTCTTGTTTTGCACGAGTAACGGTAGAACGAAGCGACCTTCACGCTGCGTTACGAACTCGTCCTGCAGCAACTCGTCCTCACCAAACTTCTTCATGAGATGTTGGATTCTAGAACGCAGACGTTGCTCAAGCGAATGGATGTCGCGCCGTATGCTCAGAAGCTCGCGAGAAGCCGTATCGCGCACGAGTCCCGTGTCGTCGATAGCATCGGTAAGGTGCTTTTCGATGACCTTGTCGTCGATCAGTCGTGTTGACAGCTCATGGAGCGATGGTGCTGCGTCAGCCTGCGAAGCAAGGTACCGTCGGAGTATCCGCGACGCCACCATGGCTTCGTGCACATTGAGCAGTTCCGGCGCCGTGAGGAAGTTGCCAACGATTCGTGATCGTGACAACAATGAGTGGATGTCAGGGAAATGTTCTAGCGGAATGCCATCGCCAGTGGTAAGCAAACCAATGGCGTCGGCTACGAGGTCAAGAGCATGCTGAGCTTCGGACAGACTCGTATGCGGTGTAAGCTGCCGCGTGGCCAGTTTACCCATGTCGGTGAGACAGAACGTGCTCACGGCATCGAGCACAGCCGGCAGACTCAGTTCTTGCAGAGCAACAGCTTGCAGGTCCATGTGACTAGCCAAGCAATTCCTTGGCTATCGACTGAATAACCGCGCCGTCGGCCTTGCCTTTCAAGGACTTCATCGCTGCACCCATGACCTTGCCGAAATCCGAGGGAGCTGTAGCACCAACCTCACTGATGATGGCCGCAATGGCAGCTCTGACATCGTCGTTACTCATCTGCTCCGGGAGGTAGGACTTGATAATGTCCAATTCTGCTTGTTCCTTGGCGGCAGCATCGGTGCGACCGTTTTGTACGTAAAGGTCAATCGCATCACGACGCTTCTTCGCCGCTGAGTTCAAAATTTTAAACTCGTCATCGGGCGTCAGGTCTCGGCCTGCACCACTCTTCTCAAACTCAAGGATTCCTGCTCTGATGGACCGCAGCGTCTCCAGGCGCAGCGCATCACGCGACTTCATGGCTTCCTTGATGTCAGCATTGATTTGTTCTGTGAGATTCATGCCCCAAATTACGGCACAGCCGTCAACCACCTTGTGCATGGCACCTGGGATGCACTGCCCGGTCCGTACTTTTGATCATGATCAGTTCGCTACTTATCGCCAACAGAGGTGAGATTGCTCGCCGTATCATTCGTACCTGCAAGAACCTTGGGGTGAAGACCATTGCCATCTATTCCGATGCTGATGCACGGGCATTGCATGTGCGAGAGGCCGACCTTGCTGTGGGTATTGGCGGATTCACACCACGTGAGAGCTACCTGGTGATTGACAAGGTACTCAAGGTGATGGAGGAGACGGGTGCAGAAGCCGTGCACCCTGGGTATGGTTTCCTCAGTGAGAATGCTGTCTTTGCTCAAGCAGTGATCGATGCTGGCAGGGTGTTCGTTGGTCCATCACCGACGGCTATTGAAATGCTAGGCGACAAGACGGCCGCCCGCGATCTAGCCATTAAGAGTCAGGTTCCCATTGCCCCTGGAAGTGTTGGTGCCATTGCCTCATTCGCCGAGGCCAAGGAGCTTCTTGATCAGATCGGCTATCCCGTCATTATCAAAGCTGCGGCCGGTGGTGGTGGTAAGGGCATGCGTATTGTGTCGGAGCCCACTGCCCTTGAGCAGGCCTTTAAGCTTGCCCAAGGCGAGGCGCTGACGGCGTTCAACGACGAACGAGTGTTTATCGAGCGGTACGTTCAAAAGCCACGACACATCGAGATACAAGTTCTGGCCGATCATCATGGGACGGTGTTGTATTTCCCGGAGCGCGAGTGTTCCGTACAACGCCGACACCAGAAGGTCATCGAAGAAAGTCCATCTACCGCCATCACTCCAGAGCTACGCAAGGCCATGGGCGAGGCAGCATCACGTCTGGTTACCGCAGCCAACTACACCAATGCCGGCACCTTGGAGTTTCTACTTGATGCTAGTGGAGAGTTCTACTTCATGGAGGTTAACACACGTCTCCAAGTAGAACATCCGGTCACCGAAGCCATTAGTGGCGTCGACTTCGTCGAACAACAGCTACGCATTGCAAGTGGTGAGCCCCTTACCATCACCCAGGAGCAGATTGCACAGCCACGTGGACATGCCATCGAATGTCGGGTATGTGCCGAAGACGTGTATGCCGATTTCTTGCCCGATGTTGGCAAGATTACGTTGTTGGAGTTGCCAAGCGGCAATGGTATTCGTCATGACCACGCTGTAGAAGTTGGTTCCGAAATCAGCGTCCACTACGATCCAATGGTGGCAAAGCTCATAACGTGGGCTCCCACGCGCGAAGCCTGCATCGAGCTCACGCTGAAGGCTTTGGACGGCTATCATCTGGGTGGACTGAAGACTACCATCCCGTTCTGCAGACTGACCATCGACAGTGAACCGTTTCGATCAGGTCACTACAGCACAGGATTCGTTGCAGAGCATTGGCCCATTCCATGGCCAGCTGGCTATCTCGAGGCCGTTGCCGCAATTGCAGGGAGTGGTTTCGTCCAGGAGCAACATCGTCGGAAGCCTGTAGACGCTGCGCCAGCTGAATAGTCTTCAACGTCTGCTGCGTCGCAGCAACGATGGCATCATTGGTCAACAACAAGAGCTCAGCACATGCATTGTGCCGTGCCCTACCGATATTTGCCTATGGAAATCACCGTCGAAACCGGAAAGTCGCTTGGCTTAACAGCCGATGAGTATCAACGCATCCTTGACGTGCTAGGGCGGACGCCTACGTACACGGAGCTTGGAATCTTTTCCGTGATGTGGAGCGAGCATTGCTCGTACAAGAACAGCATACTCCAACTCAAGACGCTACCACGGTCTGGTGGACGACTGCTCGTCGAAGCTGGACAAGAGAATGCTGGCGTCGTTGATATGGGAGGGGGCTATGGAGTTGCATTCAAAATTGAATCGCACAACCATCCCTCGGCAGTTGAACCATTTCAAGGAGCTGCTACGGGAGTTGGTGGAATCCTCCGTGACATCTTCACGATGGGTGCACGACCAATCGCTGCGTTAAACTCACTACGCTTTGGTGAACCTGACACGGAGCGGACCAAGTACCTTGTCCGTGGTGTTGTCGAAGGCATCAGTCACTACGGAAACTGTTTTGGTGTTCCAACCGTTGGTGGGGAAGTATACTTTGACCGATGCTACACGGATAATCCGTTGGTCAATGCCATGGCCGTCGGTGTCGTGCACACAAGCCACATGACCAGTGCTACCGCAGGCGGAGTCGGCAACAAGGTCTTCATCATGGGCAGTTCCACGGGCAGGGACGGCATACATGGAGCATCGCTGTTGGCATCGCGCGAGTTCGATGAGCAGACGGAGAATATGCGGCCCACCGTTCAGGTAGGTGATCCTTTTGCAGAGAAGCTCCTGCTGGAAGCCACGCTTGAGCTTATCCAGGCAGGTGTTGTCTATGGAATGCAGGACATGGGTGCTGCAGGCATCAGTTGCTCGACAAGCGAGATGAGCGAGAAGGGTGGCGTTGGCATGCGCATCAATCTCGACAAGGTGCCGTTGCGCGAGGCCGACATGTCGGCCTACGAGATCATGCTCAGCGAAAGTCAGGAGCGCATGCTCGTTGTAGTGCATGCTGGCAAGGAAGAACAAGCTGCAGCTATTTGTCAGGCATGGGACGTACCGTTTACCGAAATCGGTGTGGTTACCGATGATGGACTGCTCACGATCGTGAAGAACAACATCACTGAAGCATCGATCCCTGCGGCGTCGTTAGTTCTTGGCGGTGGTGCCCCCGTCTATGTACGCGAGCAACGTGAACCGGAGTACTTGTCCCTTACGAGGAAACCTACCGACAGAGGACTCCCGCTTTCGCAACAAGAATGTACTGAAGCACTCTACCGCTTGTTGGCAGCCCCAACCATAACGTCCAAACGATGGTTATATGAGCAATACGATTCACAAGTCGGTACCAACACCATGCAGCGATCGGGTGGCGATGCAGCCGTCATTCGCATCAAGGAGCTTCCTGGTAAGGCCGTAGCTGTCAGCACCGATTGCAACTCTCGATTCGTCTACTTGAACCCTTACGTTGGCGGCGCCATTGCCGTTGCCGAGGCAGCTCGCAACTGTGTATGCGTTGGCGCATTACCCGTAGCCATCACCAACTGTTTGAACTTTGGCAATCCGTACGATCCAGAAGTGTATTGGCAGTTCGCCGAAGCCATACGCGGTATGGGCGACATGTGTAGGAAGCTTGATACACCCGTCACTGGTGGTAACGTAAGCTTCCATAACGAAAGTCAACACAATGCCATCTATCCAACACCGGTAATCGGCATGCTTGGCATTATTGACGATGTTGACAAAACTGTCGGTGCCCGATTTGTCGCAGAAGGTTCTACGGCTGTGTTGGTTGGCTGGCAGACGGAAGAGCTTGGCGGTAGCGAGTATCAGAAAACAATTCGTGGACGACTGCTGGGTGATGCACCAAAGTTGGATATGGACAACGAGGTCAAACTCCAACGATTCATTCTGGAGAGCATTCAATCGGGCACTGTAACATCCGCTCACGACTGTTCCGATGGAGGATTCCTGATTGCACTCACCGAGATGACCTTTGGCGGTATTGGCATTAACGGTACGTTCCCAGTTGACCACACGGCAGGTCACATCTTTGGTGAAGCGCAGAGCAGGATCATCGTAGAAGTGGCATCAGCTTCCGTACAATCGTTTACGAACCGAGCAGCAGAGTTGGGTATTCCCACCATGGTGATCGGGACAACCGGTGGAACCCGTATGGTCATTGATCAGTTGGTAGACGAGTCGATCGAGGATTTGCGCAACGCCTTCGAAACATCATTGCCATCAATTCTGGAGCACAGCTATGAAGTTGATCAGGCCTGAGATTCTCACGCAGCCATGGATACAGGGTGCATGGCCAACAATCCTTCGAGTATTCGTTGGTGCTCTCATCATTGGACACGGTGGTCAAAAACTCTTCGGTGGCATCGATGCTTTCGCCCAAGGTATAGTCGACCGCGGCTGGCCAGCCCCTTACCTTCAGGCCTTCATGGCCATCTTCACGGAGTTTGCCGGTGGCATACTCCTTGTCGTAGGACTCTTCACACGTCCAACGGCATTTGCAATGATGGTGCTGTTCTTCATCATCACCTTTGTGTGGAGTTACGGGGCACCGTTCTTTGCTGCACAAGAAAAGGGACTCATTTTCCTGGTTTTGAGCGCCTACATTTTCTGTCTTGGCCCAGGTAGACTGAGCGTTGATCACTACCTGTTCGAGCGTCCGTTCAACAAGGCACCGAATAGTCTGTACTAGACAGTACTACAGTAGCTAGCTGTCTCACGTCCATGCCACGTGCATGGACGGAGGTGGACGTCAGCCTCGCTAAATGTTTAACGGAATTGAATTCCTCGAACGATACGCTGTCGGGCAACGACCACCATTGGTACGATGGTCGCTATGGCCGCAAGGAGCATGGTACTGAGTGGAACAAGAATGAAGGGGGCGATGGATAACGAAACCGGTAGGGTAGACACGTAGTAAATCGCACCATCGAGTCTAAGCACATGCCACGTATGCTGAATGCCAATCAGCAGGGCGGCTACGCTGCAGCCGAGGGCTGTACCGACAAATCCAAGCCACAGGCCTCTTCTTAGAACCAGCCCAGTAAGAGTTGAGTACGGCATCCCCAGCGATGCTAGGATTGCAAGGGAACGCGTCTTGAGTACTACGCCGACCAACAGCGTACTAACCAAGGAGAATGCCGCAACGATGCTGATCAAACCCAGAACAATTGGGATCGGCTGCTTTTGTAACTCGATCCAGTTTGCAACACTAGCGTAGCGATCTTTCCACGTAACAATCTGGTATTGTGGCGGGAGAATCGTGAGCAAGGCCACCGCCGTGATATCGGCTCTGTCGGGATTCGCCAACTCCAACGTCAACATGGTCACCTGACCTGTCGTACTACCCGTTGCTGTTGATAGCGACCGTTTGGGCATCACAATCATACTGGCATCAACGCTCTGCATCCCAGTTGCAACTATTCCAGAGATCGTGCTCGTGAACAGTGTTGCAGACGGGACAGGAGGTGCAGCGATACTGTCAGCCGTCGGTGTCTGTGCCGACATCGAGTAGAACAAGACGCTGTCTCCAATTCCAAGTGACAGGCGCCGTGCCAAGGCTTCACCAATCACACACGTTGCGTCCGCTGGCAGTGTTCCTGATATGAGTGCTGGTTTCAACTGCTGAATCCTCTCAGCATTCATGCCGTGTATGACCACTCCATCAATGCCTGTTCGAGTGCGAATCAACGCTTCACGCATAAGGATGCTGTCAACGGACACGACGCCCTGCAACTCACGAATACGCTGCACTTCCGATGGTGAAAGTGTAATACCATCCAAGGCACTACTTCGAATTTCTACGTGTGATGTAAACTGCGTTGCCGTCTCGAGAATGCGTTCTTCATATCCGTTGAGGATCGAAAGACTAAGCAACAACGACAGCGTGCCTAGACAGATAGCAGAAACGCTCACAATGTTCACAAAGCGGGCAAAGCCATCCGTACGGAGCGACGTGAACAGACGATGTGAGAGTAACCAATGGTTCATTAGTTCTTTGGAGGATGGTAGTTGGAACCTGTCAATCACTCTCCATCAGTGAACTTCAGGCCAGCATCTACCATCTGCTTCTGCAATAAGGATGGCGTAAAGCGCGGTTCCATGTAGAACTGTTGCCACTGACTCGTGGTGACATCGAGGTTAGTGCTTACACCAATCAGATCCATTAGTTCAAACGGACCCATTCGAAAGCCAATGCCCTTCATCAGAACATCCACCTGCGCTGGGTTCGAGGCCTGCTCCATAACAATGCGTTGGGCCTCGTTATAGTAGTTCCGTGCTACCCGATTCACGATGAAACCAGGAACGTCCTTTGCAACAGCAGGGGTCTTGTTTAAGCTCACGGCTAGATCAACGCAACGCTGAATCGTGTCGTCGCTGGACCGTGGACCACGAATGACTTCAACCAGCTTCATGATATGGGCTGGATTAAAGAAATGTAGTCCGGCAAACTGCGCTGGCCGAATCAAATGTTTTGACAAGGATGCAATCGAAATACTTGAGGTGTTCGTTGTAAGAATCGACGTTGCTGGGAGGACGGCCTCGATCGATGAGAGAACCTGGACTTTAACGTCTGCCTTCTCTACAACTGCTTCGATGGCCAGATCAGTAGCTGCGAACGCTGAAACGTTGTCGGCGACGACAAGTTTCGACATCAATCCTGGCTTGTCGTCCGCCGAAAGTTTCTTCTTCTCAATCGCCTTATCTAGTTGCTGCGAGACCCATTCGCTGGCGGCTTGCCTAACGGTATCACTCACGTCGACGAGCACCACATCATGTCCGCATAGCACGGCATTCAGCGCTATACCGCGCCCCATAATGCCAGCACCACATATTCCAATGGTCATGAGAGTACTCCTAGTTCTCGACCGATCTTGCCAAATGCTGTGATGGCACGGTCAAGATGTTCACGAGTGTGAGCTGCCGACACCTGAACGCGAATTCGTGCTTTGTCCTTCGGTACGACGGGATAGAAGAACCCAACAACGTAAATACCTTCGTCAAGCAAGCGTGCTGCCATGTCTTGAGCCAGGCGAGCATCATAGAGCATGATAGGCGTAATTGGGTGAGTTCCAGGAATAATGTCGAATCCGAGTGACGTGAGCCCCTCTCTGAAGTAGACGGTATTGGACTCAAGAGTATCACGCAATTCTGTCGTTGAACTCAGGATCTCGAACATTCTGATGCCTGCACCGACAATGGCGGGCGGTAGGGAATTGGAGAAGAGATACGGACGCGAGCGCTGACGGAGGATTTCGATGATTTCCTTCCTACCGGTAGTGAAGCCTCCAATGCCCCCTCCCAGCGCCTTGCCAAGAGTTCCAGTAATGATATCAACTCTTCCAGTCACACCACAATGTTCCACTACGCCCCGACCGTTCTTGCCCATGAATCCCATACTATGGCATTCATCAACCATCACGAGGGCTTCGTAGGTATCTGCCAGGTCACAGATTCTATCGAGGGGTGCAATGGTGCCATCCATTGAGAACACGGCATCCGTTGCAATGATGATGTTCCGAGCACCATCGGCACGTGCTTGCTTCAACTGCTCTTCCAACTCCGTCATGTTACAACTCTCGTACCGGTAACGCTTTGCCTTGCACATGCGCACACCATCGATGATCGAGGCATGGTTCAGGGCATCGCTGACGATGGCATCCTCGGCGCCAAGCAGTGGCTCGAACACCCCACCGTTCGCATCGAAGCAGGCAGCGTAGAGTATGGCATCATCCGTATGACAGAACTCTGAGATCCGGCGTTCCAGCTCGAGATGGATGTCCTGCGTACCACAGATAAAGCGAACACTGCTCATGCCAAAGCCATGCTCATCCAATGCCTTGTGAGCGGCCTTGATCATTTCGGGGTGACTGCTGAGTCCGAGGTAGTTGTTGGCACAGAAGTTCAACACTGGCGTCTGCCTACCCTGAACGGTGATCTCCGGACCTTGCGGTGAGGTGATGACTCGCTCGTTTTTATAGAGTCCTGCCTCACGGATCGAGGCCAGTTCTGACTGAAGTTGTGTTTTGATGGAAGAGTACATAGCAAGCTTAGGGATGGTACATAACAGTCAGCAAATATCGCAAGTATCACACGGATGGGTGGGTATATTTGTTCGATGAGTGTAACGGTCATTATTGCTACGAGGAACCGTTCAGCAGTACTTGCACAGTGTCTAAGGGAGTATGAAAAGCAAACCCTAAAAGACCTTGAAATTATTGTCGCTGACAACGGAAGTTCCGACGATACATTAGAGATGTTACGTCGGGACTTTCCGCATATTCAAGTACTCTCATTCAAAGAAAACATTGGTCCGCTCGCATTGAACGCCGCAGCACAAGCTGGTCGTGGTGAATACCTATGGCGCACCGATGATGATGCATATCCCGAGACGCCAACCACCATTGAAGAAGCGTGTAGAATACTGGATGCCAATCCAGATCTGGTTTCCGTGAGTTGTGAGATCCGTGCAGCAACGATCAATTTTGACCTGCTTCACTACTATCCGCATAGGATACCGGAGGGACCAGAGCCGTTCGAAGGATACCCGTATAGCACTTTCTTTGGTTGTGCCGCTCTCTTACGACGGGATGTCTTTTTGAAGGCTGGTGGTTTTTGGGATGCCTTTTATTACGAAGAGGACGAGGTGAGTATCCGCATGCTCATGCTTGGTGGTCGCATGACCTATGTCCCTCGACTATGTGCAATACACCTCAACGCCTTTGTACAAGCTCGCGACATGAACCATCGGTGGAAGATTCAGCTTGTGCAGGCCTTTCGGTTGCAATGGAAGTACTGGCCTCCGTTGGCTGCCGCCTATCGATCAATGGTCGCAGGTCTCGTCATGGCCATGTCTGCAGTCTACCATCGACTCAATATCCGATTCGTCCTGCTCTCCTACAAGGATGCGTTGCGAGCTGCTAACAAAGCCTATCGTCATGAGCGAGTACGAATTCCTTGGTCGACGCTACGGCGTGTAACAATGAATCGCAGCATCTGGCACAGGATGTTGCACCCATACTGGCAACAGTATCAGAGAAGGCGAGCGGCCAAGTGACCATTTTACAGCTGGCTCCACAAAACCCATATCCAGCGACGGATGGCGGCAAGGTTAGCATCTGGAATGTATCCCGTCAGTTCACGCTTGCTGGTCACACAGTCCACGCCGTCGTATACGGTACAAAACCGTTGAAGGATCATGGCATTCCTAATCTCACGATCCATCAGGTAAACCTGAGTACACGTAACACTCCTTGGCGAATAGCAAAAAGTCTGTTTCGCTCATCAGCGCTGTTCATTCATAAGAATGAAACCGAAGAATATAGAGCCAAGGTTGATGAAGTGTTTCGTAATCATCACATTGATGTGATTCACGCAGATCACACGTCAATGGGTACGCTTGCCCAATGGGCAGCACGGAAGTATGGTGTTCCTTGGGGGTTGCGACTGCATAATGTTGAGTGGATCATCTGGCAGCGTTATTGCGAACGATTTCCACGTTGGCATCCAATACGCTGGTATACTCAGTCGCAGGCGAAGAAACTTCGATGGGACGAAGCCGACATTATTCGCGCTGCACCAGTGGCCTTCCCGATTTCAGAAGTCGATAAACAACGAGCCGCCGAGCTTGCACCTTCAACACCATTTGTTGTAGCTCCTGGCGGCGTCGAGGTTCCTGAATCTCTCCTTGAGACACCTGAAAAGATATCCGATCTTGTTATTGCAAGTAGCTGGAAATGGGTTCACAACGTCGAAGGACTCCGATGGTTTTTGTCGGAAGTATGGCCTATCGTGCGGAAAAGGCTACCAGACGCAACGTTTTCGGTGCTTGGTATTGGCGTTCCGGATTGGGTGAAGGAGTATCAGACAGTGGGTGTACGTGATGAAGGATTTGTCGAGGATCTCTTTACCCGACTTCAACAGTCATCCGTCTACGTAGCCCCCTTATTCGTCGGTAGCGGTATTCGCTTCAAAGCCCTTGAAGGATTAGGATGCGGCTTGCCCGTCGTTGCCACCACCGTCGGAGCCGAAGGGATCGAGATTGGTGAAGAGTGTGGATTGTACAGACGCGATGATGCAGCGTCGACGGCTGAGCAAATCATCACGCTATTGCAAGACGGCGAATTGCGAAGCAACCTGCGCGTAAAGGCCAGTCGTGCTGTATTCGAACTGTACTCGGCAAAGTACTCTGTCGGCAAGATGCTCCAGGCCTATACGGAGCTGGTAAGGCAAGGATCATTGTAGTCCTTACTGTAACTAGGTTTACAGATTAAAGTCATGCATTTTTGTAAGCTATACCGAGAATTAGGACACTTGGGAACACCATGAGAATTATCGTACTTGTGCTGGTAGCACTCCTGCTAGCGGCGTCGAACGGGAGCGCACAGCAGACCTTTGAATCCATGCGGAACTCCTTGGAGAAGGTCTATACGCGGACGCAGTCGGACGGGTCTAAGAAGGTAGCCAAACAGTTCCGTCGGTGGGAATGGTTCTGGGAACCACGGCAATTGCCTGACGGTACCCTGCCTACCGGTGCCATGTACGTAGAACAACTCAACTACAAGCGGGCTGCCAAGAGCGAAAACACCACGCAGGCCATTCCTGAATGGAAGGAGATTGGTCCGTTTGCACCAGATCTTCCTGGCTACAGCAACGTGTGGAATGGCATTGGCCGAGTTAACTGCATGGCATTCCATCCTAGCAACAGTACGACCTTCTGGCTGGGATCGGCACAGGGTGGATTGTGGAAGACCACCAATGGTGGTGGGCTCTGGAAGGAAGTGTCGTTCGGAGCTTTACCTCAAACAGGTGTAAGCGATATTGGCATTTCTGCTTCCGACCCTAACGTATTGTACGTTGCAACTGGTGATGTTGAAGCCTCGCTCCCTGGTGAACTAAGTGGCTTTCCTGGTTTCACGTTCGGCGTGATTAAGTCGACCGATGGTGGTGCTACCTGGGCGCAAACGGGGCTTAGCTATCAACCGGATCAGAACGGTATTGTTGCTCGGTTGTGGGTGGATCCTAACACTCCCAACATCGTCGTCGCGGCTACCTATGATGGAATGAAGCGCTCAACAGACGGTGGGAAGACGTGGACTACGACAAATGCCAATGCTGCATTCCGGGATGTTGTGTCCTTGGCAAATTCGACCACAGTGCTCATTGCTTCGTCATTCAATCTCTCCGGTGGTGCAGCCATCTACCGATCGGACAATGGTGGGGCGTCCTGGTCACTCATCATGCAACTCCCTTCTGCTAACAGAATTCGACTTGCAGTTTCAAAGTCTGCACCCAACGTTGTTGGCGCGATTGCATCCGATGCAAGGTCAAATGGCTTGTCGGACGTGTACTATAGCAATGATGGGGGAAAGACCTTTGCTGCACGTAATGTCAACCTGAATCTTCTTGGATGGTCTGCATCAGGCAATGATTGGCAGAATGGTGGACAAGGATTCTATGACTTGTCAATTGCCATTGATCCGAAGAACGACAAGGCTTGGATCGTTGGTGGCGTAAACTCATGGCGTTCTACCAATGCTGGTACATCGTGGGTTCTCTCCAATCATTGGACTGGGAACTCTGCCCCTTGGGTGCATGCCGACCACCACTATCAAGTATATCATCCGGTGACCAATACGCTCTACGATTGCCACGACGGTGGCATTGCACGGTCAACGGACAAGGGTGTTACCTGGCGAGACATCTCCAATGGCTTGAGCATACAGCAGTACTATGGTTTGGCAGTTACCGAGATGGATAGTCAGATTACGCTTGCCGGTGCACAAGACAATGGCACGGCCCGGACGTTGAACGGAACATCGTTCTTGCATGTTCTTGACGGTGATGGTATGGCGACGGCAATCGACTACGGCAACCCGTCGCTGATGTATGGAAGCCAACCATACGGATCGTTCTACCGCAGTATGAACAAGGGAAGCGGCTGGCAGATGATTTCTACTGCAGCTGCACGAGGTGAGTCAAACGGTGCATGGGTAAGCCCCATTATCGCCGATCCGAACAATCCAAGCACCGTGTACGTAGGCTACAGAAATGTGTACAAGAGCACGGATGCAGGCACCTCGTGGGCAAGATTGGGATCCATTGGCGTGAACGCCACGCTTCGCAAACTTGCCATAGCCCCTTCAGATTCAAAGTATCTCTGGGCTGCCTTTACTTCGTCGCTCTACCAATCAACCAATGGCGGAACAACGTGGACTGCCGTGAGCGGCGTGAGTGGTTTCATTCAAGACATAGAGGTAGACCCAGACAACCCCAAGCACTACTGGGTCTGCTTTGGTGGTTTTAGTCCAACAGCCAAGGTCTATGAAATCCTCGATGGTAAGGTTACGAACATCACAGGAACGGGTTTGCCCAATGTACCTGTCAACGCCATAGAGTTTCAACCAGGGAAGGTTGGACGATTATTCGTAGGTACGGACCTTGGCGTGTTTGTCAAGGACGAGGGATCAGGCACGTGGGAACAGTATGGAACTGGAATGCCTGAAGCTGTGATCTCGGGTATGGAATTGATCCAGATTGCCGATAAGCTTCGAGTGTCGACCTACGGCCGAGGCCTGTGGGAAATCGACGTGAAGCAATGCTTTGCAAAGACACCAACGGTCACCGCAAGTGGACCTACAAAGTTCTGTGTCGGCGACAGTGTTGTTCTAACAGCTTCTGACGGTTACAGCACGTACAAATGGAGCGATGGAACTGAAGGCCGATCGGTCACCATACGCGCCATCGGTCAAACTGGGACCTATTCGGTTTCTGTAACGGATGCCAATGGTTGCAAGGGCAATTCTGCCTCAATGGAGGTCACCGTGGTTCGTGCCCCTGGCAAACCATTTGTTTCATTGCGTGGAACCGACACTCTGCGTGCCACAGCCCTTGGTGGCATCGAAAGTTATCAGTGGTTCAAGGATGGACAACTTATCAACGGTGCAACAGAGAGAACCTATGTTGCAACAGCATCGGGGAAGTACACGGTACTTGTCAAGAATGCCGATGGTTGCTCAACACTTTCTGATGAGTTCACGTTTGAGCCGACAAGCGTCGACGAGTTGACTGAACGTACTCAGCTTTCAGTGTGGCCCAACCCAACAACGGGAATCGTTCACGTTACGTTGCCATCGGCAACAGCTCACACGATTGATGTGCTGGACCTCACTGGTGCTACGGTACTGTCAACCTCAGTGGCTGCACAGGAAACAGTAGCAGAACTCGATCTCGATACACATGGTATTGCTTCTGGAGTCTACATCATCCAGGTTACAGGTGAACAAGGTGTGTGGTCAAGCGTTGTGATTAAACGCTGAGGTAATCACTCCACCACCAATAACGTCGGTACCTTCATACATGACAACGGATTGCCCCCTCGCAATGGCCTTGCGAGGTTCGGCAAATCTTACCTGCAACAATCCATCGGCATCAACCCAACAGCGCGCAAGCGCACCGTTGTCGCGATATCGCACCTTCACGGTGCATTCGATCGGTTCCGTGAGCGTTTCGTACTTGAGAAGGTTCACGTCCTTGGCACTCAATGCATCATGGTAGAGTTGATGCTCCTTACCAACCTTGACGGTGTTGGTTGAGGGAACTACGTCAAGTACAAATAGCGGCTCTGGTGCAGATACACCAATGCCTTTACGTTGCCCGATGGTGTAAAAAGGGTAGCCTTCGTGATGACCAATCACGTGGTCGTCCTGAACGATGTTACCCGTCGAGAAGCGATCTTTTCCAACAACGTCCTTCAGGAATCGACGGTAGTCATTGTCCGCTACAAAGCAGATTTCATAGCTCTCCTGCTTCTGCGCCAGATGTAATCCTAGTCTCTCACCTTCTGACCTGGAACGTTGCTTGGTGAATCCCGACAATGGGAAGATGGTACGAGCAAGGTGTTCTTGTTTCACACCCCAGAGCATGTAGCTCTGGTCCTTCACGGCGTCGGGACTTTGTCGTATCCACCGACGATTGGTAACGGGATCATGAACGATCTCGGCGTAATGTCCGGTCGCAATGTATTCTGCCCCTAAGGCATCGGCCTTGGCAAGCATCTGCTCCCACTTGATCAATCGGTTGCATCGTGTGCAGGGGTTTGGCGTGTTACCAGCCAGATAGTCTTCGACAAAGTAGTCGATGATCTTCTGCTTGAGCACCTCCGTCCAATCAACCGTGTAGTGGGGGAACCCCAACTGCATGGCAACACGCCGCGCATCATTGATCCCGTCAAGGGAGCAACACGAACTGTCGTTCCCTACATTGCCGCCAACATCTTCATACTTGTAGGTCTTGATCGTGATGCCAATGACGTCGTATCCTTGCTCTATGAGCAAACCGGCGGCTACGCTACTGTCTACACCGCCCGACATTCCGACGACGACTCTCTGTTCATTCCTTGTCATTCTGGTTGCAACCTACGCAATCCCATAATCACGGGATTGACGAATCAGATCAACGAAGAGTTTTCTGAAAGGGGCTTTGTAGTACGCACCAACATGTAGGCGGACGTGTTGGCGCTGATGACATGCGTCCTCCCGACCCCGCGCAACCCACACGTCGACGCATTGCGAGTAGCGCTTTGGTAGTTTTGTCTCTTCATGGCACCCCAACAATTCTTCACCCTTGAACATACCGACGCTTCGACGCAGGCACGCGTAGGTACGATACAAACAGACCATGGTGCGATTCCTACACCTGCCTTCATGCCAGTTGGAACGCAAGGCGCAGTTAAGGCCCTGGAATGGCAAAATCTCAATGCACTCGAAGCCCCAATTGTCCTGAGCAACACCTACCACCTGTATCTGCGTCCAGGTACGGATGTGTTGGATAGGGTAGGCGGACTCCATGCGTTCAACGGGTGGAGCAAACCGATCCTGACCGATAGTGGTGGATTTCAGGTCTGGTCGCTCCGTGACCTTCGAAAGCTCTCTGAACATGGTGTAGAATTCCGTTCGCACCTCGACGGTTCTGCCCACGTGTTTACGCCAGAGAGCGTAGTCGACATTCAGCGAAGCATCGGTAGTGACCTCTTCATGGTCCTTGATGAATGCACTCCATACCCAGTATCGGAAACGGATGCACGCATCAGCATGGAGCGTACCGTACGGTGGGCGGAACGTGCTGCCAACCACCATGCCCAAGCCCCCTTCCACCATGGACACAGACAGTTTCAGTTTGCCATTGGACAGGGCAGCGTGTATCCAGCGCTCCGCGAAGCGTGTATGAAGTCGCTGGTCGAGATGGATTTTGATGGTTATGCCATCGGCGGACTTAGTGTAGGGGAGAGTGCCGACGAGATGTATGCCATGACGGAAGTCAGCACGCGTATCATGCCGGCAAACAAGCCCCGATATCTCATGGGAGTTGGTACGCCAGAGAACATTCTGCGATCCATAGCCCTGGGTGTTGACATGTTCGACTGTGTGATGCCCACCAGAAATGCCCGAAATGGCACCGTGTTTACTACCACCGGCAAGGTCAATGTCAAGAATGCCAAATGGAAGTACAGCACCGAAGTTCTCGACGATGGCGTGGGTTGCGCTACCAGTGCAATCACGAAGATGGCTTATCTTCGCCATCTATTCGTGGCGAATGAAATCCTTGGACTCATCCTTGCAACAGCTCAGAACGTAGCATTCTACCTCTGGCTGGTAAGAAATGCACGCAAGCACATCCTTGAAGGAACCTACAGCGAGTGGTCACAAGAGACCATCCGTATTGTGAGTTCCAATCGATAACAGCCCCCGACGAATCCTCTTTACATTCACGTTTACGACACATTTCGGATAGCATCATGCAAGCCGCTCCAGACCCAACCGCATCAATCATCAGCAACGTCGTGTTGTTCGGTGGCATCATTCTGATTTTCTACTTCCTGATGATCCGTCCGCAACAGAAGCGCATGAAGGAGCACAAGGCGCTTCTTGCCTCGATCAAGCAAGGCGACAAGGTCATCACCAGCTCCGGTATGCACGGCGAGGTTGCCAGCGTTCAGGAGAATACCGTGAAGATCATCGTTGCAGACAACATGCACATCGTGTTCGATAAGTCTGCCATCAGTAGCGTGGTTCCCAAGGGAGACAGCTAGGACACACCCATGTTGGACACGATTCCTAGTGCAGTTGCCGACATTAAGGCCGGCAAGTGTATCGTTGTTGTCGATGACGAAGACAGAGAAAACGAAGGCGACATAGTCTGCTCAGCCGAGCTCTGCACCGACGCTCATATCAACCTCATGGCCGGCAAGGCTCGTGGACTCATCTGCACGCCACTTACCGAGAGGCGTGCACAGGAGCTGGATCTGCCGCACATGGTGAACAACAACACGGCACTCCATGGTACGCGCTTTACCATCAGCGTTGACTATTCCCATGGGACGACGACTGGCATCAGCGTGTCTGATCGTGTTGCTACAATCCGTGCCTTGGCAGATGAACAGGCAAAGCCCGGCGACTTTGGTCGCCCTGGCCACATCTTCCCGCTCATTGCCATGGAAGGCGGTGTACTCCGCAGAGCAGGCCATACCGAGGCCGTAGTGGATTTGATGCGCCTTGCCCAACTCCGTCCGGTTGGCGTATTGTGTGAGATACTCAAGCCCGACGGCACGATGGCTCGACTTCCGGATCTGTTGGAGTTTGCCAAGGAGCATGACCTAAAGATCATCTCCGTACAAGACCTCATCGCCTACCGACGTAGTACGGAACGCATCATCGAGCTTCTGGCCGAAGCAAATCTCCCGAGCGAGTATGGTGAGTTTCACGTTAAGGTCTACGGCAATACATTGGACGGACAGGAGCATGTTGCCCTGATCAAGGGGACCATCGATCCGTCCAAGCCCGTACTGGTACGCGTCCATAGTGAATGCATGACCGGCGACATCTTCGGATCGTTCCGCTGCGACTGCGGTCCACAACTTCATGCAGCCCTCAAGGCCATCGAGAAGGAAGGCTCCGGAGTTGTGCTCTACATGCGCCAGGAAGGCCGCGGAATTGGCCTCTCCAACAAGATCAAGGCCTACGCTCTTCAGGAGCAGGGGATGGATACCGTCGAAGCCAATGTGCACCTCGGCTTCGATCCCGATCCACGCGACTATGGCATCGGTGCACAAATACTCTTTGATGTGGGCGTCCGAACCATGCGACTCCTTACCAACAACCCAAAGAAGCGCGTTGGACTCAACTCCTACGGTCTGGAGGTCTCGGAGGTCGTTCCGCTTGAAATCTCTCCTAACCCACATAACGAGGGCTATTTGCGGACGAAGCGTGACAGACTTGGACACATGCTCCGGCATCTGTAAATTGCCGTTTGAACGAAGTCGCCACGCGGCTTTGTTTTTTTTTCGCGTAGGGTTCAATGACCCAAGGAGTTCTTATGGCAGGTGATGCCGTATACGTTACCCGTGAGCATCTCGAAGCGCTGAGAGCCGAGTTGCAAGACCTTAAAGGACGGGGTAGGAAAGACATAGCACAGAAGATTGCCGAAGCACGTTCGCACGGCGATCTTTCGGAGAATGCCGATTACGACGCAGCCAAACACGCTCAAGAGCTGCTGGAGATCCGTATTTCCCGGCTTGAAAGTACGTTAGCCAAGGCACAGGTGATTAACGCCAGCGACTTCCCTGACGACAAGGTGTATATCCTTTCACGGGTAAAGTTGTTGAACAAAAAGGTCAATGCCGAGATCGAGTATCTGATGGTTTCGCCCGAAGAGGCAGACTTTGAACAAAACAAGCTCTCGGTCACCAGTCCACTAGGTAAGGCCTTGATGGGTAAGGTGGTAGGCGATGTTGTCGAAACAAAGGTTCCGGCCGGTATCATTCAATACGAAATTCTAGGAATTTCCAAATAGTCTACTTTTGGCTGTTTCGGCATAGATTTCAGCGTCACACTCAATACGCATCAGTGCCTTGATGTGACCTCGCGAGTGGAAAGCCCCTTTCCACAACGTACTGTCCTCAACGAGCGCTACATACTATGGCATGGTTCCTAAGAAAGAGTCAGAACATTAAGGAAAGTCAGGTATCCCGTGAGATGCCTGATGGCTTGTGGACAAAATGTCCGTCATGCTCCACGGTTCTTTACCGTAAGGAGCTTGAACAAAACGCCTTCACCTGTAGGGTGTGCGACCATCATTTCCGGATAGGTGCCCATAAGTACATCGACATTCTCATCGACGAAGGAACGTGGGTGGAGACGGACCATACCGTTCGCTCTGCTGACCCGTTGGAGTTCGTCGACACCCGTCCGTACACCTCTCGCCTCAAGGAAGCGTACGCCAAGACGTCGCTCCCCGATGCGGTAACAACAGGAACGGGCATGCTGAACGGCAAACCTGTTTCATTTGGGTGTATGAACTTTGGCTTTGTTGGTGGCTCGATGGGTAGCGTTGTGGGTGAAAAGTTTCTCAGGGCAGCTCAGCGGGCACTAGACGGTGGTTATCCGTTTATCTTCATCAGCGCCAGCGGTGGTGCCAGAATGCAGGAAGCCGCGTTGTCGCTCATGCAGATGGCCAAGACCAGCGCAATCCTGGGAGAGCTGGCCGAAGCTCACATACCATACATCTCCATCCTCACCGATCCGACTACCGGCGGCGTGAGTGCATCGTATGCCATGCTGGGCGACCTGAACATCGGTGAACCCAAGGCCTTGATCGGCTTTGCGGGTCCGCGAGTTATTGAACAAACAATCCGCAAGAAGTTACCTGAGGGCTTTCAGCGCTCGGAGTTTCTGCTTGAGCATGGCTTCCTGGACATGGTCGTGCACAGACATGACCTCAAGGATACACTTAGCTCGGTGCTTACGCACATGATGTCGGGCACGTATGCACCACGAACCTGGACAACACAACACGTATGATTGGTAAAAGCACACATATTCACATCGTTGGTTTTCCTATCGACCTTGGAGCCGACCGGCGGGGCGTGGACATGGGTCCTTCGGCCATGCGCATTGCCGACGTAGATCGTCGGCTTCAGGCACTCGGCTATAGCGTTACGGACGAGGGCGACATTCCAATACGTACCATCGAAGTCCAGGAAGAGGCGAACTCAAAACTCAAGTACCTCCCCGAGGTTGCCGAGATGAGCCACGTGTTGGCTGCACGAGTAGAAACCATCCTCGACAATGGCGACTTCCCGCTCATCCTCGGTGGTGACCACAGCATGAGCATCGGATCACTTGCCGGTATTGGTGCTCATTGTCAGAAGACTGGCAAAACACTTGGCGTGATTTGGGTAGACGCCCATGCCGACATGAACACCGAACAAACCACGCCCTCGGGCAACATTCACGGCATGCCATTAGCAGTGGCCATGGGCTACGGTCACCCAGACCTGCTTCGTGTTGGTGGTGAGTTCCGGAAACTCGACCCACGTAACCTGGCAATCATCGGTCTACGATCGATCGACCCCGGTGAGCGCGAGCTCATCAAAGAGCTTGGCGTTGCAGCCTATACCATGTTCGATGTCGATAAACTCGGGATGTACGAAATCGCCTCGCGTGTGCTGGAAGACATGTCACGCTCGGTTGACCATCTGCATATTTCATTCGACGTCGACGGTGTAGATCCCTCCATTGCAAGTGGCGTTGGCACTCCCGTACCTGGTGGACTTTCCTATCGTGAAACACACCTCTTCTTCGAAATGGTTTCGCAGATCGATGCCTACGCGTCACTCGAGATCGCTGAAGTCAATCCCATTCTTGACGACAGAAACAAAACCGCGGAGTTCGCTGCCGATGTTGTTGCCTCATCAATGGGCAAGCGGATTCTGTAGGGGGCTTGGTACCTGTCTGCTTGTCTTTGTAGTACCACTCGTACTCCATGCACAGTATCCGGTTGCAGACACCCTACAACCTTCAAACCACTCTCGTCGTGGAAAACCCCTTCGACTGGAAGCGGGTATTCAATGGCCCCTTACCATTAGTGCCACAGAGTTCTTTCAGGACTTCAAGTACTATTTGGGCGGCAAGGCATCAGTGTTTGATATCCCAACAGGCGTAAGCGGATCACTATCGAGTTATCAGTTTGATAACACGTCTATCGGCCTGTCGGTTGGCTACTACCGTGCGGTTGTGAGAGAAGGGATCGAATACGATCCTGAGAAACGACCCGATCCAATCGGACCACGACAGAACTATGCCGAGACCATACTCCTAACGGCAATCCCAACGATGATCACGCTCGACTATCATCCAATACTCCGTCAGTTTACCGGCTATGTTGGGTGTGGTGCAGGAGCATCGGCAGTACACATGTACTGGGACGAGGTAATCGACAATAGCACCGAACTCGGAGCACGTCTCAGCGGTGTTCGTCTGGACAAGTGGTACGCCGTCCCTACCATCAATCTCCACGCTGGTATATCGCTGGGCTTTGATCAACTGATCGACCAACGTAGTCGACCAGGCTTGTTTGTTGAAGTACAGTACCTCTGGATGCCAATGACTGACACGTTCTTTGCGGGGACAGCTAAGAGTATGGCAACACCCGATCAAAAGCTGATGGGGGATTACACGATTCATGCTGGTGGATTCGTCGTCCGTGCCGGACTTGAGATCATGCTTAACGGCGGATAATTCTTGTTCGAACACTTGCCATTTACTACATTGTCACGTCAGAACTGACGCTCACTTTCTATCACAGGAGGTATCATGGACGTCCATATCGAAACCCGGCACTGCAAACTCACAGATCTAGAGCATGAGGCCGCAGTAAAAGCAGCAGAGCATCTATTGAAGTTCCATGATAGCATTATTCGCGTTGATGTTACCGCATCGGAAGAAGCAGGGGAAAAGGTTGCAGAGTTTACCGTTCGTGTGCAGGGTAAGGTTATCGTTGCCGCTGAACGGGGAAGTGATCACACCAAGGTCATTCATGATGCACGAGAGAAGATGGTGCGTCAACTACGCAAGATCAACGATCTTCGGCATGACACGCGAAGTGCAGAGGTTGCTTAATACCACCATCGATGCCAACATCAATCAAGCCTTCGGCACCGTTAGTTAAAGAAGCCATTCAAGTTCGGGAACTCCTCCAGGGACCAGTTAACCTGGAGGCAGTTACCGGCGAGGTCGGCTTGGACAACCTTATCACCGATAAGAACCTCCACCGTCCACAACTTGCTCTTGCAGGCTTTACCGACCTGTTTACCTATTACCGGGTTCAACTGTTCGGTAACACGGAGTTCTTCTATCTACTCAAGAGTCTGCCCGACGATAAGCGCAAGGAGGCCTTCCGTGCCGTGTGTGCTTTTAATGTGCCATGTATTGTCTGTGCCAATGGTCACGTGCTTCCACCCGACCTGGTGGAGATTGCCCACGAGCATAATGTAGCTATCCTCCTAACCCCGTACGACACCGCAAAAACCATCTACCTGCTTGGGGAGTTTCTGGATGATCACTTTAGCGAGCAGGTCACCGTACATGGTTCGTACGTGGATGTGTACGGCGTTGGGATTCTCTTTGTTGGCAAGAGTGGTATTGGCAAGAGCGAGATTGCGTTGGATCTAGTTGAGCGCGGACACCGCTTGGTCGCCGACGATATTGCCGTATTCACCAAGAAGCGTGAGTCTATCCTGATGGGCACAGGGACATCTCTTGTGAGCCATTTCATGGAGATCCGCGGACTCGGTGTTATCGACGTCCCAAAGATGTTCGGCGTCCGCAGCATTCGCTATCAAAAACGCCTGGAAATCATTGTCGAACTTGAAGTGTTCGATCCATCGCGTGAGTATAACCGAACTGGTCTGGAGGAAGGCACTGCCGACATCATGGGTGTGCAGGTGCCGACCGTCAAGCTCCCGATCTTTCCAGGCAAGAACGTAACGGTCATCAGCGAGACGATTGCTCTCAACTATCTCCTAAAGACCTACGGCTACAATGCTTCGAAGGTCTTCGCAGAACGGCTTGAGGCAGAGATTATGCGCAAGAGCAAGGGTGCCAAGCCCTATGAACAACGACATGTAACCTATTTTCAAAGTGACGACGAATGAAGCACTATACCCTGTTAGTCCTTGCATGTTCATTATTCATCACCGCCTGTGGCGGATCCAATGGTTCCAACAACGATGCCGCCGACGTTGGCAATCCCGTTGCTGGCGAATGGGTTGTTGTGCATGAGCTTTCCGACCCCGAAGGTCTGAACCCGCTGGTCACCAACGATGCCTCTGCTCAGGCTATGTACATCCGTGTGTTTGAGCGACTGCTGGACTACAACTTCAAGACGCTTGAGCTGGAACCAGTGCTGGCGGAGAGTCTGCCCGAGATTTCTGCAGATCATCTTCAGTACACGTTTACCTTGCGCGAAGGACCAACGTTTAGTGATGGTCACCCGGTAACTACCGACGACGTGATATTTACGTTCAAGATGCTCAAGAATCCTCTGGTGGTAGATGCCGCACCGTTGCGTAACTACTATCAAGACGTAGCCGACGTAATCAAACACGATGCTCGGAAGTTTACGGTCGTGATGGCACGGCCATACTTTATGGCGGAACTACAATTGGGAACGTTGGATATCCTGCCCAAGCACATTCAAGACCCTAATAATCTGAGCGATGGCTTTACAGTAAAGCAGACGAACGATCTGGATGCCGCCGCCAAGAATCCAGCAATTATTGCTGCTGCAGAATGGTATAACAAAGCCGAAATCAAACTTGAACCACGATATAACATTGGATCGGGTCCATACATCTACGCCGAACGCAACCCCGGCGAAAGTGTGATCATCACTCGAAATCCAAAGTGGTGGAACAAGGGGAATGACCCCGATATGCCGGCCTATCCGGACAAGATCATCTACAAGGTGGTCAACGATAGAAATACTGCCGTCGTGGCACTCAAGAATCAAGAACTGGACTTCATGGAGTTTGTTCCTGCGGCCAAGTATCAAGACGAGATCGACACGACGACGATGACCCATCTTGTGAAACATGCATTCCCGACCAATGCATATCTGTACATCGGTTGGAATACCATGCGACCCGTGTTTTCTGACAAGCTCACACGGAGGGCGCTATCACATTTGGTCGACAGGAACGCCCTGATCAAACAAGTGGCAAGGGGCTTAGGCACGCCGCAGAATAGTGTGCTGTATCCTTCTTCTGATGAGTACGACAAATCGCTGCCAGACATTCCTTACTCTCCGGAAAAGGCAAAGGAACTTCTTGCTCAAGCAGGATGGGCTGATAACAACAAGGATGGTACGCTTGAGAAAACGGTCGATGGAAAGACCGTTCCATTTGAGTTTGCCTTCCTCCTCAATGCAGGGAATGAAAGTCGTGAGCAAATCATGCTGCTTCTCGTTGATGAATTCCGCAAGGTTGGTATCAAGGCAAGTATCAAGAAACTCGATTGGTCTGTCTTCCTAGAGAATCTGCGTCAACGTCAGTACGACGCCTACGTGGGTTCATGGGTCAACGATCCAATCCCGTCTGATCCATACCAGCTATGGCACTCATCACAAATCCAGAATAAGGGCTCCAACTATGTTGGCTTTGCCAACAAGCGTGCCGATGAGCTCATGGATTTGAATCGTCTGGAGTTCGATCCAGAGAAACGTAAAGCCTACATGATGGAGTTCCAGAAGATTGTGTACGACGAGCAACCGTATACCATGCTGTGGACGGTGTTATATCCTGCAGTCTACAACAAGCGGCTACAGAATGTTCAGTTCTCCTACGTCCGCCCTGGCTATAATCCAGGGCAGTGGTGGGTACCAAAATCACAGTGGAGATTTGCAGCAGCACCATGAACCGACATGAACTCCGTGAAATCATTGCAGGCGGAGAATCATCGACTGTTGAGTTCAAACGCAAGTACACTTCCATCGAAAAGTTTGCACGCGAGATCATAGCGTTTGCCAATACCGACGGTGGGGTATTGCTCGTAGGAGTCGACGACGATGGAAAGATCGTTGGCGTAGAAAGCGAAAAGGAACTCCAGGAAGTGGTTGCCATCACGCAGCACTCCATCGTGCCCTGGCTGCAACTAGATATGGAAGTCGTGGAAATCGACTTTCGTGATGTTGTCGTTATCCGCGTTCCTAGGAGTGCTACCAAACCACATCGGTATGTGAGTACGAACTCCAACGACGAAGCGCTAGACAAGAAGGCTTTCATACGCAATGGAGAACAAAGCGTAGAAGCCTCACGCGAAATGGTCAAGGTGCTCGAAGGTCAAAGTCCGCATGCTCCGCCTATCACACTCTCTATTGGCGATAGGGAACGTAGACTCTTCACCTATCTGGAGCGCTATGGTAAGGCATCGGTGAATGACTTTGCCCGGCTCGTGAATATCTCACGTCGGCGTGCATCACAAATTCTTGTCAGACTCGTTCGTGCTGGCGTGCTCCACATCCATAATGACGGCGCACACGACTTCTTTACGTTGGTGTAGCAAGCTGGAGTTTATACGGAGTACGTGATTGGACGGGTGAAGAATCAACCATCAACTCACGAATGCCTGGCACTAGTTCGCTATATCAACCATCGCGACATGCTCTAGCAACATCATCAAAATGAGAAAGCCCGCCTTGAAACACTCAAGACGGGCTTCTTTATAAGTCGGAAACTGCCTCAACCAGATGGCAGCGAATTTGTCATTGATGTTAACGCACGACGACGAATCGTGTGTTGAACACTTCGCCATCCGGAGTTACCACACGTAGGCTGTAGGTTCCAGAGGCAAGTGAGTTGTGTGTTAACTGATTCAGGCTCAAGGATGACGTTGCCTCTGTGGTAACCGTGCGCAACACCATAGCCCCCTCACTGCTTATCACTTCAATCATCGAAGACGGAGCAAGCTCGTTAGCAAATTGGATTACGGAAGCGCTCGTAACTGGGTTGGGAGCGATGGTGCAGCTAGAGTTTCCTGTTTCGCCTTCTGCAACGTCCGTGAGGGTGAGTGTTACCACGGCAAAACCGCTCCATGGACCCCAGCCGCACTCATTACCTGAGCGGGCCGACCAATAGAACATCGTTGTACCTGCAGGAATTGCCGATGTCGGGATGGAGAGCGTATTGCCCGTTATAGCACTGTCCTCTGCGAAAACTTGCGTGAAGCCACTATTGGTTGAAAAGCGGACATGATAACGCTCAGCATCCGATGCCTTGGTCCATGAGCAGTCGACGGTTCCCATGTTGTCGACCGTTACGGCTCCCTTAGGTCCGATCAATGATGTGGTCCCGGCAGTCTTGCCACTCGTGGTAAAACTGAACGGCGTTGACCATTGTCCGTTACCTAGACTGTTCACACCACGAACTCGCCAGTAAACTTGCGTTCCACATGGAAGGGCAGGGACGTTAACACTAGCCGTATTAGCTGGACCGCTCATAATCATGGTAGCTGGCGTAAACCCAGATGCTGTGGCAACCTGCACCTCGTATGAGTCTGCAAATGCGGCACTCTTCCATTGAAGTACCACGGTCTTCGGATCGATGTTCTTCGCAGCATTCGCTGGAGAGGTGAGGACGACGATTCCCGGTGTTTGTGCTGGTGGTACGAAGTCGACCTTAAGATTATCACCTTCAAACGATGTATTCACGACGATTGGATCACCAAGATCGCCACCAGAAGCAGTAAGTGTAACACCGCCGTTTCCACTAAACGGGATTGCATACCCTCCGCTCGTACTACTTACGGCCCATGCAGCACCGCGGGAAGGTTGAATCTTTACGCCAGCGATGCCTTCGCCAATGTCGTAGAAACCATTGTGATTCTTGTCGTCATACACTACGCCTGTTATGTACCGAACAGAGCGCGTACCAAAGTCTTCGGTGATCACTAGTGGTCCCACAGTACCTTGGTTGAGTCCGCCATTCGTACGAATGATCCCAACACCAATCTCCGTATACAACGCATTGTTAAAGTTCATGATGTTGGAGCGGTGACCTAACTCGATTTGGTTCTCAGGACCCCAGTCGACGTTAAAACCACAATGACCATACCATACGGTTTCTGCATATGAAGCAACGTTTTCGCCGTATTGGCCTTGTGACGTGTAGCCTGCTGCTGTAAGCCGCTGTCCTAGCTGACTTCCGTTGCTACCAACGTGACCCTGGAAGTTATTCTGAGCCATGTCCATCGAGTGCAAACGAGCGGCGCTTATCAGTGCCGGGTGAAATGCCAGTGGCGGACGTGACGGATAGCCCTTGAAGGCATTCTTCGTCTTTTCCTTGTCGATCGTCCAATACTGATAGGCCTGTTGAACTGCAGGATCGTCCGTGTCCATCAGACGCTCGCCCTCTGCCGTTGGATCCATCCGTGCACGGTTGATCATCTCAAGCATCAACTGTTCTTCAGGTGAAGGATCTCCGTGACTGTACTCCTGGGCATACGTCAGTGACGGAAGTAGTAAACATGCAAGTACTAACAACCTCAACATCAAGGTGTCCTTTTCCATAAGGATGTAACAAAATCCACGCAATTTACGGAGGATCAGGACTGTCCTTTTGGCAGTTTGTTACAGGTCGCCAAGTTGAGGTCTGACGACGATCTCTTCGATGTGCATGCGATGTCGGCCGAATTGCTCTACGACCATCGCTACGACCGACGCAACATCGTCGGGAACCATCATCCGATGCTGGTACTGCGTCAGCATCTCTGGCTGCCAGATATCGGTTGCCGTGGCACCGACGAGGAGTTCTACGATCTTGACTCCACTTGCTCGAACTTCCTCACGTAACGACTGCATGAACGCCCTTGAACCAGACTTCGTGGCAGCATAGACTGCATTGTTGGGGAAGGCCTTCAACGTGGCGATGCTGTTAATGTCGATGACCATTCCTCGAGACTGATCAACCATCCCAGTAAGCACTGTTGCCGACGTCAGCATCATGCCTCGTAGGTTCGTAGCGAGCATTGCATCCACTTCGGCAACCTCCATTTCTGTTACTGGCCTGAACACGCCAAGACCAGCACAGTAGACCAAGACGTCTACCATGCCGTATTGAGCTACGGCTTCGCTGTGGGCTTTCTTAATGCTTGATTCATTTGTGACGTCACACAGTACAACATTCACGTCTTGTATGGATTCCTTTGGCAATGACCTGGACGAGACGGTAACGTGATGTTGACCTGTTAAGACCGTAGCAATGGCTGCTCCGATCCCTTTACTTGCACCAACCACCCAAACGTGAAGCGGCCTATCCATAGGTCTGCCTGTGTATCTCACGAAGAATGGCTTCAGTATACGGTCCTAACACGGCCTGCCGACGTTCCATGGCTTTCTTGCTCGTACTTAGCGCCTTGTCGGGTTGGTATTCTGAAACCTGACTACCTTGTACCCAGGAAAATGGGGACACTTGCACAGGTGAGAAACCATCGGGTACCACAGCCGACATGGGTCCAATCACCGCTCCGGTAGGGATTCTGGTTCCAATACCAGTGCGCACATGATCTGCTGCCAACATGCCCAGGAACTGACGGCCAGAGTTATCCTTGCCCCACGGCATTGGCACGCTTACCTCGCCATAGGTTATCCTAAGGTTACTCGTAATTGTTCCAGCTCCAAGGTTGCACCATTCACCAATCCAGCTATGCCCAACAAATCCGTCATGTTGTTTGTTGGCATTGGCATGGAAAATTGAATCACTAATCTCGCCGCTGACCTTACAAAACGGACCAACAACAGAATGACCGATGTTTGAATGTGATTTCACAACACAGTTGTCTGCAACAACCAGTGGTCCGGTTAACACCGTAAAGGCATGGATAGTCGAGTTTGTACCAATGATGACTGGTCCATGCTCTTCGTCGATCACACAGGTCGGATGGATTGATGCATTTGGATCACGACGCTGGGTAACCAACTCGGAATCCCACCGAACACCATCCTTGATACAATCAAGTAGTTGCCACAAGCGTGAAATCGTCTTGCCTTCGACGTCAATCTGTTGAACATCGGCGCCTTGTGCTGCATCTAGAGCAGCGCTTATACTAGTCGGTGAGGTAGGGGGCTCAGGAGTAAAGGCTCCAATGGTTTCCTGTCCGCTAACAAAGACAATCGGAGAGGTGCTCTTCATGCACACCTCTTCCATCTTCCTCATGACCGATGGACTAAGGAGCGCTGCCGCGTTCACTGTTAGTGTTGGCAATGACTGAAAGGGCGTCCCCTGACAACGCTCCACAAATGAGCGAACGTGAAGGTCACGGTGACTGGTAACCGTTACCGAAGCACTAGGGAGGGTATGCTGCCAACGCTCAAGGATTGTGTACAGCCCGCATCGCAACTCCCAAGTACAGTGTGTTGCACTAAAGGGGTAGAGCCGGTCAACTGAGTCGGGCTCAACTAACAGCACTTGTAATCGCATGGTCTAGCCCCCTGAATTAACCAGTGCAGCCCGAACAAATGCCGCGAACAATGGGTGTCCGGTCACCGCTCTCGACATCAGTTCCGGATGGAACTGCACGCCAACAAACCACGGATGATTGCGAACCTCGACAATTTCAACGAGTCTTCCATCGGGTGATACGCCACTAAGCTTGAGTCCAGCCTGTGTTAGTACATCCCTAAACTCATTGTTGAACTCATAACGATGCCGGTGGCGCTCGGTGATGACCTCTGACTTATAGGCCTTGTAGGCATGCGAGCTTTTCTGAAGATGAGCCTTATAGGCACCAAGTCTCATCGTCCCTCCCTTATCGCTGACATGCTTTTGATCAGGCATGAGATCGATCACGGGATAGGATGATTTCTTGAACTCCGTGCTGTTGGCATTAGTCAGACCAGCGACGTTTCGAGCGAATTCGATGACGGCACACTGCATCCCAAGGCAGATGCCGAAGAATGGAATGTTGTTCTCACGTACATGCTTGATGGCAGTAATCTTGCCCTCAACGCCGCGTGATCCGAAGCCAGGTGCAACCAGGATGCCGTCAAGTCCCTTGAGTTGCTGTGCAACGTTCGACTCGTTGATATGCTCACTGTCGATCCATTTCAACACAACCTTGGTATTGTTTAATGCCCCGGCATGAATAAACGCTTCACTGATGCTCTTGTAGCTGTCTTGATACTTGACGTACTTACCTACAAGTCCAATCGTTACCTGATGTTTTGGTGCCTTAATGCGATGTACGAACCGTCCCCATGCATCCATGTTTGGTACACGCTTGCGCAGGTGAAGCTTCTCGGAGATAATCGTATCCAGTTCGCGCTTGGCGAACATCATCGGCACTTCGTAGATGGTCTCCGCATCCAAGGCCTCGATAACGGACCGTTCTTCGACGTTGCAGAACAACCCGATCTTGGCACGAATCTCCTTGTCTAGTTTCATCTCTGCGCGGCACAGCAGAATGTCCGGCATGATGCCGTGCTCCATGAGTACCTTGACGCTGTGCTGCGTCGGCTTCGTCTTGAGCTCACCAGCCGACTTGATGAACGGCACATAGGTGAGATGGACGAACAAGGCATTCTGCTTACCAACTTCAAAGCTTAGCTGTCGTGCAGCTTCAAGAAAGGGGAGCGACTCAATATCACCGACCGTCCCACCAATCTCGACAATTACGATATCTCGCTTACCATCGAAACCACGCATCCGTCGCTTGATCTCGTCGGTAATATGCGGGATAACCTGCACCGTCTTGCCTAGATACTCACCCTTGCGTTCTCTGCTGATCACGTCGAAATACACTTGTCCAGCCGTACTGTTGTTCAGCTTGCTCATGCTGGAATCAAGGAATCGTTCGTAGTGACCTAGGTCAAGGTCCGTCTCGGCACCATCATCGGTGACGTACACCTCACCGTGCTGGAACGGATTCATCGTTCCAGGATCAACGTTCAGGTAAGGGTCGAACTTCTGCACGGTTACACTAAAACCGCGCTGTTTGAGAAGCAGACCAATGGAAGAAGATGCGATGCCTTTGCCTAAGGAAGACAAGACCCCGCCCGTGATAAAGATGTACTTCGACATAGACCCCTTGTGTTGCCGAGTTCAGGACGGGATCGAAAGTACGGGTAAAGTTGTGAACGACCAATTCTTACCTCGTAAGTTCGTGGAATGTGGACAAAATCTTTACTGCAGACTCAAGCATTCCGGCACGTTGTTTCAGCGATTGCCATTGGAACCATTGGCATTATCCTCGGCTCGTGCTCATCCAACAACGAGCATTTGCCCGATGCCCAGACAATACGGTTCTGGCATTTCTGGAGCGAGCCAAACCAGCGTACGGCAATCCGGGAATTGGTGGCCGAGTATCAGCGCAAACACAACACCATCGTCGAGCTGACCGAGCTCAGCTGGAATGATGGAAAGACCAAGCTGCTTGCTGCCTTCAACTCTGGCTCTCCGCCAGACGTCATCGAGCTGGGCAGCGATTGGATTGCACAGTTCTCAAGTGCAGGTGTGCTTCTAGCTTTACCAACCGACAAGGGTGTGACGGATCGTTTTCCATCATACTCATTGGTACCGGCAATGTGGAAGGGTCGACTCTATGCCTATCCCTGGACTGTAGACGCACGACTGTTATACCTGAATCGAGACTTGCTAAACAAGGCTGGATGGAAGGGGGCAATCGAGACGTTTGCCGACATGCAGCGTGCAGCCGAACTGGTGAAGGAACATGGTGCCGAGGGATTTGGTGCCAACGGCGCTGATGCGCACAGACTCTACAAGAAGATTCTGCCCTTCATGTGGTCGATGGGGGGTGACGTACTTGATAGTAAAGGCCAGCTAGCCCTAAACCTACCGGCAAACGTCAAAGCATTCGAACTTTATGCCGACCTTGCCCGGTCTGGGTATATCGAAACCCAACGCCAACTTGATGCTGCCTTCCTGCAGGGGAAGGTTGCATTGTGGATGAGTGGATCATGGCTGTTACCAAAGATTCGTGCAGCAAAAGGATTGGACGTAGAGGCAGTTCTCATGCCTGGTCAGACAGCGGGCACTGGCATCTCCTTTGCCGGTGGCGAATACCTTGCTGTGAGCGCCGCTACCAAGAATAGTCAGAGGTCACGTGAACTGGTGGAGTTTCTTACGTCCGGGGCTCAGGCACTCAAACTCTGTCAGCAAATCAGTGAGGCGGGTTTTCCAGCAGATAAGTCTACCTCTGCCGATGCTTCGCTCATGGCCGATACGATGAAGGTGGTATTTGCAAAACAGCTTGAGCATTCGCGCATGACGCCTGTCCACCCACATTGGCTTGATGTCGAGGCTCTACTGGAAAATGCCTTGGTCAAGGTATTACTTGGGCAGGCCAGTGCTCAGGCCAGTCTCGACGAAGCGCAGACCGAGGCATTAAAACTGCGATAACCAAGAGGTACACTGACCCGGTAACTCATACCACGCTTGTACCGATACGCGACGCCGTCATTGAACGATCAGTCGCTGAACAACGCGCTCATTTCTATCGGTAACGATGGTAACCAGGTACATTCCGGCGGGCACGTCAGAGAGGACGAAGGCCATCTGCCCAGGGCCGGTGTTCTTCCATACGTTCGTTGCAAGCTCCCGAATCTCAGCTCCGCCCAGATCGGTCAGGTGGACCGACAACAAGCGTGGTTCCTGAAGTGTAAACGCGATCGTAACACCACCATCGCTCGTAGGATTGGGGTAGATGGATGTTTTGGAGACAGCGCCTTCCGAGAGTCTGGTTTCCTGAATCGGTAATGCGGCTGGTGGAACGCCTACACCACGGTCAATCCGGCCACACTTGATGACCATGATGGAGTGTTCGAAGTCAGTTGATAGCTCGTCACGCAACCGATGTGGACGTACTGATTGCTCGTCGGTCTTGATTTCGATTTTCACATCGGCTGAATCTAACAGCAACATGAAATTGCGAAACAGTGAATCCGGAACGAGCGAGCGAAACTTGTTGAATAGTGAGTCTACTTGTCCATGGCTTGACAGCTCGCGTATCTTGGCATCAAAATGCTTCCGTACCGAATCCATCATCTTGGATTTTGTACCTAGTAACGAATCAAGACAGAACACTTCATCAATTGAACTCAAGCTGTCTGCATGATTGATTCTGCTCTTAA
This sequence comes from Bradyrhizobiaceae bacterium, assembly GCA_024103135.1. Classification (GTDB taxonomy): domain Bacteria; phylum Bacteroidota; class Ignavibacteria; order Kapaibacteriales; family Kapaibacteriaceae; genus OLB6. The sequence goes on along the minus strand of JAGFIZ010000020.1, from coordinate 3,827 downwards.
TCCGAAGGTTCTTGCCATCGGCTCGCATCTGCATCTCGAACTCAAGCACGTGATTCAAGTCTTTGCTCAACGAATCAGGTAGCGAGTAGACAAACTCCTCAGTCGGGGCAAACCACATCAGCACATTGTCGCCACAACCATGGGCTGCAACGGGTACCAGTCTGTTTGGATCGACGTTTGAAGAGTATCGAGATGTAACCACGCGTCCACGTCCATTGGCCGAGGTAAACATTACGGGCATTGGTCCGGGTCCGTCCATGAAGACCACTTCATCGGTTGCACCGTTCTTATACACGCAGACCTTTGTCTGCTGGTCATAGCTACCCATTGAACAGTTCGTCACGGAGTCAGCTCCGGCAAGATTCCTGCAGATCTCCGTAAGCGCTGCTGGTTCAATACGCAATGAGCGGTAGAAGGCATCGTTGGCAACGAGAGCAGCAACATGAATCTCGTCGTTATCCATGAGCATACGCTTGTCAGGCAACATGCTAGCAACACTCGCAAGGGTGTGCATGGTGACGGGGTGCTCTGTCAATGCAAGCTCCTGTGAACCCAGATTACGCCTATAAGTCGCACGTAGGGTAACATGATCTGCCGATTCAACGGTATCAGCGAGAGCAAGCTGTGCCGGTGGGAGAGTTGATGAGCCAACCTGTATGGAATGACTACCCACGGCAACAGTCATGCCCTGTGAACTAGTTGGGTTTGATACAGTAGGGGAGTTACCCAAGACTAACCAGCTCGCCACAGCACCAACGAGAACGATACCAAGCATTGCAAATGGAAACACCCGCCAGGTAGATACCTTGCGTCGTTGTGAAAGGGCCCGAAGGTCTTCGGCGTTTCGAATAGGCGACGGATGCTGCTCATTGCGTGCAGCAGCAAAGAACTCGTCTATGCGTGGTGGTTGAACCATGGTTAAATGGATGTGACGACGGATGGCTCAGGAACTGTTGGTATGTCGGTGCTTCGACTAGACATTGAATGAACGGCTTGTTTGTGCTCTGTTTCACATCCAAGGAGGACGGACAGCATCCGTCGCCCCCTAACAACCCTGCTCTTAACGCCTGACAAGCTTCCACCCTGGATTTGACGAATCTCTTCGAGGGAAAATCCGTTGATCTCAAAGAGTACCACTGCCTGACGCGTTGCTTCCGGAAGTTGAGTTAGAGCTTCACGTAACAACACCACATCAGCCCGTACATCCGGTTGCGTCTCGGAGGAATGCATCATGGCTACCTGGTCCTCGTCGAATTCATCGAACCAACGACTACGCCAACGTTGCTTTTGAACGATTCGTGATGCAATCGTGAACAGATATGACAGGAATGCTTGTTCGTCTCGAATGCGCGAGAATCCTTCAAAGGCCTGTAAGACTGTTTCCGAAACAACATCTTCTGCTTGAGCTTCTGACCGGACCAAACTGCGAACAAAGCGCCACAAAGAGTCCTGGAGCGGCATGTATAGCTTCAGGAATCGCTCGCTATGTTGCTCATGGTCAGTGGTGTGCATTACGTACGCCTAGTAGGTGTGATTTGCCACAGAAAGGTCGCACGATAACGGATGCAATTTATTGGCACGTCAGCGCTGCAAGGTAAAGGCCACACTCTGCGACTCACGGTCGGTCACAACCGACAGTACATACTCTCCGGAGTTAACGTCTGCAGGAAGTGTAATCGTCGTCATACCTCTCGACAGTTCACCTACGTACAACGGCACGGCCTGTCCGTCGGCGTGGACAAGTTTGACGGAGGCTTCGGTGGACTTAGGGACTGCTATGAGTGCTTGATCACCGTCAACCGACATCTGAATACCAATGGCTGCAGGTGTCTCCGTTGTCAATGACTTGGAGGGGGCTAGGGTAACGCTGCTTGGAATAAAGGCAACGTTGCGCGTATCTCTGTCCTTAATGAGAACGCCAACTACCTTGTCCGTTCCTATCTCCGTAATCGTAATAGCATATTCATCGGCCTCCAAGGATCCGGAGACGATGGTTGCCTTAAGTGACGCCTGTAGGGTTGAATGACACAGGCCATCAACAACGCGATAGGAGAATCTTGCTCCACTGGCCGATGTTCCGGACACCTCGTCCCAACAGCCATCTCCGTCGGTGTCACGAATTACACCTTCGCTTTGTACTCGAGAGGTAGGGTCTGTTACGTGTAACGGAAGCGGTTGCTTGGTACCACCTGCATACGCGGCGGTTGCTAATACAGCGATCATCGCTGCAGAAACAATTCTACTTGACACTAAGAATACCAGAGTATGTGGAAAACGAAGCAATTGAATTCAGAACATACGAGAATTCTATTTAATTCCAAGCTGATTTTTTGGCAGACAAGCGTTGATATCCACTTGATATTACAACTGCATATACCGTTAGACCATCCCAAGTGAGTCAACGTCGACCGTTACCCGAACAGAGGAACGGGCATACTGCTCGTAATAGCTCCTGAGGGCAGCGTCGAGAACCGCTCGGACCTTGCCTCCTCCTGGGTCGAGTTGCTTGGAGTTCCTGATAACGATGATCCGACGATGCCGGTTTCGAATCCAGGCAATTGACGGCGCAATCGGGGGATTTCGCTGGATGAACGGCAGTTCGCTAGGTATAAGTTTGTCAAGGACTTGCGCGACATGCTCAACGTCAGTTTCTTGCTGACCGCTCACCTCGATCACGATGCATCGGTGAGTGGGAGGAAAGTGCGTGTCACGCCGATGCTCAAGTTCGGCATGTTGCCATGCAGTTAGACTCTCTTCTGCCACAGCACGAATGGCAGGGTGAGTGGGGGCAAACGTTTGAATGATGACCCGACCAGGACGCTCAGCCGTCCGGCCGCTTCGCCCAGCAACCTGCGTCAAGAGTTGAACGGTTCGCTCCGCTGCTCGAAAGTCGTTTTGATTCAAGGTCTGGTCGGCCAACACAACCCCAACGAGTGTAACTCTTGGGATGTCCAGCCCCTTGGCCACCATCTGAGTTCCAATGACAACGTCGACAGTGCCGTTGGCAAATCGTTCGAGGAGTGCCCGGTGTGCATTCTTGCTCTTCATCGTATCGGAGTCCATCCGAGCTACGACCATCTGCATCCCTTTTGGCGTTCGTGGAATGTCGGGCGAAAGCACCGCTAGCAAATCTTCCTCGACTCGTTGCGTGCCGATCCCGGTGTCATACATTTCCACGCCACCGCATTCAACGCAGACAGAAGGGGCTAACTCTGAGTGACCGCAGTAATGACAGCGCAGGATGTTCTGTCGCTTATGCCAGGTCAGGTACACATCGCAATTCGGACACGACAGTACATGTGAGCAGTCAGCACAAGCATATTGGGATGCAAAACCGCGTCTGTTCAAGAACAGAATCACGCCATCGCCCCGTTCCACTGTCTCGCGAATTGCCAGAGCAAGCGTTAGACCGATAGTGAGTCGTTGTTGCGATTGAGCTCGCTCGTCCTGCATGGACACGATCTGAATTGATGGCTTGACGGCGCCATCGGTACGCGTCGACAGGGTAAGGTGTTGATAGCGTTTTAGCTCGACATTGTACAAGCTTTCTAGTGATGGCGTAGCGCTGCCAAGCACCACGGGGCATTGTTCGTAGGTCGCCCGCATGATGGCTACATCCCGTCCATTGTACCGTGGCGCTGGATCTTCCTGTTTGTACGATGACTCGTGCTCCTCGTCGACTACGACAAGGCCAAGATTAGGTAATGGTGCGAATACGCTGCTGCGGGCTCCGATGACGATAGGCAAGGTACCATTGGCGATGTTCTGCCAGGTTGTAACTCGCTCGCGCATACCCTGACGCGAATGAAGTTGAGCGATCTGACCTG
>JAGFIZ010000008.1 GCA_024103135.1 Bradyrhizobiaceae bacterium | reverse complement strand
CCATTCGATGAACGCTTACCATGAAACTCCGATGCATAGTACGATGCAATACCTGTATCGGGCTTCATCGTTAACACGTGATAGGTAAGCGAGTCGCTAAGAGTCTCTCCACGCTTGGGCTTTCCAGCCTGCAATTTCTGTGCTGCTGTTCGAGCAGCTGATTGCAACGCCAACGTCTGCAGAATCTCTGCTGTTGCGGCGTCGGCTGCATCGTCTGCTGTTGCGGCGTTCGACTCTCCATCCGCTCCATCATCAACCGGCTTTTCAATGCCTTGTTGTTCCGGAAATTGGTTAGGGGGCGATGTATCACGTTGCTCTTGTGCTGACTCGATCGCTGATTCCGATACTGGTACGATACTGTCTGCTGCGTCCTGCTCCGACAGGTGACGTTGTGCTTCACGTTGAAGTTCTGCTTCGCGCCTTCGTTGAGCGTCGGCAATGGCTTTCTCGGTGGTCTTGATGCTTCGTGTGATGCTGTCGGCACGCAGACGCGTCAGGATGGACGTGATACGTAGACTGTCACTCGCGCGCCATTGTTTTTGCCATTGCACTTGTAGCTGTTTGACCACCGATCGAAGTGAATCAAGAGAAGTGGTATCAGCCAGTGGTTGAGCAAATGCAGGAATGCTAATGCATAGGGCAAACACCAATAAAACGGCCTTGGTCATCCCTTGAAGTTCCCGATATGCCTGCGTCGAATCAGGTCGATAAGGTCATGCACTTGTTCTGTCTTGCCACGCTTACAGATCATCAGCGCATGTTCGGTGTCCACGATGACTAGGTTCTCCAAGCCCACAACTCCAACGAGCCGACCGCTATTGCTCGTAATCATGCAGTTGTTAGTGCGCAGGGTGACAACGTTGCCTTCAACGACATTGTTTCGACCATCCTTCATTGACAATCGGTAGAGCTCGTCCCATGTTCCAACGTCGCTCCAGCCAAAGCTGCCATCCACAACCAACACATTCTTTGCACGTTCCATCACGCCAACGTCAAAGCTCACACTGCGAATCTGACGGAAGATGGTGTCCAGTGTGTGTTCGTATCGGTCGGTACCGATATGCCGACTCAACTGTGCAAACAATGGCGCATGATCTGGCAGGTGGTCGGTCACTGCTTTCAGAATCACGCCAACCCTTGCCACAAAGATCCCGGCATTCCACACAAAGTCGCCCGCATCCATAAACCGTTGTGCTGTTTCATGGTCTGGTTTCTCTGCAAAGGTGATCACCTTGTGAACGGCACCATCCATATCGGGCAGTGCAATGTTGGCGGCATCCCCTACCTGGATGTATCCATAGCCCGTCTCTGCACGGGTTGGCATGACGCCTATGGTCACAATTGCATCGGCTTGTGCGGCAGCTGTACAGGCACGTTCAAGAGTGGCTTGAAACTCACGAACATTGGTGATCATATGGTCGCTCGGAAGTACCACCATCACGGCGTCTTCACCCAAGTGATGCTTCAGCATGGTGGCGGCAAGAGCGATTGACGGACCCGTATTCCTACCAAACGGTTCGGTAAGCACGTGCTGTGGTGCCACTAGCGGCAACTGCTCGTACACATGTGGTGCCAGCTCGGCAGTTGTTACCACCCATAGGTTGTCTGCAGAGACAAAGGGCAGCAGACGCATCACGGTGTTCTGGATCATTGTCCCGTCACCCAGAACATGAGTGAATTGTTTGGGTTGTTTATCCGTTCCTCGTGGCCAGAGTCTCGATCCCAAGCCACCTGCAAGTACAACAGCGGCAATGTTCATTCTTCAATCTACGAAGAGCACACAATCCTGGAGGAGCCTGGCAGACTGAACACGCGGATTGACAAATTCCCATTGTCCATCGTGCTAGAGCGTTTCAGCGTCAGAACACTGATCCACACAAAACCCAAGCCCCCTGCCAGAAGTTGCATTGTATCTTTGTGGTTTCGTTTACGCCTCAACCCAAGGTTTTTTCATGTTCCGTTTACTTCTTTCCGCAGCACTAGCATGCTTGCTTGCTTTCCCCACGATGGCTCAAGACGATCGTCTGGCTGATCTTGATTTCGAAGAGGCACCCATCAAGGATGAGGCCGTGCCTTACTTTGCCCTCGGTGCTGGACCTGCGATTACGTTCAGTTTCTTGCCTGTCGACGACATCAACGTCCGCACCAAGGAACTTGGCTTGGATGAAATGTCAGGTCCATTTACGATGTACGGCGCAGAAGTTTTTACGGCTGTAGGCATTGTGCCAAACCTTCGCACCGCTTTCTCCTGGGTATCGGGTAGCTCAAAGGTCTCGAAGACCATCACCGATCCTCTTGCATTACTACCTCCAACTGAGCGAACCATGGAGTATGCGGTTTCGCTAAAGGCGCTGCATGCAGACTATGCATTCGTTATTGCAAGAAGATTAATCATTGCTCCGGGCATTGGCCTAGGTTGGGGTTCACAGGACATCACCACCTTCCAGAGCGTTGCTCAGCGTGATTGGAGTGATTACGACTCAATTAGCACCGCCCCAGACATGTACTCGAGCATCGACCGCAGCGTGCTCTATGTTCCAGCACGATTAAGCATTGAGTATGCCATCACACCGTTCATTGCCCTTCGAGCACAAGCTGCCTACAACTTGCCGGTATCTACAGGCGACTGGAAGGGTAACCACACGGCAACGATTGCCAACGTGCCCGATGGTATCAGCATCCAAGCATTCAACGCACAGGTTGGTCTGTTCGTAGGATTGTTCAACTAGTCTGTAGTTGTCCGATCTCTTGGGCTCGTAGCTCAATGGTTAGAGCAACGGACTCATAATCCGTTGGCTGCAGGTTCAAGTCCTGCCGGGCCCACAACTCATTTTTCAGACGCTCCATGGTCTCCGTGGAGCGTTTTGTTTTTTCTGCCACTCTCTCGTTTTGTTCTGGAAGGGGGCTAAGGAGCCTGTAGATACGGGCTGACAGCACTGTCAGTGCTATCAGTACTGTTTGCCCACATTCTAGATGGATTCATACCACAGTACTGTGTGGTTGTTCAGTGGTTGTTCAGTGGACGTTCAGAACGTCAACAGCATCGGTCAACCTCCGACTCCCCATGTATCTTTGTTGCCTCTTTGCACCGTTGGTGCATGCCCTTACTAATGGCTATAACGGTGGAGCATTTCAATGGCCCAACAACATATTTCCTGTCCGACATGCCACACACAAATTGATATCGAAGACGTGCTCTCACAGAGCATCGAACAGCGATTAAAAGCGGACTACGAGCAACGACTACTGAAAGCCATCGAAGCAGAGAAACAAGCTGCCGTCAAGGTCGAGCGTGAGCGCACCGATGCTCGGGTTGCTGCACTTGAACGCGAGAATGCAGAAAAGACAGCAGCACTAAAGACGGCACGCGAAACAGAGATCCAGGTCCTGGAACTCAAACGTAAGCTCCAAGAGAAGGACGAGGAGACGGAGAACATCATCCGCAAGAAGATGCTGGAGTCGCAGTCAACGATCGAAGCAAGCATACGTAAGGCCGAAGCCGAGAAGTATGAGCTGCGTGAACGCGAATGGCAACAGAAGATGGATGCCGCCATGCGACAAACAGAAGAGCTCAAGCGAAAGATGGAGCAGGGATCGCAACAACTCTCAGGCGAAGTACAAGAGCTAGCCATCGAAGAATACCTACGCTCTACCTTTCCCACGGATGAAGTCCTTGAGATCAAGAAAGGTGTTGCCGGTGCCGATTGCGTCCACCGCGTCCTCGTACAAGGCAACCCCATCGGCTCCATCCTTTACGAGAGCAAGCGCACAAAGCAGTTTCAGCCATCATGGATAGAAAAGTTCAAGGAAGACATTCGGGCGCAGGGGGCTGATGTAGGTGTGTTGGTGACGGAAACACTTCCCAAGGACGTCCAGTCATTCGGCCTCATGAATGGCGTGTTTGTCTGCTCATACACCGAATACAAGGCACTGGCTCACGTTGTACGTGAACTCGTTGTCCGCGTAGGTGAAATCACTACGGCACAGGAAAACCGAGGCGACAAGATGGAACTCCTCTACTCCTACCTTACCAGCGCTGACTTCCGGATGAGCATCGAGGCCATCGTCGAGGCCTTCCAGACCATGCATAGCGACCTGCAAAAGGAACGGGCTTCGATGGAGAGACTTTGGAAGCAACGTGAAAAGCAGATCGACAAAGTCCTACTCTCAACCACCCGACTGTATGGAAGCATCAAAGGAATTGCTGGCGCAGATGTTGCGGAGGTAAAACAGCTTGAGCTTGACTCAACACGTACAATTGAATCAGATCGTCTGGACTTCACATGACCTGGATCCCTACCTGCCTGGCTCTCGCCTCGCTATCACTCTTTGTCCCTACCGACACACCACCGCTTCGGTACAATGCAAACGAAGCATTCGGTGTAGGTGAGCGGCTGACTTACGACGTGGGCTATAAGTTCATCTCGGCAGGGACTGCCGTGTTCGACGTTGCCAAGGATCTTTCATACGTGAATGGTCGGCCCTGCTACAAGATTACCTTCGTCACTGCATCACATCCGAGTCTGGACTTCATCTACAAGGTGCGCGACACCTATCGGACATACCTTGATGTGGATGGAATCTTTCCATGGAAGTTCGAACAGCACATCCGTGAGCGGAACTATAGCAAGGACTACACGGCAGAGTTCGATCAGACGGAGCATAAGGCAAAGACAACCGAAGGAACAGCCGACATTCCGGCGTTTGTCCACGACGTGGTTAGTGCCTTCTACTATGTGCGCACTCTCGACCTCAAGTCGATGAAGCGCGGTCAGTCCATCAAGCTCCAGAACTTCGTCGACGGCAAGGTCCACGACCTCAACGTCTACATCCTCGGCAAGCAACGCATCGAAGTCGACGCTGGCATCTACGACTGCATAGTCGTCGAACCACGCGTTGCTCAGGGTAGTCCGTTTGGTTTCGAAGGACGGCTGACGTTGTGGCTGTCAGACGACGAAAGAAAGATTCCCGTAAAGGTCAGCACACAGATCCCGATCGGTTCGATTGATGCAGAGCTAAAGAAGTATCAAGGAACTCGCGGACCTATCAATGCGAAGGTGAACTAGTGTCGGCAAGAACATTAACACTTCGCATGCCTCTGCTATTCGTTGTTGTATGGTTCATGGGCCTGGTTGCGTCAACGGCGACGACTCTTGCAGGACAACCCTCTCAGACAGACTCTCAGGTTGCAGCTTTCAAGGAAGCGTATGCAAATCTCAAGAGTGTATCGCTCAAGTTCTCCAGTAGCTATGGCTCGGGTACGCTTACGGCTGTCCGCGGCAAGGGTTTTCGAATTGTCACCTCCGACCGTGAAATCGTAAGCAATGGCTCCACCGTATGGAACGTTCAGAAATCGTCGAAGATGGTTGTGATCAACTCCGTCGAGGGAGCGTCCGACGAATTAAGCATTGAACAAATCTTCTTCGCCCTGATGAACGTATATACACCCAGCGTTCTGAAATCAGGGAAGAGTTCAACAATTCGTCTCAAGCCCCCTTCCCCTTCCATGCAGATATCCGGCGTCGAACAAGCCGATGTTGTGCTTGGGTCAAACATGTCCATTAACCGCATCATTGTGACTACTCAAGGCACGGTGATGACGTTGGAGAT
>JAGFIZ010000001.1 GCA_024103135.1 Bradyrhizobiaceae bacterium | reverse complement strand
AAAGCCGGAAATGCCCGAGAATTGCGTTGTCTGGGATGCAAACCAGCATCAATTAGGATTCCCGTACCACCAAGGTTTAGATAACAACAATTGGCACCTACCTCGTCGGCACCACCAAGCATGATGAGTTCTGACACGATTGAAAAATAGGTCAATGAGCAACAGCAATAACGTCCGGAAGATATAATCCGTAAGTTTACGGCTCTTTTGCCAGGCATGAGAACCAGTCAAACAATGCACTCCTCAGCCCCCTACAAGCCCCTTCATACCGTGAGAGTTGTAACAGCAGCGTCGCTGTTCGACGGACACGATGCAGCCATCAACGTGATGCGGCGGATTATCCAGTCAACCGGCTGCGAAGTGATTCACTTAGGACATAACCGATCGGTTGCCGAAGTGGTTGATTGTGCCGTGCAGGAAGACGCACAGGCCATTGCCATGACGTCGTATCAAGGCGGTCACGTAGAGTACTTCAAGTACATGAAGGATCTGCTTGGTGAGCGTGGAGCTGGTCATATCAAGATTTATGGAGGGGGCGGAGGCACGATACTTCCAACGGAAATCGAAGAGCTGCAGGCCTACGGAATAAGTCGACTGTATTCTCCGGACGATGGTAGAGCAATGGGTCTGCAAGGCATGATCAACGACCTTGTAAAAGGTGCCGACTACCTTACGCCAGACGTCTTTGGAGCATCCCTGGAAGCAGAAGTTGTCAGCAAGAATCCTCTGGCCCTGGCACAAGCAATTACAGCAGCCGAGAGGAATGAGGGACAAAGAATTGCCTTTGCCGACTCGGTGAAACGCGTTCCAGTGCTTGGCATAACAGGTACGGGCGGTGCCGGTAAGTCGTCGTTGACCGACGAAATCGTCCGTCGTTTCCTGGCTGATTTTGCCGACCTATCCATTGCTGTGTTGAGTATCGATCCGTCCAAACGAAAGACCGGTGGAGCACTACTTGGCGATCGTATTCGCATGAATGCCGTGCACAATCCGCGCGTGTATATGCGCTCCTTTGCAACCCGCGAAGCAAACGTTGCATTAAACAGGAATGTTCACGATGCGCTGAGAATCTTGTCGTTTGCCAAGTTTGATTTGATCATCGTCGAAACCGCCGGTATCGGACAGAGCGACTCGCAGATCACCGACTTAGCCGATGTGAGCATGTATGTGATGACGCCTGAGTACGGCGCTGCCTCGCAGCTAGAGAAGATCGACATGATTGACTATGCCGACCTGGTAGCGTTGAACAAGTTCGATAAGCGTGGTGCTCACGATGCCTTACGTGATGTAAAGAAGCAATACCAACGAAGCCGACAGTTGTTTACGCAAAACCCGGCAGAGATGCCCGTGTTTGGAACCATAGCATCGCAGTTCAACGATCCTGGCACCAACACGCTGTATCGTGCCTTGGTTGACGTACTCGTACAACGCTGCTCGTTGGACTGGAAGAGTTCCTACAACCGCTCAACGGAGATTAGCGAGAAGATCTACGTGATCCCTCCTGATCGCGTTCGTTACCTGGCAGAAATCGCCGAAGAATCTGACCGCTACGAAAAGCAGGTACGAAACCAGGAACGTATTGCTCGGCAGCTGTGGCAAGTGAAGGGTGCCATTGATCTGCTTTCTCAATCAACCATGCCAATCCAATCGGAGGAGTCGTGAAACGGTTAATTCCCGCTCTAGCGGTCTTGCTTGTCCTTGTACAAGGTTGTGACGACAATACCAACAACCCATCATCAGGTAAGTCCTATGTACGGATCATCAACATGGTGTATGACGGTGGTGCACTGGATGTAAGGGTAAACGGAAAGTTGGTTACGTCGGGTACGGTATTTGGTTCGAGTAGTGGATATAAGGCCGCCGACGTAGGACGCTATGACGTGTCGGTACACTATGCTGGCGACGAGAAAGCCAGGAACTCATCCAGCCAGAACCTAGCAGAGAACCAGACCTATTCCGTGTACGCATGTCCACCTGCCGCTGCCTTTGCTGCTGGGTTTGCCGTGGATGCTACAACGATTACTTCTGACAAGACAAGATTGAAGCTGGTCAATTGCACCAACGATCAAATGACCAAGTACGAACTCTGGATTACGGGTTCAACGACCAGGTTGCTTGGTCCGGTAGATCGAATTCAATACACTGGTTACTCAGATCTCTTTGCAGGCACGTACACGTTCTCGTTGCGTAAGCAGGGCGACGCATCCTTCTCACTAGATTTTCAACCAATTGACCTGCTGGGCGGTACGGCACATAGCATTGTCCTTCACGGAACTAGCATAACAACAGACGCCTATCCATTCGGAGCGCGGTTGTTTAGTGACAACGGTAATGGCGACTCGTACATTGATTTGATCCCAGCGGTAAGCTCTTCGTCGATGCTTTTTGTGAATGCTGCATCTGGCTCCTCGCCCATTGCCGTAGCAATCGACGGAACTCAACCACAGGTTACGAACCTGGCTTATGGCTCGGCAACCCCGTATTTGACGTTTGGTGCTGGCACACACAAGTACACTGCAGCTGCAGGAACAACAGGATTGATTACCGACCGATCGATCAATGTACCTGCATCGGAAAAGCATTCGGTGTTTGTGACGGGTACAATTGTACCTCAGAACATTGCCCCAATCGAACTGAAGGACGATGCTCAACCAGATGCATCGAATACCATGGTTCGGTTTATTCACATTTCACCTGACATGCCCGAGGTGAATGTGATAACCAAGGTTGGCACGGCAGACTATCCTATCCCTGGAATGCAGAACATGACGTTCCGCGAGGTAAGCAAATCGTCCACCACTGGTAGCAACTTCTTAAAGCTGCCTCCAGGTACGTATGAACTTGAGTTCAGACAGCCAGATAGCACCGTAGCGTTGTACAAGCAGACCGTTGAGTTCAAACCCAACGAAGTCATGACCATCTGGCTAGGTGGCACGAAACAGAACTCCACGTTAAAGGTGTATGCTATCAAGCATGACTAGGCCGGTAGTGTTGACATCGCATCAATAACCTGCAGGATACTCAGACAACGACGGCAAGGCAATGACAAAACCACAAGCACCTAATGCTGCCATAGCAATCACGACGCTAGAGCAAAAAGCAAACGAGTTGGAACAACAACTCACCGCCGAGGTGCGTTCAATGATTGCATCGTGGAAACAGAAGCTTCAATCCTATCAGGGTGAAGAGTTCGTCTACAAGGTTCGTGGTAAAGAAATTCATGTAGCAAATCACGTTGAGAGTCTGTCGCATACCCCCATACCAAAGATTTCACTACCACGCTTTTCGGATTGGGGCGAGATTGTCCGCTGGTGCATGCGTGAAAACGTCCCAGGCGAGTTTCCATACACCGCAGGCGTCTACCCATTTAAACGCACAAATGAAGATCCAACGCGGATGTTCGCCGGCGAAGGAAGTCCGGAACGCACCAACCGCAGATTTCACTATCTAAGCCAAGGAATGCCAGCGGCAAGATTGTCAACGGCGTTTGATAGCGTTACGTTGTACGGAGAAGATCCAGCACGTCGACCCGACATCTACGGCAAGGTTGGGAATAGTGGAGTGAGCATTGCAACACTCGACGATGCAAAGAAGTTGTATTCCGGCTTCGATCTAACGGCGCCAACCACATCGGTGTCGATGACCATCAATGGTCCAGCACCAATTGTGCTTGCCTTCTTCCTTAACGCTGCGATTGACCAAGAGTGCGAAAAGCTGATTGCAGAACGCGGAATCGAAGAACAGATCAAGCAAAAGATTGCTGCCATCTATGCAGAGAAAGGAATGCCACTCCCCACCTACACCATCGACGAACAAGACGGTGGTCTACCAAAGGGCAACAACGGTTTGGGATTGATGTTGTTAGGGGTAAGTGGCGACCAGGTACTTGATGCTGCTGACTACCAACGCTGCAAGGAGCATGCCTTACGTACGGTGCGTGGGACGGTTCAGGCAGACATTCTCAAGGAAGATCAGGCGCAGAATACCTGCATCTTCTCTACCGAGTTTGCCTTACGTCTCATGGGTGACGTACAACAGTCGTTCATTGAGCAACAGGTACGCAACTTTTACTCGGTGTCCATCAGCGGCTACCACATCGCAGAAGCTGGTGCTAATCCCATCACCCAACTAGCCCTGACGCTTGCCAACGGTTTTACCTACGTTGAGTACTACCTCTCACGAGGTATGCACATTGATGACTTTGCACCAAACCTGAGCTTCTTCTTCTCCAATGGTGTAGACCCAGAATATGCCGTGATAGGTCGAGTTGCTCGGAGAATCTGGGCTAAGGCAATCAAGCACAAGTATGGTGGTAATGAGCGTTCTCAGATGCTCAAGTATCACATCCAGACGTCGGGTAGATCCTTGCATGCTCAAGAGATCGACTTTAACGACATACGCACAACCCTCCAGGCATTGTATGCCATTTACGACAATTGCAACTCCTTGCATACCAATGCATACGACGAAGCTATAACCACGCCCACAGAAGAGAGCGTTCGTAGAGCCGTTGCAATTCAGCTTATCATCAATCGCGAGCTAGGCCTTGCCAAGAACGAGAATCCATTGCAAGGTGCCTTCATCATCGAAGAACTCACAGACCTGGTCGAAGAAGCCGTGTACACGGAGTTTAGAAAAATATCCGACCGCGGTGGCGTGCTTGGTGCGATGGAGAATATGTATCAGCGAAACAAGATTCAAGAAGAGAGTCTGTACTACGAGACGCTGAAGCATAGCGGACAGTATCCGATTATTGGAGTGAACGTATTCTTAAGCAGCAAGGGATCGCCGACCATCATTCCTCAAGAAGTCATCCGCTCTACGCAGGAAGAGAAAGACATGCAGGTCCATAACGTAGAGTTGTTCCGTAAGCGTAACTCTTCGGCTTCTGACGCTGCGATAGCTAGACTTAAGGAGGTTGCCATTTCGAATGGAAACCTGTTTGATGAGCTCATGGAAACGGTGAAGACCTGTTCCCTTGGTCAGATTACCCATGCCTTGTATCAGGTGGGTGGCGAATACCGACGCAGCATGTAGATGATTGGAGTGTAGTGCAGAGTAGCTGTCACAAGCGCTTCACCTGTCGCCATAGCAACCACACAGTTCTGAACCATCTTTCAAGCAGTGCGCTTCTAGTGCCATGAGTGTAACACTTTCCATCATACGCGAAGCAGCAGAACGCATCAAGAATCACGTTCATCGAACGCCGGTGGTTACCAATGCAACCATCGATAAGATGATGGGATGCACAATGTTCTTCAAATGTGAAAACCTTCAGAAGGTTGGTGCATTCAAAGCACGTGGTGCAACCAATGCCATCATGCAATTGACGGCCGACCAAGCACAGCGTGGCGTCGTAACGCATTCATCAGGCAATCACGCTCAGGCACTTGCCTATGCGGCAAAGCAATTTGGAATTGCCTGTACGGTGGTAATGCCAGACTCTTCACCATCCGTAAAAGTAGATGCAACAAGGGGTTACGGTGCACACGTCGTGTTTTGCGAAAACACGTTAATAGCCCGCGAAGAAACGTTGAAGCACATCGTAGATACGACAAACGCTACAGAAATTCACCCGTATAACAACGACCAAGTGATTGCCGGCCAAGGCACAGCTGCACTGGAATTACTCGAGCAAGTCGGTGACTTAGATGCCGTCATTGCACCTGTTGGAGGTGGTGGATTGATGAGTGGTACCGCCATCACATGCAGAACATCACGACCACCCATGCAGATCTGGGGTGCCGAGCCAGAACTTGCTGCCGATGCTAAGAAGTCCATTGAATCCAAGCAATTACAAGCCCCCTTCCCACCAATTACGATTGCCGATGGATTGCGGACGGCACTGTGCGACCGAACGCTGGGCTACCTGTTGCAGCATGATGTAACTGTTATCACTGCGAAGGAGGACGCGATTCTGGATGCCATGCACACACTTATCTCCCGCTTGAAGCTGGTAGTAGAGCCAAGCGGCGCCGTCCCCGTAGCAGCAATGATGGAGCACAAGGATCTTTTTACTGGAAAAAGAGTTGGGGTTATCCTCAGCGGTGGCAACGTCGAGCTAGTGCCCAAGTTTTAGTTCCGTAGCTTTGCCGTTCTAGCAAATTCTATTGAAGACCATGGCAATCGGCTACGAACCTGTTATTGGCTTAGAAGTCCACGCGCAGCTTACCACAGCTACAAAGGCTTTCTGTTCGTGTCCAACATCGTATGGGGCAAGACCCAATACGAACACATGTCCTGTTTGTCTTGGTCATCCCGGAACGCTACCCGTTCTCAACGAAAACCTTGTCCGCTTTGCCGCCAGAGTTGGCCTAGCAACAAACTGTAGCATCAGATACTCCAGCACCTTTTCAAGGAAGAACTACTTCTATCCCGACCTACCAAAGGGATATCAAGTATCGCAGTATGAAGACCCCATCTGTTATGCTGGGCACGTAGAGATTGAGACGGATGACGGGATAAAGCGCATCGGACTAACGAGAATTCACATGGAAGAGGACTCTGGGAAGAGCATCCACGACCTTGATGTAGACACGTTGATCGACTTAAACCGTAGTGGCGTACCCCTTATTGAGATCGTAAGCGAACCCGACATCCGTACATCGAAAGAAGCCGGGCTATACCTAAAGACCTTGCGGCAAACCCTTGTGTATCTAGGTGTTTGCGATGGTAACATGGAAGAAGGATCACTCCGTTGCGATGCCAACGTAAGTGTGCGCCCAATTGGTCAGGCAGCGTTTGGTACAAAGACTGAAATCAAGAACCTCAACTCGTTCCGAAACGTCGAGAAAGCCATTGAATACGAGATTCAACGACAAATCAGCGTATTGGAATCGGGCGGAAGCATAGATCAGGCAACCATGTTGTGGGACGCCGGTGCTCAGCAAACACGCGTCATGCGTATGAAGGAGCAGGCCCATGACTACCGTTACTTCCCTGAGCCGGATTTGGTTACGGTTGTGATATCACAGGAGCAGCTCAATGAGCTCCGTGAAGGGCTGCCAGAGCTAGGCCTTGCAAAGAAGCAACGGTTTATGCGCCAGTACGGTCTTCCCGCTTACGATGCAGCAATTCTTACCGATGATGGCGAGCTTGCTCGTTGGTATGAAGAAGCATGTGCGGCATTGTCGCAACAATCTGAACAGGCTTTCAAAGCAGTCTCCAACTGGATACTCACCGACGTACTACGCAGGATGGGTGAGAACAAACAAACGGTTTCTCACGTTGGCATAACAACACAGCAGCTAGCATCGCTCGTAGACGCCGTAGTCCAAGGACTCATCAGCAATGCCGTAGCAAAGGAAGTCCTCGTAGACCTCTTCGAAACCGATAAGCTTGCCCAAGACATTATTGATGAAAAGGGGCTAAGGCAGGTATCGGATACCGACACAATCCGTACGCTGGTTCAACAAGTCATCGAGGCAAACCCAGAGAATCTCACGAAGTATAAGGCAGGAAAAACCAATCTGTTTGGCTTCTTTGTAGGCCAAGCATTAAAGGCATCGGGGGGCGCGGCTAATCCATCCATTGTAAAAGAAATCATGCAAGAAGCGCTGGACGCTCTTGTTATGTAGGAGGAACAATGCCTATTACGCCAACAAAGTCGATCTGGAAGAACGGATCATTCATACCCTTCAAGAATGCAACGGTGCATGTGCTATCGCATGCACTGCACTATGGGAGTTCGTGGTTCGAAGGCATTCGTGCTTACGAAACTGACAAGGGCATCGCCGTCTTCCGGTTGGACGATCACATGTTGCGGTTTCATCACTCGTTGAAAGTGTATCGTACTGTACTTCCCTATTCTGTTGAAGAGTTGCGAAGCGCTACCTGTGAGCTTATCAAACGGAATGATCTAGGTACTTGTTACATCCGACCGTTTGCGATGCGAGGGTTTGGCGATATGGGCGTGTACGGATTACGCAACCCGGTAGAAGTGTACATAGCCGCTTGGGAATGGGGCGCCTATCTAGGAGACAATGCAGCCGAAACAGGCGTCGACGTGTGCATCTCGTCGTGGAGCAGAATTACTCCCAACTCCCTACCAAGCATTTCCAAGGCAGGCGGCAACTACATGAATAGCCAGCTTGTCAAGATGGAAGCCGTCGAGAACGGCTATGCGGAAGGCATTACGTTGGATGCATACGGACATGTTGCAGAAGGTAGCGGCGAGAACGTGTTTGCAGTCATTCGCGGTGAGCTTGTAACGCCGCCGACCGGACATTCGTTGTTGCCAGGAATCACCCGTGACACCGTGATGGTCCTCGCAGAACAACTCGGCTATCCAGTCGTAGAACGCGAAATCACAAGAGCGATGTTATATACTGCCGACGAAGTATTCCTAACCGGTACGGCAGTAGAGATCACGCCCGTTAGGTCTGTTGATCGGATTGCTGTTGGGAGAGGTGGACCTGGCCCAATAACGCGTGCTATTCAAAAGGCCTTTGGAAAGATTATCGTCAGTGGACAGGATCCGCATGGCTGGCTGACCTTTGTTGACGACGTACCCAAACCATCCCGAAACACGAAGAAAAAAACCTCGAAAAAGC
This sequence comes from Bradyrhizobiaceae bacterium, assembly GCA_024103135.1. Classification (GTDB taxonomy): domain Bacteria; phylum Bacteroidota; class Ignavibacteria; order Kapaibacteriales; family Kapaibacteriaceae; genus OLB6. Next base: position 13,510 of record JAGFIZ010000001.1, on the reverse strand, counting down.
GAAAGTGAATTTGGAGTGAACAATGGCAAAATCAGGTAAGAAAACAACTCAGTCTTCGGCAGCAGTAAAAGGTGCAGCTAACAAACCAAGTACTGCCGCACCAGCTAAGTCCGCCTCAGTCAACGGAGGAGTCAGCAAGCAAGCGGCTCCACTGTTTTCGTTGGACGGCTTCAAGAAGTCGACCCTGCTGGAGTGGTACCAGCTTCAGCATCTAGGACGGCGTCTCGACGAGAAGGCAGCCAACTACTTGAAGATGGCAAAGGGCTGGTCGTATCATGCACCATTTGCAGGGCATGACGGGATACAGTTAGCCCTAGGCAAGATTTTCAGACCTGGTAAGGACTTCTTGTTCCCTTACTATCGCGATATGCTAACGTCGCTGGCAGCAGGGCTAACGGTCGAAGAGATCATAGCCAACGGCCTAAGTAAGGATGCCGACGTTGCAGGCGGAGGTAGGCACATGAGCAACCACTTTGCCAAGATCGACATTCGCCTGCAGAACACCTCTTCATGTACCGGCAACCACTGTCAACATGCCGCCGGTACCGCCCGATCCATCAAAAAGTATGGCGGCGATGAAGTCGTGTATTGTTCAACGGGCGACAGTACAACAGCTGAGGGCTACTATTACGAAGCCGTAAACGGAGCAGACCGCGAAAAGCTTCCTGTCGTCTTTGTTATTCAGAATAACAAGTACGGCATTTCCGTGCCGATACGCGACCAGAGCTTCAACCCTGATGTCTGCGACAACTTCAGTGGCTTCACCAACCTGAAGATTATCAAGTGTGACGGTCGCAACCCAATGGACAGTTGGCGTGCATTGGAAGCAGCACGAGACTACGTTCTATCCGGTGCAGGACCAGCCATGGTTCATGCAGACTGCGACAGAATTGGAAGTCACAGCAACTCCGATAACCACGAACTCTATCGCACGCCAGAAGACCTAGAGGCCATGCGTCAACGGGATCCACTTCCACGCATGCGTGCATCACTTATAGCCGCCGGACATGCAACGGAGAAAGAGCTTCTTGCGATCGAAGAGGCAAACAAGAAGGCCATTTTTGCAGCTGCCGATGCTGTTGAGCCCCTTCCCGACCCTGACCCCGCGTCATATTCTCAGTTTGTGCTTCCGGAGCCAGTTGTTGGGTTGGACGACCAGAGTGAGTTTACCATTCAGCCCGCTGCAGATGCACCAATACTCACCTTCCGTGAAGGCATCAACACAGCGCTTCACGAAGAGTTCCGACGCAACCCCAACACCTTTTTGTTTGGCCAAGACGTGGCCAGTTTCAAAAAGCAAGGCATTTTCAACGTATGCAAGGGCATGCTTGATGAGTTTGGCAATGACCGAGTCTTCAACGGTCCGATTGCCGAAGACTTTATCGTTGGTACAGCCAATGGGATGACGCGATATCGTGACGACATTCGAGTTGTCATCGAAGGGGCGGAGTTTGCCGACTATTTCTGGCCAGCCATGGAGCAGCTCCTCGAGTGCACGCATGATTACTGGCGCACAAAGGGACAATTCTCGCCTGCCGTTGTCATCCGACTAGCATCCGGCGGCTACATCCAAGGTGGTTTGTATCACAGCCAGAATCTTGAGGCAACCTTCACCACGCTTCCAGGACTTCGCGTAGTCATGCCGGCCTTCGCCGATGACGCTGTAGGTCTCATGCGTACCGCCATCCGTTCTCGCGGCACCACGATGTACCTCGAGCCCAAGTTCCTTTACAACTACCGTCCAACCTCTGCACCACTCCCAGCCGAAGGGTACATGATCCCATTCGGTCGCGCTCGGGTACGTCGGCCAGGCACGTCACTCACCATCGTCACCTACGGTAACGCCGTTCACCTAAGTCTCCAGGCAGCCGACCAGCTTGCAGCAGAGGGAATCGACTGCGAAGTCATCGACCTTCGCTCGCTTGCACCATGGGACAAGGAGATGGTTTTCGAACACGTTCGCAAAACTGGCCGCTGTCTTGTTGCTCATGAAGACAAGGTGGTAGGGGGCTTTGGAGGCGAGGTAGCAAGCAGTGTTACCGAGGAACTGTTCCGCTACTTGGACGCACCAGTCATGCGTGTGGGCAGCAAGTTCACGCCAGTAGGATTTGCCAAGAGTCTGGAAAAGGCCATCCTACTGTCAATCGATGATGTAGTCGATGCAGCCCGCTCACTTGCCAGGTTCTAGCCTAGACAATTCTCCGCAAAACCACGATTCCGACAAGCAGAAAATCTGTGAAATCGGCTTCACACTCTTGTGGATAATGTCTCTAAGTATCTGAATATCAAGATGTTGAGTCTGGATAACCTCCGTTTGCGTAGCAAGCAAAAGTGCGATATATTTGTGGCTTCATCGCAGGGGCGGGGTATGCCCTTGCGTACGCTTTGTCGAAAAAGGAAAGCATGAGTGAGGTCACAGGAGAGCAGCACAGTACTGTTCTCGGCGGTATTGAGGGGCTAGGTGCAGCCGGCGGCAGCGACCGTCTGGTTGGTGCTGTGCGCAAGCGGTGGAAGCTGTTTGCGGGGATTGCACTAGTAATCACCTTAGCCATAGGTGCCGCATATTGGTACGTTAATCAGCAAGAAGAGCGAAACACTGAAGCAGCCACTGCGCTGTCAAGGGTTCGTCCATATTTTGTTGACGGAATGTTTCAGCAAGCCTTGACCGGTGATTCCATACCACAGGTCGGTGACAACAAGGTAATGGGTCTTTTGGAGATTAGTGATCAGTACAGCGGTACTGATGCTGGTTCTGTAGCAGCCCTGCTTGCTGGCAACGCATTGGCCAATCTCGGCCGATATTCCGAAGCTCGGGAGCAATTTGATCGAGCATCGGCAAACTCATCTCAGCTCACACAAGTTGGTGCTATGCAAGGACTTGCCGTCTGCATGGAAGCCGAAGGCAATGTTGCTGGAGCAGCAGAGCAGTATCAGAATGCTGCGCAGAAGGCTGCCGGAAGCGCATTTGAAAGCCAATGTACCTTCATGGCTGGCTTGTGTTATGAAAAAAGTGGAAATACAGCTAAGGCAGGAGAAATATATCGTCTAGTAGTGAAAAAGCTGGAAGGATCAGCTTTTTCTTCCGCTGCTAGAAGTGGTTTAGCCCGTCTTGGCATGGCAATTGATTAGCGATGCGACGGCATGTTATGCCCTTTCGTCGTTTTTCGTCTGACGATCGAACAAATAGTGATCTTTAAAGCATAAGGTTTTTACAACTGGAGGTTGTATGCAACGTTGGTTTCGTTTAAGCAGTTTACTGCTTGCGCTGACCGCCGCCCTCACCGTGGTTCATGCACAGGACTATGTTGAGGTTCGCGGTAGTCTACCGCCGGGCCAGGTGCGAGTATTCGTAAAGGATACTGTGTACCGGGTCAGTGGTACCTACACGATCGGTGGTACGCTGGTCATCGAGCCAGGTACTCGAGTGGAGTTCCTGCCAAATGGTCGAATGATCGACTCTACAGGGGGTCGGATCATCGCCGACGGTAGGGCTTCGGCCACCTATAACGCAAATGCAGTAGATGCTTTGCAGCCACCGTATTCTGGGTATGACGACCCAGCATATTTCGGTGCGGCCGGTGTTCTCACGTCGACAATTGCCACAGAGCCAACCATTAACCCTGCCAAGTACGGCACGGTATTCATGGTTGACCTTGGTGCAGATCCCAATCTGCAAAATCTGACGCCGGCACAAGCCATCGTCTATAAGGCAGCTCGTCTTGAACTGGGTGCTCTAATCCCAGCCATTGACTTGAAGCCATGGTTCCGCGAAAAGGCGAATACAAGTATTAACGTTCGTCCAGCACGGATTACCTTCGTTGCTGGTGACGTTAACAACTTCTCTCGCGAATGGGGCCACATTGTTGTTCTACCAGGTGCAGGTGCAGCATTCTTCCGTGATGTTGACTTCCTGAACTTCCGTAAGGACACAACCGTAGATACGGAGCCATACTACTTGGCCAATCAGAATGGCGACATCTTTACCTATCAGCAAGCAACTTCGGCCAACGATGCATTGCTTCGCATGACAAACGGTTCTGGTGGTGCTATTTCGACGTTCTCGGTTCGTACCTGGATTGTGGGATGTAACTTCCGCAACAACATGGCACGTTACCATGGTGGTGCCTTGCAAATCCTGCAAGCTCCAGTTGACCAATATGCAGGCACCAGCCTTCAGCTTTGGCCAACAATTTCTCAGAGCACCTATAATGCTCTTCCAACCTACGATGCTACGACCAACCCATTCCTGACCAGTCCATGGACTACGCAGCCATATGATCAACAACTCAAGGCTCTTGACTTGTTGCATTTGGCTACGCCAGAACCAGGCCTGACCAACGAAGAACGCGCACCATACGACGATGCTCGTTTGGCGCTGTACCTTGGCCGTATTCGCCAAAACCGCTTTACTGGCAACAGAGCGTTGCTTTCGAATGTGGACTACGTTAATGTAGGCCCAGTTCGTGTAGTAACAGATGTTGATGCACAAGCAACGGTATTTAGCACAATCACACGTTCAAACAAGAACTCAGCTCGCGGTGGCGCTATCTACATCGCCGGTAGAGACAGCATGCTTGTTGGTTTGGGTGTTAACGACTTCCAAGGTAAGGACACTTTGGAATGCGTTGACAACTACGCAATGAACCGTCAGCCATCAACACCAGCAGGTAACCAAGTTACTGAAGGTGCAAAGGGTGGCGCAGTGTACGTTGGTAACGAGACCACATTGATTCTTGCTGGTCGGTACACCGGTAACTACACCGCAACTCCATATATCACGAATGCAAGCACCGCGAACCTTGCCACAAGCTCAGCAACCTACTCACAAGGTGGTGCTGTTTACGTAGCAAGCAATGCAGGTCCGCTCCAAGTTCGTGGCAACTTGGACAACAATCCGCCAACGCACTTCATCAACAACTCATCAGCTCGTGGTGGTGCTATCTACGTAGCTCTGAATGATGATGGTGATCGTACTCCACACATTGGTGGTTCAGACGGCATTATCAATGCACGTAACTACGGTTTCAACATCAAGTTCCGTAACAACCGCGCAACAGCCTCTGGTGGTGCTATTCACACGGCAAACAACATGTTTATGTATGGTGCCGGTGGTGTTAGCGGTCCACTTTGGGTTTATGGCACCAACTACGGTGTAGAACTTAACGGCAACACCGCCGGTTTCTATGGTGGTGCTGTTGCAGTTGACCTTCCAGATGACCTTCCAGTTGAGCGTCGCGCACTTCGTTACGTACGTGCACACTTCCTCAACAACAAGGTTGGTGAAGTTGCCGATGCTCTTAAGCCAGACGTTCGCGGTGGTGGTGGTTTGTATACCATCAATGCTGATGTTAACGTAGTAAAGGGCGTTGAGTTCCGTGGTAACAACGTATGGAATGGTAACGGTGGTGGTGTTGCAATCGTAACGCCGGACACCTTGGTTCGCCGTCGCTTCATGGTTACCGACCTTGACGAAATGTACTACAATGGCCAAGGTGTTGCTACTGGCTACTCACCAAACAACGACGTCTTTACGTTCGCAACCACGTCGCCACGTGCAGACGAGCGCATGCTTACACGCTTCTATGACAACAACGCCTATCCAAACATGAATCGTATGGGTAGCGGTGTTACACAAATTGGCGATGCACGTGTTCAACATCCAGGCACAACCCTTCGTGAGAACGGTACTGGTCTTGGTGGTGCTATTTACATTGCCGACTCAATCCGCGTTCGTGTAGACACGTTTGGTTTCGACCGCGTTCGTTTCCAAGGCAACACTGCATACTCTGGTGCTGCTATCTACTCTGACAACTATGACCTGAAGCTTGCACTCCTTCGCTGTTTGATCACGAACAACAAGGCAACATCGGATATCGGACGTTCTAACGACACGATTTCCGGACCATATGTAAATGGTAACAATCCTGCTTCAAGCGACCTTGCAAGTGCAATTCTGTACGGCGAAATGGTCGGACCACTTCCATGGTCATCATATAGCTCGGGTGCAAACTCAATCTATGACAACAATGCTCGCTTCACTATCCGTCTACCAGACGCTCAAGACACCAAGGGTGTTCTTGCTGGAACAACCGGTCTTGGCTTTGGTGGTGTAGATACTCTCCGTGGTAACTACTGGGGCAGAACAGAAGCGAATGTTAACACCATTCTTCCGCTTTCAAGCAACAACACATTCCGTCGTACTCAAGAGACCTTCTTCATTGCAGGTAATGGCAAGACTCACATGAAGTTTATGCCAAATGGTACCGGCACACAGCAAGGACCATTTGAGTCGACCTACCGTATTGCCTATACCCCAATCGACTGCTGGACAATTCCAGATACATTGCTTCAACAAGGTCGTGTATATGACATCTTCGATAAGGGTACAGACATCAAGACTGCTGACTATGGCAAGCGCAGAATGTCACCAGTTGAAGACTTTGCTGTTGGTATTCCACCAACACTGAAGATGTACACAGATGCAACGCAACCATCGTACAATCAGTACGTGAAGCGTTTGACCCGCGATCCACAGGATGCAGAAGACTATGACTTTATCCGTGCAGTTCAAGGTGAATTCATTGGCAACCATCCAATCGGTTATCCAGTATTCCTTGAAGCACGTGCCGACTACGACCAAACAGCCGAAGTCAGCAACAACGATGCTCGTGCATTCAACGAGTCAGTGTTCTTCATGATCAATGAGCGCACTGGTGACTACATCCGTGTTAACCTACGTCAGCGTACAGCTACAGACACACTCTTCCGTGGTCGTGCTGAGCTTGTACCTGACTCAACTAACGGTGGAGATCCAAACATTCGTCGTGCATACGAAGGACTTGCTACCTACGGTACTGGTGCTTCATTGCTCAGCGTCCTGTATCAGAACCCAATTGCCGAAGATTCTTCTGCAATGCAAGGCCGCCGTTGGGATGGTAGCACTACACTTGGTCAGCTCGGTGGTTCGAACTTCCGTCTCGGTAACCGCCCAGCACTTCCAACAGACAACAACGGTAAGGAAACCTACTTTGGTGGTGAGCGCTTCCGCGCACTCCCAGTAAAGGCAGGCGACCGCGTACTTGTTGTTTCACGTACAGTACTTTGGAAGCAAGGTGTAACGGATGCTATCAACGGTGCACTTTCGTTCATCGTAAATAACAACACCGTACCTCCATCCTATACCGGTTCAGGAGATACACTTCGCAATTCACCACTGTTGCACCCAGACTTCCGCAACAGAGTGTTTGTGACAGAAAACCGTCTATATACCCCAATTACTTCTGGTCAGTCACCACGTGCTGGTGGCGGAAGCTGGTTCAACGAACCTGCATTCTACCCAGCAGACTCAGCTGGCCGTCCAATTGGAACGCAGTATCAGACTCCGGACATCTATGAGCGTGACTCGATCTTCTCGATCACAGCTATTGATCCAAACCACTTCTATGATCCACGCGTGATCATGGACCCATCGTTTGGTTCTGAGCTCTCATACTTCTGGACTATCACCGAGCCAAACTCAGCACTCAAGTATTGGTTGCGTGACACGATCGTTCGTGTAAGCGAAGCTAACTCCACAAGCTGGGAAGCCCGTGGTTATCGTTACTTCCGTGGACGTCCGATCAACCCATACATCGTCCCAGGCGGTGAAGAAATTGAAGTCGTAGCAAAGAACTTCCCACCATCTGTAGAAATCGTTGATTCTCTACGCAAGGTTGGCTATTCAGAAGACACGATTTCAAAGTGGTTGTATCTCTACCCACCATACTTCCATGCTGAAGAGTACGACAACAATGCACTTGCACTTGCAGATCGTAACCCAGACAACACCAATGCTCGCTTCTTACAACAAGACACAGTGAACTTTGGCTGGTTGGATACGAATGCATATCGCTTCCGCATCCATGTTGTAGACAGCATGCCACGCTTCCTCTGGGCATTCAAGCCAGGGTTCACAGGTCCACAGTATCCTCGAATGCTGAACGGCCCGACCACCATCGTGCTTGACCCAACAACAACTGACACCAACTCTTACAAGAATGACACGTACCTGGATACTCTCCAGATGCCAGTAACAGCTTCACGTGTTGGACGTAAGCTCACACCGGTAAACACGATCATTCGTGAGGAGTACAACAACCCAGCAAACACACCGGTTGCTCAGTCAGACTCAGTTAACGTTCAGTTTGTAGCTAACCTTACTGACTCACTCCGTTTCCGTCTCGACGTTAACACCGACGACGAATGGGAAGATTGGGCAGCAACTGACATGAACCGTTACGTTGTACAGCAGTACGGCAAGTGGGACTTCCGCTACGGTAAGACCGCTTACGGCTATCAGTCAATTGCAATTCGTGATACACCAGGCGACACAACTGTTGACGAAGTGGTTATTGCTCGTCCAAAGTGGATGTCGAACATGTACATGCGCAAGTATGACGCTCCTGGTACACCAGACTTGTTTGCTGAAGACTTCACCACAAGAGGTCAGATCGACATTCGTATTGCCAAGCAGGACGCATTCGACATCCTTCGTCCACAGAACGATTTGAATCCTGGAAATGCATGGCACGACGATCTGAACACAGACTCTCTCGTAACAATCGTTGTCAACGATGGTCACGGTGGTCTGAACCAGCTTACACGTCGCGTATTTGTTAACGTTCAGCCAAAGATCACAACCACAGACCTCGTAGATGCAATTGAGGACCTCGATTACAACATCGATCTTCTTGACTCATCACGTCGTATTAAGGTTTACGATCCAAACTGGGGTCAGGCACACACGTTTGAACTTATCTACACAGAAGATCAGCGTGACTCTGTTGCAATCGACCCATACTTCGAAGAAGCTGGATTCATCGTACTTGACAGCACGCGTAAGACAACACCAAACTGGTTGAAGATCAATCCAGAAAGTGGTCTGCTCTACGGTACTGCTCGTGTTACGGATCTGCCATTCGAAGACACGACGGTTCGTGTAACGGTTCTTGTTCGTGACGCTGGTCAATTGGCCGATATCACGACACTTGACCTCCGTGTTCAAGCTGTTAACCACACACCAAACCTCTTCTCGTCACCGATCCTCAAGTGCGTTGATCTTGGTGGAGCTTACGAAGACACCTTGTCAATCACAGATCTCGACCTGAAGCGCAAGCAAGCAAACAATGAGCAGCTCACGTTCGAAGTTATTGAGCCAGCAGGTACATGGACATTTGCTCCACCAACCCTGTCAAGCCCAATTGCAGACACTCAGAAGATTGTCATCTCGAATGCTGCTCTCAATGGTCAACCTGAAAACGGTCAGCTCACCATCAAGGTTGTTGTAACCGACATTCATGGTGCAAAGGATACACTCACCTACAAGGTTGCTGTATCTGATGAAACAAGATTTACAGCTGATGTTCGCGTTCAGAACAACCTAGGAGCCTTCCAAGTTCTAACCTTCGGATTGAATGGTTCAACGCCAGCAACCCGTGGTGACGAAGATGGTTCATTTGGTACTCTGGATGCTAGCTACTGCGAATACGAATTGCCACCAGTTCCACCAGTCGACGTATTCGACGCACGCTGGACAATTCCGAACCGCAACGGTATCCTACGCAGCATCTTCCCATTCAGCACGAACCCAGGTGAGTCTGTTTATCGCGCTCGCTTCCAAGCTGGCGGTGAAACTGGACAAAGCTCAGCTTACTATCCAATCACCATCACATGGTGCCGCGATCAGATTCCAGGTCGTGACTCGTCGAACCCAGGTTCATACTTCATTCGTGACGACATCTCGAACGGTGCACTGTTCAACTACAACATGAAGACAGGTGAAGGACGCTCCGCTTCTGACATCCTTCATAAGTCAGGTGACTGTGACACACTCGTGATTAGCCGCGACGCTATCCAAGGTTTCATCATTGTCTACGATCAGACCACACCGGTTAATGAAGAGACAATGGTACAGTCGAACATCCTTGCAGTTACGAAGGCAATGCCAAATCCATTCTCTTCGGCAACGACAATCAGCTTCAATGTTCCAACTGCTTCACGTATTGCAGTTGACATTTACGACGCAGTTGGAAACAAGGTTGTATCGCTTGCAAACGACATGTTCGATGCAGGTCAACACAGCATCTCTTGGAATGGCACAGCTAATGGACTGAACGTAGCAAACGGTATGTATACCGTTCGCATCTCTGACGGTTCACAATCGGCCACGTATCAGTTGGTACTGGTTCGCTAAGCGCTTTCAATAGGGGCTGGAGTAAAACCCAGCCCCCTTACCTACCCTTCGAAATCAATATGATGAATCAAAAGAGGTCCACTATGAAGAGACAGGTAATCATTGCTACGGCAATGGTACTCTGTTTGGTAACTGTAGGTGCAGTGGAAGGCGTAGCGCAGCAGATCTTCAATCAGTTTCGCCAGCCTGAACTTGTAGTCGGCAGACCATACAGAGACCTAGATAACTGTCCTGCTTCTGCAGCAGCAAAGCAGGTACTTCCGGCAAACTCGTTTGTTTTGCCTCCAGTAAATACTGTGAACTTGGATGATGGCTATTCCTACATTCAGTTCCCAGCAAATTTTACATTCCGCTACAACGGTGTCGACTTTAACGGCATCTACGTCAGCGTTAACGGTTTCGCCACATTTGACGGAACAAAGCTGGTACCAGCAAAGCAAAGTGCCGGACTGTTCGTTAACTCTTCGTCATACCCTGATAACGTGTTGGCTCCATTCTGGGGTGATCACAGAATTCGTACAGCTGCAGATATCATGAATGGTTATATGCCATCCGAGATCTCATGGGCTTACGATGTAGATCGTGACGAGAATTGCGATACAATCAAGCCAGTTCGGCAGTGCGTTGTTATTCAGTGGAAGAACCTGAATATCAACGATCAGTCCATCAACTCTTCCGTAGGTAACTTCCAAGTTCGCCTGTATGAAGCTCCGCAGAGCAGCAACTACCAAGGTGACGTTGAGTTTGCATACGGTCAAGTTGGTGGCAACCCATACACCAATAACACAATTGTTGTAACCAAGGGTGCAACGGTTGGTGTAAAGGGTAATGGCGGCTTCCCAGGATACATTTCAGACTTCTGGAATGGTCTGGTATGGCAACCAATGTTGGGTTCGAACAGCCGTACTGACAGCACAACACGTTGGCAGCCATCGGATGGTCGCTCAGACGCTGTTATCCGCTTCAGTGCAATTGTGTATCTCACATTTGACATGTGGGGCTATGGTGATGCAGATACATCTGCTGCACACCATCAGCGTCATGAAAACATGGCTCAGAACCGTCGTGTAACAGCTAACGACGCTCGCGTAATTATGCGTTCGATCGTTACTAAGCGACCACTTGATAGTGTCTGGAAGCGTCAAGCATATCAGGGTGACGTTAACCACAGCGGACGTTACTACTTTACTAAGCTTAACCACGACTTCACACAAGATTCGTTGGACGGACTTGGTAACATCGTAATCTGGCGTCGTACGATTGACGTTGACCAGTTTACTGGTAAGCAAGTACTTCGTGTGATGTACGAAGGTGATGGCCTTTATGGTATTGGTGGTCGTGCTCCAGACGTAAGCTCTCTCAGCCAGATCTACTATGAAGTTTCAGAGTACGATGCCGGTTTGATCATGCGCTATCTCTCTGGACGACTTCCATTCCTTCCTTGGGTATGGGACAATGACACCACCGGTCCTGACTTTGGTAAGGTTTCTGGTGACAACGTTGCCGACAACATCCGTTTCGGTGAAGCAGTATCTGTTGGTAATGGTCTTGTCCGCATTCCTGTTTACTTCAACGCTGCACACAGTGGTGCCTTCGGTGCTCGCTTTGAACTGAACTCCGACATCGTAGGAATCAGTGGTGTAGAGGTAGACGGCAATTCAGTTGGAACAGAAAACAGCAACAGCGTTGCAGTTCTTGCTGGCAATGGTCAGTTTGATCCTACATCACCTGTAGCATACCTGACTGTAAAGGCAGCTCCAACCTATACCGTTTCAAATATTCGTTTCAACGAAATTGAAAAGGGTAGTGTCACACTCAATGGTGGCGAAGTTGCTAATGCTTCTGCTCTGTCTGTATATCCAAACCCAGTTAATACAAACGCTTCCTTGGTAGTTAATGTACCAGCTTCTGGCGAGCTAACAGTTAACGTCTATGACGTGTATGGTAAGCTTGTTGCCACGCTTTTCAATGGCGTTGCAAGCAACGGTACAATGCCACTTTCATGGAATGCTACCGACCTACAAGGCAACAGCGTAGCAGCAGGTGCCTATGTAGTTCGCGTAACTGGTGCTGGACTTAACGAAACAACAAAGATTTCTGTTACGCGCTAAGAGTACTTAGCTAGACAGAAACCGTACTGTGAAAAATTGGTTGACAATAGTGCTGGCAGCTCTCATGGCTGCCAGCACGGTCACCCAAGCGTCTGACACGCTAACGCTCACATCACATCGAGTAGTTAACACATGTTCAGGCGAAGATCGATGGCTGATCTCGGCAAGCATTGGTGAAGTGTTTGACTCTGACAGCCTCATGTCCTTTGACATTACGATAGGTTATGATACTGCATTCCTTCAACCAACCGACGGGTTGTTTACAGGAACGCTGGCTGACCAAATGAAGTTTGGCGACATTAGTCCAGCAGCCAACTTTAGAGTACCTGGTGAAATGCGTGTAAGCGCGTTTACGATAACTCGAAACGTTAAGGGAAAGCAACCATTGTTTGCGGTCTCGGGTACTTACAAACGAGGTTGCATCTGGTCTGACTCATTAACTCTACCATGGAATCCGGAATTCAATGAGGAGTACAAGAAATGGGTAAAGGTCTTCAACTCGACTACAATTGAAGCCAAGCCATTTCCAGTGCAAAGTCCAATTTTGGGTGTCGTCGAACAAACGGCGGACGTGAACTTCGGCACAGTAGACTCAGCCGCAAGTGTGCAGATCGTGTTGGATTTAGGACAGGTTAGCGGACGAGTGAGTCAACTATCAGTCCGGCTTTCTGATACCAGTACTGCAACGATAAGTGGCTACAGGTGGGAAAGTAACGTCACCGCTGAAACAGTCGAAACCAGCGACTCAACACTGATTATCAGCTTCAAGTCAGCTGCAAGTCGCGATACACTATGGGTGGACCTAAATAGGAGCCAGGCAAACAAGACAAATTTCGACACGCTTGAAGCACATGTAAGCATACAGGACTCATGCACTTGCTTGATTCCGGGCGTTTCAGGGCAAACAGTAGTTAGGAAGGATTCAATACCAGTATCAACGGCAATAGATTTCGATGAAAGTTCTCAGAAAGATGTGCTAGTCACTTCAGACAAAATCATCATTGAGGATGTTCATGGAAATCTACTAGGTGCAAGGATCTTTGATTTACTTGGTCGATGTTTGATCGACCAAATCATAGTCAATCCACGCCTGATAGAGATTCCGATTGTGCAGTTACAACCTGGTGTCTACCTCTTGACTATGGTGTCACCAAAAGGGTTTACAACA
>JAGFIZ010000131.1 GCA_024103135.1 Bradyrhizobiaceae bacterium | reverse complement strand
ACACCTGCAACCACAGCACCCGTATGCAGACCTATGCGCACCTGTACGGGTGATCCATCGGGCCACGATAGACTGTGCTGCATGACCTGCAAGGCTACCTGAGTGATGCGGACTTCGTGAGCGACGCTGGTGGCATGCTCCGATGCCTGTTGTTCTTCACTCAGAGGGAATGCCACTGCCAGGTAGGCATCACCGATGGTCTTGATCTTGACGACGTGGTGCTCCGTGCAGGCCTTATCGATCCAGTCGAAGAGTCTGTCCAACAGCTCCGTCACCTCGCGGGGGTGCAGAGTTTGAGAGTGTGACGTAAACCCGGCAATGTCCATAAACAGCACGGAAACGCTAGGATGTTCATCACCCGAGACGCCTTCTCCGCGTAGCATGCGATCAGCTATATGTTTAGGCAAGGCACCGTAGAGCAACGCCTTTTCACGCTCACGCTCCTCGCGTTCCTTGGCAATCTCTTTTTCCTTCTCTTGCATCGCGATGCGAGTCTTGACATCGGCACCGCGGATCTCTTCGTCTATCCTGTTGTACTCGTCGTTGTGTTTGATATATCCATCAAGGTCATTCAACTTGCGTGCGACGTCACGCATTTGTCCGTGTACGTCGCGAATCAATGAGGGACGTTGACTCTTCAAAGCAAATTCAAGACTATCGAGTGCTGACACACGGGCTGACTCGTAGTCTCCCAATCCGAGGTTAAGTATGACTTTAAACGTCAGCCAGTCTGCTTGCATCTTCTCCCCTACCAGCGAGTCTGGCGATATCGATTCGAACTGCTCTTTTGCCCCTTCCGCGTTACCACTTCTCAGCATGCACTCTGATAGCAACATCCGTGCATGGATCGTCATGGCATGATTCTCCATTTTTTCCCACGTCGCGATGGAGAGTTGAGCATACTGCATAGCCTTCTCTACCTCTCCGGTTCGCTGGTTCTTCATGCAAAGGGTACCATAGTTAAACCCCAACAATCGAAGATCGTTCAGCGAACTTGCATGCTGCAGAGCTAGGTTGGCCCAATATTCTACCTGCTCGCTGTTACCCAGAGATTCATGACAGAGGGCCAGGTTGGATGTTACAATAGCCAGACTCCTCAAATCGTTCAGCCCTTCGGCATATCCGTAGGCTTTGGCATACGAATCAATTGCTTCAGGATTCATGCCGTGCATTTGATAGAGTGCGGCATAGTCATTGTAGCACACAACTAGGAACGAGGGGAGGTCAGCCTGGATGGCAAGGTTCATGGCCTTTGACAATGCCTCCATGGCAGAGTCTCTTTGGCCTGCGTACCGGTAGTATGTCCCAAGTCTAGCTAATGATCCAACATGAAGTATGGTATCATGTAATTGCTCTGCTATGCTGTTTGCTCGGCGAAGTCGTTGTTCTGTTTCTGCTGTGTGCGTGTGTGTGGTAATATCGATGACTGCGAGGTTAAGACTAGTGTGTCCGATACCAGGGAGATAGTTCATTTCCTCAGCCAGCACCAATGCTTGTCGATTCAGTACACGGGCGCGATCATTGTTGCCATTCTTCCCTTCGACAACACCTAACGCACACAGACACTCGACCCGCCCCACTGAATCACCGATCTCAACATAGAGGTCCAGTGCCTGTTGGAAGAAAGTGATGGCTTGATCCTCCCGTCGATGAACCTGTTCAAGGGCGCCCTTGACTAGCAGCAGCATTGCTTGCTGTACATGTGCTGCTTCGGCAATCAATGTAGATTCTAAACCAGCAAGCACGTCCTTTTGACCGCGATGAACTGCCTCACGGATCCTCGCATGAATAGTTTCAGCATTGATCATGGTGCTTCCACCCAATACGCCTGCATGCTCCCTCGCCCCTTGACGTCGATCGTGCCACGTGGCGTGCAGACATACGGTGAATCGTGTTGTGCGAGAGCCTGTGCAAACACATCGCTTGCGTGAATCCGCCCTGGTTCACTCGTGCTCTCCATGCGCGAGGCGGTGTTCACGGTGTCACCCCAGACGTCGTACTGCAGGCGCTGGGTGCCGATGACGCCTGCAACCACAGTGCCCGTATGCAGACCTATGCGCACCTGTACGGGTGATCCATCTGGCCACGATAGTCCGTGCTGCATGACCTGCAGCGCTACCTGTGTAATGCGCAACTCATGTGCAGTGGAAGCCCCTTGCATGGCATCGTGATCATCACTCAGAGGAAATGCGACTGCCAGATAGGCATCACCGATGGTCTTGATCTTGCTCACGTGATGGTGCTCGCAGTGCTGGTCGACCATGGAGAATAGATGCTCGAGTATCTGGGTGACTTCTCGTGGATGCATCGACTGTGAGTGAGAGGTAAAGTTTACCACGTCAATAAACATGACTGCTGCGCTGGGGTAGACGTCGCCACTTACAACCTCACCGGCAAGCATACGATCGGCAATGTCCTTAGGAAGGGCACCATAGAGTAACGCTCGTTCGCGTTCGCGGGCCTCACGCTCCTTGGCCAATTCACTTTCCTTTGCTTGCACGGCAATACGCGTCTTAACGGCAGCACCGCGAATCTCTTCTTCAAGATCAAGGTAGAGCTTGTTGTACCGAACGTAGCCCTCCAGGTCATTCCGCTTGTGGGCTAAATCTCGCAGTACGGCATAGGCAATGCTGCGGTCGTTAGGACGCACAGCCTTCTCCGCTTCTTCAAGTGCACGAATGGCATCGGCATTTGCGGCTTCGTGGTCGCCCTGGGCACTCTTCAATCGTGCTGAGGTAAGCCACCAATCGCCTACGAAGTTTACATCAAACAGCGCCGAAGGATCAATTGACGAGAACTCCTGCCCTGCCTGCTCAATTGCGCCTTGATTGATAAGACAGCGAGTGATCACACACTGTGCAGTACAATACCCGCTCTCGTCCTTACGCGACTTACAAAGCTGCGCTGCCGCTCTAGCATGCCGTATCGCATGTTCGAAGTTCTCCTTCTTTTCAAACACATCGGCGAGGATCAGATCCGTCAACGCCCAGTGGTTTCGAAGCTCATACCGTTCTGCAAGGTCGTCGGCTAGCTTGCCCCAATGCTCGGCTTGATCCAGGTCACCCAAACTATTCTGGCAAATCGAGATGTTGGCAGCACAGACAATCTGGTTGCTTTTATCTGCATCGTCAACGGCGACCTGATAAGCACTCATAAAGCTGTTCAACGCCTCGGGAAACATGCCAGCCATCGAGTACACCATGCCCCTAGTGTTGAAGGCATTCATCCTGAGTGATGGTACTCCGTAGGCGTCCGCCAACTCTACGGCTTCGTTGAGAACTTCGATCGATTTATCGTATGACTCCCCGCTGTGATACAACTCGCCGAGTTGGGTAAGTGCAGAGATGGTGAGATAGGTATCGCGACATTCCTGACCACACTGATACGCCCGTTGATAGAACTCGAGGGCCAGATTGCGGTCAGAACGCGTTGTCATCGCATGCCATCCGAGTTGCAGACAGGCATTGCCGATACTGGCCGTGTAGTTGCCTGCCTCTGCAGCCGCTAACGACTGCTTCAGTGTGCTGTAAGCGCCATCCGAATCGCCTGTCCTTGCCTGGATGTATCCGATGGCACGAAGTGCGTCTGCCTTGCCGTATGCATCATCAATCTTCTCATACCTACTCAGTGCATCACGAAACAACGTAGTTGCTACGGCATAATCTCCGTCCAATGCCTCAAGGGTACCCTTGACTTCGAAAACAAATGCCTGACCAGACTCACTGGGGTCAGCCTCTGCTTCCGTGAGCAGTTGCGTCAGCTTGGGCACATCATGATGTACCCATGCCTTCCGTAACTGTATCCGCTTCTGTGGAACGCCTTGTATTGCCACGTTGTCTGAACTTGTAGTGACTAAATCCGTTATCATCGTCAATACGTTTTCCATCACCGATCCAGAATATCTCCTCACAATTTGGAAAGACTTTTACCAACGGTGACATGTATCCCGCACGAGCACGGCAGTTCTCACGCACGTGCCAAAGTCCTTCGCCCAAATCGTTGAGGTCAACCAATAGGGGTCAACCAATACACAACTGGCAAAATACTGGTCTTGGCCTAGATGA
The DNA here is from genome assembly GCA_024103135.1 of Bradyrhizobiaceae bacterium. Lineage (GTDB taxonomy): Bacteria > Bacteroidota > Ignavibacteria > Kapaibacteriales > Kapaibacteriaceae > OLB6. The sequence goes on along the minus strand of JAGFIZ010000131.1, from coordinate 8,155 downwards.
CCAGCCCATATTGACAGAGCTCAGGTTGGTGACGTGGTGGGTACCGTCTATGCCGACGTTACTGTTTGCCGGAATCTTTATGTTACCGATGTAGTTTTGTACGTGCGTAAGTTCATCACCATCATCACCATGACTCTGTTGATGCCGGGTTCAGGCATTGCTGAGTTACAACACCTTGGGCTTGTAGTGGAGCACTACCAGCACCATGTGGTTGATCATGGCGAAACGAGTCTGAGCTTCTTCGAATTCCTGGTGGATCACTTTGCTGCTCCCACCCACCATGATGCTCACCACTCGCAACTTCCCTTTCATGATTGTCAGACCAGTCATGCACCTGTGGTCTATGTTGCATGGACTGAACACATTGTTTCCGAGCCCCCTTCCATCCTTCTTGCGGGGATGGACGTAGTATCTGAAGGGCGACCACTCCACCACTCCGGCTTCGTATTCCAACCTCCGCGTAGTTGATCTGCACTCGCATAGATCAACCACTTTTCTAGAGGTCTGGAATGTTTCAACGGATCATTCAGTTTTCCGTTAGCAACCCACTCATTGTGGGTATTGGTGTGTTGGCACTCGTTGTGTGGGGCGCGATAAGTCTGCGTACGATCCCGATTGACGCAGTGCCCGACATCACCAACAATCAAGTGCAGATTGTTACGCTGTCACCTTCGCTTGCGCCACAAGAGATAGAGCGACTCATCACCGTGCCGATCGAGCAAACCATGGCTACGATCGATGGCGTGGTGGAACGCCGATCAATCTCACGTTTTGGATTGAGCGTGGTGACGTTGGTGTTTGATGATGATGTGGATCTGTACTGGGCTCGAGCACAGGTCGACGAGCGATTGATGGAGGCCAAGGAGCAGATCCCGTCAGGCATGGGCTCGCCTACGATGATGCCGATAACGACGGGACTTGGCGAGATCTATCAGTATACGCTACACGTCGACGAAGCCCATATGCAGGACTACTCCGCTATGGAGCTACGTACGATTCACGACTGGATGATTCGACGTACGCTACTCGGTACGCAAGGTGTTGCCGACGTTGCAAGCTTTGGCGGCTATCTCAAGCAAGTCGAGGTCGCCGTCGACCCCGAGCGCCTTGCTGCAACAGGACTCACCATGGCCGATGTGCTTGAGAGCATTCAGGCAAGCAATAGCAACTCTGGTGGTGCCTACATCGAACGTGGTAATGGCGTGGCTTACGTCAGAACGGAGGGTCTCCTCACGTCGGCAACCGACATCGAACTCATCCAACTCAAGATGTCCACCGATGGATTGCCAGTCTTGGTCCGTGACGTCGGACATGTCCGCGACGGCTATGCAACACGCTATGGCGCTCTCACCGAGGGTGATTCAGCAGAAGCAGTCGGCGGCATCGTGTATATGCTGAAGGGGGCGAATGGCACGCAGGTTATCGAGCGTGTGAAGGAGCGCATTCATCAGATAGAGCAGACGCTGCCCGAAGGGATTACCGTTGTGCCATATCTGGATCGGGCAGAGCTGGTGCAACGTACCATTCACACCGTCAGTACCAACTTGATCGAGGGTGCTCTCATCGTCATCCTCGTCCTCGTACTCCTGCTTGGCAACTTCCGTGCAGGTATCATCGTGGCTAGCGTGATACCGCTAAGCATGCTCTTTGCAATAGGGATGATGACGGTGTTCAACGTATCGGGCAATCTCATGTCGCTTGGTGCGGTGGACTTCGGACTCGTCGTCGATGGCGCAGTGATCCTGGTCGAACATGTGCTCTCACGCCTGCGTCACCTGCCTACGAGGTCACGAGCAGAAGGCATGGCTCACGTTGCGCATGCAGCACAGGAGATCCGACGCAGTGCATCGTTTGGAGAGTTGATCATCCTCATGGTCTACCTGCCCATCCTTGCACTGGTAGGTATCGAGGGCAAGATGTTCATCCCGATGGCACAGACGGTGATGTTTGCCATCCTTGGTGCCTTGATCTTGAGTCTGACCTACGTGCCGATGATGTCGGCCCTCCTTCTCTGGAACGTAAAGCATACTAGCACATCGGTTGCCGATCGCATCATGAGCTGGTTATTGAAGCGTTATGAACCGATGCGCCGATATGCCTTGCGACACATTGCCACAACGCTCATTGTTGCTGGCATTCTTCTCACTGCCGCTGTCGGCGCATTCTTGTCGATGGGCGGTGAGTTTATCCCGACGCTCAACGAGGGCGACCTTGCCGTCGAACTACGGCTGCCTACGGGTAGTTCCCTTTCCGAGACCATTGCCGTCACCCAGCGAGCTGCAGGAATCCTACAGAAACAGTTTCCCGAAGTACGCGGCGTGGTTGGCAAGATTGGGACGACGGAGATTCCACTTGACCCCATGCCCTTGGAAGCATGCGACCTGATGGTGTTGTTAAAGCCACGCTCGGAGTGGACCTCTGCACGAAACCGTGAAGAGCTTGCAACCAAGATGCAGCATGCTCTTGAGGTAATCCCGGATGCAGGTTTTGGCTTTCAACAACCAATACAGATGCGGTTCAATGAGCTGATGACCGGTGCAAAGCAGGACGTCGTTGTCAAGGTCTATGGCGATGACCTTGCGACACTTGCAGAACTCACCGAGAACATTGGCTCGGTTGTTGAATCCGTTGCCGGCGCAACGGACGTGTTCGTTGAACCTGTAACTGGTCTGCCGCAAATCGTCGTCCGCCTTGACAGAAATGCCTGTGCCCTCCTCGGTGTGCGCGTCGAAGATGTGAACACCACCGTTAGAGCTGCCTTTGCTGGAGAAAAGGCCGGTGAGTTCTACGAGGGTGAACGTCGGTTCGACGTCGTGGTACGGCTTGGACCGGACGACAGGAAGCAGCTCTCTGACTTGCAGCGCCTAACCGTGCGTTCGGCCAGCGGCGCCATCGTCCCCATTGACCAGGTTGCACACATCGAGTATGTCGATGGCCCGAATCAGATTCAACGTGAGGATGGACGCAGGCGAAGCTACGTGGGCTTTAACGTCCGCGACCGAGATGTGCAGTCCATCGTCGACGAAGTCCGCAAGCGCATGGCAACGATCCACCTTCCTCCGGGGTATGAAGTCACCTTTGGTGGACAGTTCGAGAACCTCGAGCATGCAACGCAGCGGCTGCTCATTGCCGTGCCTCTGGCATTGTTGCTAATACTCGTACTCTTGTACTTCACCTTTGGCAGTATAACCGACACCGTCATTGTCTTCGTAGCAATTCCACTCTCTGCCATCGGTGGTGTTGCTGCCTTGCTATTACGCGGTATGCCGTTTAGCATCTCTGCTGGCGTTGGTTTTATTGCACTCTTTGGTGTTGCAGTACTCAACGGCATTGTGCTGCTGGCATCATTCAAACACTATCGTACTCAACATCCTACGAACACGCTTATGGTTGTTCTTAAAGGCACTACGCAGCGACTCCGCCCGGTAATCATGACGGCCTTGGTGGCCTCCTTGGGCTTTTTACCCATGGCACTGAGTACCAGCGACGGAGCCGAGGTTCAGCGTCCGCTTGCCACCGTGGTCATCGGTGGCTTGATCAGTAGTACCCTACTCACCCTGGTCGTTCTCCCGTCGCTCTACTTCCTCGTCCACCGACCACGCCGACGCAGGTCCATAGCCCCCTTCCCAAGCATGATCGTCCTCACCATGCTGTTGCTGGGTGGCTCGTTATGTGCACAGCCAACGATCCTCCCACGCGACTCCATCCGTGCCCTTGCACTGCGCAACAACTATGATGTGCGCATTGCCTTGAATGCCGTCAAGCAGGCGGCTGCGATGCGTGGGACGGCTGTCGATCTAGGGCCGACGAGTCTTGAGTGGATGGGCGGACAGTACAATGCGCCGTACTTCGACAACAACTTTACGATCACGCAGACCATCCCGTGGCCCGGCAAGCTCGCTGCTCAGGCATCGGTACTGGAAGAACAAGAGCGGATGGCTGAGGTCGATGCGCGTCAAACACGACGCATGGTGATGGTCGAAGTCGAGCGTGCGATTGACATGATTGCCTATTCGCATGAAATGCTGTCGATCATGGTGAGAATGGACAGCGTACTTGCGCGCAGTGCTCGCGCCGTCGAGCATCGTGTACAGGCCGGTGATGCAAACGAACTTGAGCAAGTCCACCAACAGGGTCTGCTCTCGGAATTGCGTGCCAAGCAGTCGCAGTTGCAGGCTGACCTCTACATCGCGGAATTGCAATTACAGATGCTCTGTGGTGATAGTGCAGTGACCATTGCCGATAGTGTTCTGCGACGCCGGTCGTTGCCATCCGATACAACACTATCCAACCAGCTTACGGCATCGTACACTCAACCCGTTCGTGTGGCAGAAGCGCAGTCTGATGCAGCTTCACAGAACTTCTGGCCGGACATTGCCTTGGGTTACTCGAACCAGTCGCTCATTGGCACTCCACTCACCGACGGCACCGAAAGCACTGCTGGTTATCGCTTCCACTATGTTACCGTGGAGCTTGCCTTACCATTGTGGGTCGGCCCAACGCAAGCACGGAAGCGCATGGCTGCGCTGGAACTCGAGAAAGCCCAGACGGAGGCACGGCGTAACATGATGCTGGCCGAGCATGAACGCATCAAGTTGTTGCGGACCATTAACGCACTCACCAATGCCGTGAATCACTACGATGGTCCGGCACAGAAAGAGAGTCTTGCACTGATCGAACATAGCGCCAAGGCCTACGAAGCAGGCAGCATCAGTTGGCTTGAACTCCAACAGTCCGTTGAGCGTGCAATGTCGATTGCCCGCAGTCGATTGGAAACGCTTCTCCAATACAACGAAGCGATTGTTCAACTCGCAACCTATACTGGAAGTCAACCATGATCAGGTCAACGATGATCAGGCTTGTGTTTGCATGCTGCCTGACCGTGTTATTCGTGCAAGCATGCAACCCCGGTGAAGAGCACCATGACGAAACCACAGCCCCCTCCCAAAAGGATGTGGTGACGTTTACGGAGCAACAACTCAAGAGCGGGAATGTCAAGACGGTCAACCCAAGCAACCAAGCCATGCAGGATGTGATTCGTGTGTTTGGTGCACTGGAAGTCCCACCACAGAATCTCATGAGCGTCAACGCCGCTCTTGGTGGTACGGTGCGATCGGTAAAGATTCTACCTGGTGAGCATGTGCGAAAGGGACAGGCCTTGCTTGTCCTAGAAAGTGCAGAGTTCATCCGACTGCAGGAAGAGTATCTCACGGTAGCAGCAAGGATGGTCCAGGCAGAAGCAACATTAAAGCGTGAACAGATCCTTGCTGCTGATAATATCAATGCCAGGAAGACGCTTGAGCAAGCAGAGGCCGACCTCAAGGTGCTGCGCATTCGCAAGAAGGCTATTCAAGAGCAACTGGCCTTGGTTGGTATCAATACGGCGATGCTTACATCCGAAACGCTCTCACGTAGTACCACGGTAACGGCACCATTCGATGGTTACGTCACGGAAGTCTTCGTCAACTCCGGTACCGCCGTTGGCCCTACGGGAAAACTCCTTGAGCTCGTTAACCCGACACACATGCATGTAGAGTTGCGTGTGTTTGAACGCGATGCTGCATACGTGAAGGATGGTCAGCCAATTCGTATCACCATTGCCGGGGAGTCGCGAGCGAGGGCCGGACATGTTCATCTTGTGGGGACGGAAATCGGGGCCGACAAGACAGTGCTTGTTCATGCTCACCTAGACACGCCCGATACGCGGTTGAAGCCCGGGACATCCGTCACGGCATCGATCGTTACCACGGAGCATCAGGCACTCACGGTTCCGGAGTCAGCCATCCTGTCCAGCAACTCTGCACACTGGGTGTTTGTGCGACAATCACCAACGTCATTCCGCAGAGTCCGCATAACCAAGGGCACAATGAGGGATGGAGTTGTTGCGGTCGACGGTGGCGGACTCACGACTACGTCGACGCTCCTGCTCAATGCTCGCATTGCCACCGTTGGAACGGAAGAGCATGGCGGACACGCTCACTGATGCTATGCACATGTACAACGCGGGGTAAGCAGTATCTGCCTACCCCGTTGTTTACACTGTGAGTCTCTCACCTGATGGTGCTACCGAGTAGGTGCCGAATCGCTTTCCGACACTTGACGTTGGTAGTGGTACGGACAAGGGTGTCCACCAAAGCGAACAACCAGCGTTGTTATTTCTTCCAATAGTTGTTGGCTGCAGCCACAGTTTGAAAGTTAATGGCTACGACTTGTGATGCTGCCGTCAATGCTTCAGCATTTTCTGCATAGTCTGGACGCAGACGTTTGAGCACCTCTACGTCTGGCTGCGTGTACTTAACCCCACGTCTGCTCAAGGTTATCGCCAACTCGAATCCTTCTTGCGGGGTTGCGGTGATGAGTGTTGAAAGCCATGAATCGGTCATTGTACATACTCCAAAAAACATTGAAACACCGTGGCTGATGGTCTGCACGCCCCCCAGGCCACTGTAGTTGTTTGCCACTGAAGCTATTCGTTTTAGCACATCGCTTTGCTGGTTGTCTAGTCTTGAAGTTTTTTTGGCGATGGCCGAAAACGAAAACGCCAAACTCACGATATAGCATCTGAATGATGGTGACAAAAGCACCATGCTCTTCAGATTTAGGCGGCTAGTAGCCAGTAACTGGCTGGATTACGTCTTCTGCTTCTTTTTTTTTGCAGCAGGGAACAAGATGTTGTTCAGGATCAGCCGATAGCCAGGGCTATTCGGGTGAAGAGCAAGGTCGGTAGGCGGATCGCCCACGGCATGCCGATAGTCTTCCGGGTCATGTCCACCATACCACGTAAACGTTCCCCTGCCCACATTACCATGGATGTACCGCACCTGATTTGTTCCATCACGTTCGGCAAGGATGGTTACGCTCTTCTTGATCAGGTCCTTTCTGAAGGCCGTGGTCTGTCCGAGGAATCCGCGGAGGACGTTTACATGACATTGCGTGAGCATGGTCGGAACGGGATCGTACTTCGCCGAAAAGTCGAACAGCGTAAAATAGTCCGTCTTCTCCGTCGAGAGGATGGTATTGGCGTCAATATCAATGTTGCTGTATTCGTACTCGAACGGATTCAACGACACCGTAAAGTTCTCGAATGCGAAGGTGTGCCCGAAGTCTAGCTTGTCGTTGGCATGGGGGTCAGCAGGATCACCATCAAACACTTCGGCACAGATGTCGGTGTTCTCCGTTGCCAAGGCAATATCGTAGGTATCCGTTGCACTACACATGGCAAACATGAATCCACCATTGGCAACAAACTCTCTGATCTTTTCGACCACTGAATGTTTGAGATCACTCACCTTGGTATAGCCAAGCTTCCGGGCCATGCCTTCAAGTAACGCTACCTGCTGGATGTACCACGTCTGGTTGGCTGCACTGGCGTAGAATTTGCCATGCTGACCCGTAAAGTCCTCGTGATGCAGGTGCAACCAATCATACTCACCAAGCTTGCCTTGCATTACTTCTTCGTCCCACAGCTTGTCGTACTTCACCTCGGCATACTCCATCACCAGCGTCACGGCATCATCCCAGGGTCTGAAACCCGGTGGTGCGTAGACGGCAATGCGAGGCGCTTTCTCAAGGCGAACGACCTCGGTGTTGCTCCCTTCGGCTTGGACTTCTGCATAGATCTGTGCTGCCTGGGCACCGCTGATTTCATCGAACGACACGCCACGAATCCGACATTCGTTGGCAATATCCGAGCTCATATCCATCATGAAGGCACCCCCCTTGTAGTTCAGGAGCCAGTCGACGGGCATTTCCTTCGTCAGCGCTAAGAATGTTATTCCGTAAGCTTTTAGGTGGTTGTTCTGCGTCAGGTCCATTGGGATGAACAGCTTCTGTGCCCACACTCCACCTGCTGGCAGGAGCACCAGAAACAGCCATACCATTGTTCGCACTAGCGTCATCATCATGCAATGTACGCACACGCGCCTTGCGTATTTTGCAGCATGGTTGTAGAACAGCACCACATCAAGTCCATCGAGAGCATCCTGGGTCCATCGCAATCGCTGGACGCCAACACCTGGTTTTGGAACATCCATCACCAGGAAAGCAACAAGTCGTTAGCCCTCACGATCACCAGTGCAGTCCTCCCTTCCAGTGGCACTCCTGGTGATAATACTGGCGACAGTGTCCAAGGACAGGGGGCTATGGTATGCGTGGT
>JAGFIZ010000111.1 GCA_024103135.1 Bradyrhizobiaceae bacterium | reverse complement strand
CTCACGTTAGGTGAAGAGTCAAGTCCACTCCCACCAATGGACAAGCCATACTGGGTACAACTCACCGTCAACGGTGAAGCACTCACACCACGGCTTCGTCTAAACAGCGTTCCGTATGCCATGTCAGCCACAACGGCAACCAACGTCATGGGCGTTGTTCCCGTTGGTGCAATCCTCCCATTTGCTGGGCCAACCAAGAACATCCCCAAAGGGTGGATGCTCTGTGATGGACGTGCCATGAGCTCGAGGGCAGTACCACAACTGTTTGCCGCTCTGTCTACCACATGGGGCGACGGTTCCACGGATGCCAACGTAGAGACGGATTTCAATCTACCTGACTTGCGTGGTATGTTCCTCCGTGGCTCCGATCGTACACGCGACGAGGTAGCCATGACGCGTCACCATTCCATCAATGGTGCTGCACCAGATCCAGATGCAACACTTGGAACGTATTCGGGTACGTACTCTGGACAGGTGAGTCCGCCGTTCAGGACCTATCAAACGGGACTCTCCGATGGACAAACTCGTGCTATCGACGAGATGATTACCATGCGTACTCCAAATGCTGCGGTGAACTACATCATTCGTGTGAGGTAACTATGAGATCGTTACTCATGCTTCTATGCTTCTGCGTACTAGGTACGATGGTATGCACGGCGCAACTGGAGCTTCGCAAGAGTGGAGCGGTCGTCGCTTCTGACTATGAATACACGGACAAAGGCCGACTATTCGCTTCCGTGGGCTTTGTTACTGCTGGTTACATTCAGTCCACCAACGTGCACGGTTTCCTTGGCTTCTATCCGATCTCACTACCACCCAAGGTGAACTCCGTTACCGAGACACTAGCATCGGTCAAGCTGTGGCCACAGCCAGCCACAACGTTCCTACGCATCGAGAACTTGCCGTCGGAAGTGTTGGAAGGGCGCTTTGCCAATGGTGTTGTGGTGACGAACATCTATGGTCAGCAAACAACAATCTCTGCGGATCGAATCAACCAAACCACTCTGCAGATTGATGTGCGCAACCTTACGCCGGGTACCTACGCCCTAGGCGTGGGAAGCGGTGTGATCATTCGGGTTGGAGTTTAGCAACTGCATAGTACAAGGGCGGTCAGCATTTGCTGACCGCCCTTTGTTTTTTTAATGCCGTGGTGGACCCGGCGGACGGCTCTCAGGCATGTTTGCCTGATCAAACGATCTAAACCGATAATTGAAACTGAGCATGGCATAGCGGGTGATCACCTGCGTCTGCGTATTGTCGATGCTCACGGGATTCACGGTTCTATAGACGCTGGCATTCTGATGTAGGAGGTCGAATACGGACAATCGGAGTTCGCCGGCATTATCAAACATGCGCAGTCCTATGCCTGCATTCCATACGGTGTAGGTTTGATCGTAGCCCTCGCCTAGACCGGTGTACATGGAGTGGTTAACATCGGTGCTGCATGCCAGCATGCCAAGGTTCCAGACCAATCTACCACTGGCCGTGTGAGTGAAGTAGTTGGCGTCCTGCTCACGTGTGAGGGAGTTTACGATGACGTTGTAGTTAGCGTCGTACGATACGCTCACATCAACATCTTCACTGATGTTGCTACCTAGGTACACGCCCAGTCGGAACCCTGCATTGTTACTGATGTTGTTTGCACCATTTACCATCGAAGGTGTTCGGGTGTAGTTCACTCCACCGTTGAAGTTCAGGTTGCTCTTGATGAAGTCGGCCTGCAATCCGTAGGTAAAGAATGAGTGCAGTCCCACGTAGCCATCAAGGTTTACCGGTGCGGTAATTGTAGTTCCGGGCGCCAGACGAATGTTGTTGACGGTTGTGTCCCGAGCTGTAACAGTGGTGCTAGTTCCTACATAGTTCTGGTAGAAGTCTGCACTCACAAAGCCAAACAACGTCCGCCCTTCCTTCCAGTTCATATCACGGAACCGCAGTGTGAGCGAGTGGTCCAGCATCTGATCCAGATCGGGATTACCCATCGAGAGCTGAAGTGGATTGCTATTGTCCACCACATTCTGCAATTGCGAGATGGAAGGGGGCTGTGTACTGAACGAATATCGCAGGGTCATCTCGCTCTGTTCCGAAAAGCGCTGACGGATCTGGAGTTCGGGGACGATGTTGTAGAACGTTCGTCTGATGGCTGCCGTTGATGGATAGGTCACGTCGCCATCAAGCAGGGCAACCTGATAGCCGATACCCGAGGTGATGATGGTATTGGCAAACTGATAACGGTGTGTTAATCGTGCTAGGTGCGTTGTATAGGTGTTCGAGTAGGTGTTCGTGAGCAACGGAAGCAGGTTCGAGTAGTCGTTCGTTAGCGAGTCGTACTCATTCGTCCGCTTATCCGCATCATTCATCGTAATGCTTGGTTCGTAGAGAAGGCGCAGCAGGCCGTAGTCACCCATGGGTTCTACCCACGACACTTCGGCGCTGTAGGTGGTGCCGTCTTGTTTTTGCGTGCTAGTCTGATCGAGTGTGGAGAGCGAGTCCAGCTGATTGAAGGTGTTGGTACTCACGAGTGAACCGTCGGCAGTGCTCTTGCGGACTTCTGCATCAAGTTCTACGGCAAAGGTGCGTCCTTGTGCATTGAACGTATGACTGTAATTCACATCCAGACCGGCAGTAAGAGCCGATGGTGTGTTGTAGGTGTTGGTGTTCGTAGTCGACAGTGTATCGGCAAGAAGTTGTGTGATACCGTCAAGCGTCGTTGATGCTGCTCGAGATTGATAACTCAGGTTGGGAGTGATCAAGAGCTTGTTCATCGAGTCCAGGTTGGACTCAAGACGAAAGTTGAAGCGGTGATTACGTGAGAGTGTTGATGCATCGTTCTTCTCTGCATAGGCCTGATCCTTCGGATTCACATACTCGCGTTGCATGGCAGAGTTGTTCGTGTTGTCCGAATAGTTGAAGAAGTAGCTGCCGCTTACTTGCGTGTTGGCGCCCCACTCGTCGCTATACTGCGTACCAAGTGCGTGGGTTGTCGAGATACCGTTGGACTGACCCATGTAGAGTCCACCACTCATGCGTGAAAGCATGAATCCACCACCGGGTCGGCTAGCACCAGCACTCATCATCCTGGCGCGACCACCACTGATGCCCATGCTGCCAAGCAAGTCCTGAACATTGAAGTTCTGTTGATTGATGTTGTTGGTCAAACCAAGGATGGTAATGCGCTGGGCATCGTCGAAGTAGTTGGCTGCAAGGCTGCCGGTATACCGGTCGTCCGTACCATAGCCACCAAGCACGTTTCCGAAAGCCCCCTTCCGCCTATCCTTCTTGGTTACAAGGTTCATGGTCTTCTCGGTGTTGCCATCGTCGAAGCCACTATACATCGAGGCATTGGTACGGGCATTGTACACCTGGACGTTGTCCACCATGTCTGCAGGTACGTTCTGTAGCGTCTGTCGTGCATCGTCGCCAAAGAAGCGCTTTCCGTCCACCAGTACTCGTTTGACTTCTTCGCCTTGTGCCTTGATGGTGCCGTTTTCGACGGTCACGCCGGGCATTTTGGTGACGAGTTCTTCGCTGGTGGCGTTGGCATTCGTCTTGTAGGCCTTGGCGTTGAACTGTGCCGTGTCGCCCTTCATCTCGGAGGCAATGACGTTAGCTTCTACGTCAACGGCCTGAAGGTTGACGGTATCATCAGAGAGCGTGAGCGAGCCTAGAGCAAGTGGCTGTGATCCAACGGTTGCAGTCGAGGTGAAGGGGGCATAACCAATCAGTGAAATCCGAAGGTTGTATACGCCCTTGGGAACGTCATTGATCTCGAAACTCCCGTCGCGTTTGGAGATAGCTCCATGCTGTTTAGTAGAGTCGGTAGTGTTCGACAGACGAATGGTAGCACCGGCTAAGCCAGTACCTTGCGCCGAGAGAACCTTACCAGATATCTGTTGTTGAGCTGCGATCTTAAAAGGAATCGCCAGGCCCACAAATAGAATGCAAAGAAAATGTCCGAACTGCACGTATTCAATGGTGGTGATGGGAAAGGGGCTCCTGACGAACAGGCGACGTTGTTGGTTTAACTACCAGTCCTTCTTGTCGAACTTTCTCATTCCCAGCCAGAATGGCACGGCAATCCACAGCAGTAGGGAGGCGACGGACACGGTTACCCCCATGCTGGAGCCAAAGAACTCACGGAAGACGGCACCAGTATAGCCCATCAAGGCGGCGTAGTCGAAGGTGAGCATGACGATGATTCGGGCCAGGTCGATCGGATTAAGGACGACCATGATGATGGTAGCCAGCTCGAGTGGATAGTCGGCAAACATCACCGTAATGGCAAGCACGATACCGTCGTAAATGATGGCCAGCAGCAACCATAGTGCAAAGGCAACGCCAAGTCCGGTGACCCTGTCGTTGAACGATACGGCCACCCAGAATGAAATCGCGAAGAAGCACATGGTCAGCAAGCACCCTGTACCAATGAGCGTGAGCACGGAGTTCGACGTGATCATGCCGTGGATGGCTGCGGGGATGCCCACGCCGACAACGAAGGCGCCAAGGAAGGCCAGGACTACGCCCACGTACATGGCAATGTAAACGGACTTGCGATTTACGGGCTGCGACAACATCAGTTCGATAAAGTCACGTCCGTTATGCAAGTGCAAGGCTCCAAACACTACCGATGCTAGAGGAATAAGCAGGAGAACAACATTCATCAAGCCCACAACCGTGCGTGCCTCTCCTGCAGTAAAGAAGAGCATGCCTTCCGTGACCAGCAAGAAGAACAGCATGTAGAAGAGGAGCCACTTCCCGCGGATGACGTCTTGCAAGACGTACTTCATCAATCGCATGATCATGCTGCACCCCGTTCCATAAGTGTGAGGATGGCATCGGTGAGCGAGTCTGTTGATGTTTGCTGCATGAGTGTATGAACGGAGCCGTTATGGAGCACCTCGCCGTCTTGCAAGTACACAACACGGTCGGAGATCTCCTGAAGCTCAGAGAGAAGGTGACTAGTAACGATGATAGCCGTACCAGCATTGCGTGCTTCGACGATGCTCTCCTTAAGTCGAGCAGTAGAGATAGGATCCAGTCCAGCCGTTGGTTCGTCCAGCAAAAGAATCGATGGTTTGAACATGAAGGCCAACACGGCGCTCACTTTTTGTCGGGTGCCACCACTGAGTGCACGCATGGGCTTACCAAGGTGCTGCTCGAGAGCAAATCGACGGATAAGATCATCAACGTTCACGGTAGGTGCATCAGATCGAAGACTGCGAATCATGGCGATGACTTCCGATACCGTAAGGTTTTCCGGATAACGGGCAATCTGTGCCATGTAGCCCATGTGCTCACGGGCAGCGGCGTTGTTTACGCCTGGCTGACCCATGATGGTAAACGATCCACTTGTAGGACGCATCAAACCCAGGATGATCTTCATCAACGTGGTCTTGCCTGAGCCGTTTGGACCTACAATGGCAGTTACGCATTGTTCTGGAAACTCTACACTCACGTTGTTGAGTGCATTCCTGTTGCGGAATGTTTTGATGATGCTTGACGTTGTTATCATTTCTGTGGACCCTGCGGCAATGGTGGGTGCATCAACGGATGCTTGTCGACGAGGTTTTTAGGCGTCATTGTGGGAACAATACGTTCGGTTAGATCCAGTACATGAACCAAGGCGCTGTTGATAAGGATCGAGGATGACGGCATTTGTTCAATCATCAATGCAAAGAGCCGAACAGGATGATAAGGAACGTCGCCTATGCCGTCCTTGTTCAAGTCATACCCCTGGTAACTACTCCAGTAATTCCTGTCAAAGTAGTTGGTGCTTATGGATGTGTTTGTTGTCACGTCGAAAACATTGTGATCGAAGGTGTTGCCACGCAGTGTATTGTCAACGCTGCTTCCAAGGACGCGAAATCCGTAGCCGTTCATTGACAACACATTGTTCTCAATTAGGTTGTGGGAGCTACCCTCGCAGTGAATAGCTCTGCTGTTATTGATAAAGCGATTGTTGATAAGGTGGCTGTAAGAAATCTCCTTCAATAGCAGACCGTATGTGGTAGGCCCCCAATTGTCTTGAATGAGGTTCTCTTCCATCAAGACGTTCTTGGTATACATCACGGCAATGCCAGCACCATTCTGCATAAATGTGTTGTGTTTGTACGTGCAACTGTCGCTAAACATGAAATGCAGACCGTAGCGAATGTTCTGTTTGCTGACGTTGTTCGTAATGTAGGTATGACGTGCAAACTCAAAGTACAGACCGTCACGGTGTCCGTTGATCGTATTGCCGCTAATGTAGAGGTTGGTACTTGTCCAACAGTGAATACCATTACCGCTGTTGCTCTCATCCTTCGAGCGATTTGCCGTCATTTGATTGTTCGTGACCACGCAATGAGCCGACTTACTAAGGTATATCCCAAACATTGCATTCTGGATTACGCAATTGCTCACGGTTACGTGTTTGCTTTCGACGACTTTTACGGCGGCATTATCCTCTACATAACTCAACTGCACGTTTCGAAACCCTAGGCCCCTTATCACAACAGAGTCGCTTGTCACCGTGAGCAATGAACCCCCACCGAACTGTCCGTCTATGATTGCTTTCGACGTACCGAGCAAGGTCAGGGGACGTGTCACCTTGAGATTTTTATCTCGATACGTTCCAGGGTGTACATACACCGTATCGAAAGGTCTGGCGGCACCGATTGCCTGAGCAATGGTAGTGTACTGCTTACCCTGACCAACGTGTAGCGTTGTTGCATGAGAAGGACGGGGCAACAGACAGAGCAGGAAGGCCGACAAGACAAGAAGGTGCTTTACCATGAAGTGGACAGTATGGCACGGAACGATCTGCCAGGAGAAGGCAAATCGTTGATGCTTAGATGATCGTGATAAAAGGTGTCGAACAAATTCAATGCTGAAAGCCCAATGCGAAGATACTCCTGAACCTGCCAGGTCACCGAACAACTCAAGGTGG
>JAGFIZ010000071.1 GCA_024103135.1 Bradyrhizobiaceae bacterium | reverse complement strand
TTCCCAATCGTCCTTGATAGATCACATGCTGTCCATCTGTTCCTTCGGTAACATTGACGGGTGTCGTGGAAACCTTCGGCCAGACGGTTCTCCAGTTCTCATGGAGTGCTGGTCCATCGGGAGCAGCGAAGACCTGGGTGCTGCAGGCAAGGCAGGCACAAAGCGTGAGCCAGGTCACAATCCCAGCCCGAATGGTACCCTTGCATAGGAAATGCTTACGGCTAGGCCCCTTCATTGTGGGGTTAACAAGCAATGGTCGACTCATCGGAATCCTCCGTCTGTATAGTGGATAATGCGAAAGTGGTCTCGTTGTTACCATGTGAAATTCATCAGCCTGCCCCACGATCTGCAACGTACCTCGTGTTCTGGTATCTGCAAAGAACAGTTTACTCGATTTTGTTACACCTCATCATGAACAATTTTCCGGCGACAGCGAGGGCAGTATCTACCCACAAGCCCGATAGCCACGACAAGGAAGGCCTCTGGATACCCCTTCGGCAACCTGCCATTTGTTACATGAAGAACTTGCGGAAGTTTTCCACAATGTCTACGTGGGTGACGGCTTTCGCGGGGAAGACGGGGGAAGTGCACTACCCTATGTACGACAACATCAGCTGGGTCCCCGCTTTCGCGGGGATGACGACACTTTCGCGGGATGACGAAGAAAGAGTACGCACGTCTGTCGTCCCTGCGCAAGCAGGGACCCAGAACGCTTTTCCTAGGTCCCCGCTTCCGCGGGGGTCACGACACTTTCGCGGGGGTGACGACTAATACTGTCTTCCCTGCGCAAGCAGGTCCCGGCTTTCACAGGGATGACGGGCTGGGTCCCCGCTTTCGCGGGGACGACGAATGAAGAGTGCTGGGTCCCACGCAAACCCGTCACCCCCGCGAAAGCGGGGGCCTAATGAAAAACGTACTGGGTCCCCGCTTACGCGGGGACGACGTGGAGGTGCGGCTACTCTTACCCGTCCAGCTTTGTACAGGTGCGTGATCCAGAAGCGCCGCAGCAATTCTTGAATTTCTTTGCCGGGTCAAAAGGACACGGCTCGTTCCGTCCGAAGATTCTTGCTTCGTTGCGCACGGTGGCTACGGCTGGAGCTGATTCACCACCGCCACGCTGGGGCATGGCGCTTTCACCGCCGCCATACGCACTGGTTGGTGTGGCGTGAGAGAATTGGAGGGCCCGTGAAGAGGTGATGGTAGACTTTGCCTGAGGCACTTCTGCAGGTCGGGCTTGCTGTCGCGCTGCATTGCTGCTCTGCTGCGATTCGGGTGCAGCAACAGGGTAGTAGCGGAAGACATTCTGCGCGGTGTTCTTGTTGATCTCCTTCATGAGTTCAAGGAAGACCTTGTAGGCCTCGCCCTTGTACTCAAGCAGCGGATCCTTCTGACCATAGGCTCGTAGGTAGATGCCTTCTTTGAGGTCGTCCATGCTACGCAAATGCTCACGCCAATGCTCGTCGATGGTCTTCAAGAAAGCATACTTCTCCAGTGATTGCATGAAGGCACTACCGAGTGACTCTTCCTTGCGCGCATAGAAATCTTCGGCTAGTTCCATCACTTGATCAAGTACTTCTGATGATGGCTTTTGCTCGAACTCTGCCTCGGTAAGAACGGGATCGATCAAGAGTGATGTACGCAGAGAATTCTTGAAGGTGGTCAAGTCCTTCGTTTCGTGGCAGTCGGTATAGAGGTCTGAGGCCATTTCATCAACGTAGGCAAGTACTTCAGACTTCAGACGCTCACCCATCAAGGCGTGACGTCGGCGGTCGTAGATCACCTCACGCTGCTGGTTCATGACGTTGTCGTATTCCAGCAGACGCTTTCTGATGGAGAAGTTGTTACTCTCGACTTTCTTCTGGGCGTTGCCTACGGCCTTGGTTACGAGAGGACTCTGGATTGGCTCGCCTTCGGGTACCTTCATCTTGGTCATGACCATGGCGATACGATCTCCCTGGAATAGGCGCATCAGGTCGTCTTCCAACGAGATGAAGAATTGCGAAATGCCAGGATCGCCCTGACGTCCGGACCTACCGCGTAGCTGCCTGTCGATACGCCTACTTTCATGACGTTCAGTGCCAAGGATTACCAAGCCCCCTGCCTCCTTCACGGAGGGTTCGAGCTTAATGTCGGTACCACGACCTGCCATGTTCGTGGCGATGGTTACGGCGCCGCGGCGTCCTGCATCCTGCACGATCTCTGCTTCGCGCTGATGCTGCTTGGCGTTGAGTACGTTGTGTTGAATGTTAGCGCGCTTAAGCATTTTGCTGAGCAGTTCCGAAACTTCAACGCTAGTAGTACCAACGAGGACGGCTCTGCCTGCGCTGAGATGTTCGCGAATGCTATCGACAACAGCATTGTATTTCTCGCGCTTTGTACGGTAGATCAAGTCGTCCAAGTCCTTACGAACAATTGGTCGGTTCGTTGGGATAACGACCACGTCAAGCTTGTAGATCTCCCAGAGCTCTGCCGATTCGGTTTCTGCCGTACCCGTCATACCCGCCAGCTTGCGGTAGAGACGGAAGTAATTCTGGAGCGTAACGGTGGCAAAGGTCTGCGTGTCCTGCTCGACAACAACGCCTTCCTTGGCTTCGATGGCCTGGTGCAAACCATCGCTGTAACGACGGCCTTCCATGAGTCGACCGGTGAACTCGTCCACGATCTTGATCTTGCCATCCTGAACTACATACTCGTCATCGCGCTGATACAGGGTGTAGGCACGCAACATCTGGTTGACGACGTGTATGCGTTCTGAACGTTCGGAGAATACTCGGAGCAATTCATCGCGCTCTTCCTGTCTGCGCTCATCGGAAATGTCTGACCGACCTTCCAAGGCACTCATCTCCATCGCAATGTCCGGAATCACAAACATGTTGGCATCCTCTTGCGAGGTAGCTAACAGTTCACGTCCCTTATCGCTGATGTCGATCTGGTGATTGCGTTCGTCGACGGAGAAGTAGAGCTCTTCGTCGATAATCGCCATCCGTGTTCCCTGATCCTTCAGGTATTCGAGTTCGGTGTCACGCATGAGCTTGGCGTTCTCTGGCTCCTGGAGGAGCTTCATCAGACGGTTGTGCTTAGGCATGCCACGATGTGCACGCAAGAGATTGATGCCAGCTTGTGACAGGTTCTCCTTGCCACCTGCCTGGATAAGTTTTTCTGCTTCGCCCACGATGGAGTGGATGAACTTCGATTGGACTTCTACCAAACGTCGAACGCGAGGATTCATGTCGACAAATGCGCGCTCGGTGTTGCCTGAGCTAACCGGACCGCTGATGATGAGCGGTGTACGGGCTTCGTCGATCAACACAGAGTCAACTTCGTCGACAATGGCAAACCAATGTCCACGCTGTACCATGTCTTCGGCACTGGTGACCATGTTGTCACGCAGATAGTCGAAGCCAAACTCGTTGTTCGTGCCATAGGTAATGTCGGCACTATACGCCGGCTTCCTCGTTTGCGGCTGCATCGAACTCTGGATTACATCGGTCGTCACACCCAGGAAGTCAAAGATGGGAAGCATCCATTCGCGGTCGCGTCGGGCCAGGTAGTCGTTAACCGTTACAAGGTGTACGCCTCTACCAGGCAAGGCATTCAGGTACAACGGCAGCGTGGCAACGAGGGTCTTGCCTTCACCCGTGGCCATTTCGGCAACCTTCCCTTGATGGAGGGCGATGCCACCGATGAGCTGGACGTCGTAAGGAATCATGTCCCACACCATCTCATGTCCCACGACCATATAACGATGTCCGACTAGGCGCCGACATGTTTCCTTTACCAGGGCATAGGCCTCTGGGAGTATCTCGTCGAGCGTCTCTTGAATCACGCCGTGTTGTTCCTTGGCATTGGCCTCAAGGCGAGCATAGAGATCTGAGCGCTCGCTGTGATCCATATCCAATTCCTGCTGGAGTCGCTCGCGTATGGCTACGACCTCGTCCTCCAGTGGCTGTACGGCCGTCTGAATGCGTTCGCGGAATCCGTCACTCTTTGCCCTGAGTTCGTTGTCGGACAACGAAGCATAGCTTTCGAAGAGCTGATTGATTTGTGTAACGATGGGTGTAATGGCCTTGACGTCCTTATCGGACTTCGTACCAAAGATGCTGGTGATGAGCTTGAGCATGATGTGCTAGGCAAGTGACAAAGCGTGAAGCCACAAATTTACCCTAATTTTGGGGCTTCGTGAGCGCGCCCTCTGACGATATTGCCGACATCAACGTGTATACGCCTGAGAATCTTATTCTCCAGGCGCAGCAAGCTGAAGAGCGTCTAGGGTACAAACTGGTGCACTTCTACGTAGAACCAGACGGCACTCTGTCCAAGCATAAGACTGATACGACGGCTCAATTCTACTTGTCGCCATCGGGTGGTACACTCCGAGATGCCGAGTTCAACATTGTACTCTACAGTGCAAAGTTCGATCGGTTCAAGGGCTATGGTAAGCGTGATGTATCTGGACAATAGCGCCACGACGCCACTTGATCCCAAGGTTCTCGACGCCATGATGCCGTGGCTTACGTCGGAGTTTGGCAATGCGTCAAGCGTCCACCTCTACGGCAGGAAGGCTCGCATTGCCGTCGAAGATGCTCGAACGGAGATCGCTCACGCACTTGGGGCACATCCTGCAGAGCTCATGTTTACGAGTGGTGGTACCGAGAGCAATAACACCGCACTCCATAGCCCCCTTCACGAAAGCAATCTTGTCGACGAAGTTTACTGCACGGCTATCGAACATCACAGTGTGCTTGATGTTGTCCACGCCATGAAGCGGAAGGGGGCTAGGGCAGACGTGATTGACGTTGATGATCACGGTAGGGTAGCGCTTGATGATGTTGCTCGACTGGACAACAAGCGGTCGCTCATTTCCGTGATGCTCGTGAACAACGAAACGGGATGTGTCCAGGATATCACTGCCGTCAGACATCTACTTCCGAATGCCTACCTCCATACCGATGCCGTGCAGGCACTAGGGAAGGTGCGAATCAATGTTCAGGAACTTGGTGTGGACCTCGCAACGTTTTCTGCCCATAAGATTCACGGTCCAAAAGGTATTGGGGCATTGTTTGTGCGTCGCGGTATTGATTTCAAGCCGATGATGGTAGGGGGCGGACAAGAACGTAATCGAAGGGCTGGGACGGAGAACGTTGCAGCAATCGTTGGTTTTCAGCATGCAGTACGATATGCCATGAGTGAGTTCGACGTGCGTACGTCACGTATGAGGCAACTCACGGAGCAACTTCGTTCGCTGATCGCAGCAATGGTGCCCGACGTCCGATTCAATACTCCCGTAGAATTCGCAGCCCCACACATTCTGAATATTTCATTTGTTGATGCAGAGTCACTTGATGGCGAAGCCATCCTGCAACTTTTAGATATGCGAAATGTTGCTGCAAGTAATGGAAGCGCTTGCGTTTCAGGTAGTCAGCAACCAAGCCATGTACTCTCGGCAATGGGCCTCGGCCGACATGAGGCTAGGGCTGCACTAAGGCTGTCCGTAAGTCATTTGACCACGGAAGAAGAAATTTTTCAGGCAGCCACAATTTTGTCCGAGGTCATTCGTGATTTGCGTGTGTAAACACACAAGCCGGGTTGCTTGATTACATTTTCACTTTTACATTTTGAGTTAACACATGCGTAACATTCTTGTTGCTATGGCACTTATCAGTGCTACTCCTGTCTGGTTGTCGGCAGCCACAGGGTTTGGGATTGCAGGAGGACAGAAGCAGTATACCCTGAATAACTCCGTTGGTAAGAACACCCTTGAGTTCTTGAGCGAGGCGCCGATGGAGAACATCAATGGCACGGCCGATGGTATTACTGGTACGTTCAAGCTTGATCCAAACAATCTTGAGTCAACAACCGGTACCATCACGGTGCAGGTGCGGTCGATGAAGACGGCCATTGCCAAGCGTGACGATCACATGTATAGCGATCAATGGTTGGGGGCCGACAAGTATCCTACGATTACGTTTACTCTTGCGTCACTGAAACAACTTTATGTTTCAAAGGAAGGCAACAACCACGTAGCAACAGGTCAGGCAACAGGGACGTTCAACCTCCATGGTGTATCGAAGACCATTACAGCCAACGTCAAGATTGTCTTCATCCCAGAGAGTGCCGAAAGCAAGAAGCGTGCGAGTGGCAACCTGGTGAGTGTAACAGCAACATTCGATGTCCCGCTTGCTGAGTATGCGATCAAGGGTAAGGAAGGCGTTGTTGGTAAGAGCGTTGGCAACACCATTGCGATTACTGCCAAGCTTTTCGCAAACGGATAACAATCTCGGTTCGTGGTAGATTGTCAGCATGACAGTCGCATCAACAAAAAATCAAGGCCGTTGGAAACTTTCCAACGGCCTTTTTGTTTGTTGGAACAATTAATCAATAATGCGGGGAAATGTATGACATTGTTACGCACTGCATTTGTTGCAGCTGCCATTCTTGCCACTTGTTTACCAGGTACGGTGCTTGCCAGACCAACAGGTATTACTGGCGTGTACCAGACAGGGTGCGGTGGATGCCATGGCGGAACTGCCAATGGCAATACCAAACTGTCGCTTTCCGGGAATACCACCGTCAAAGCTGGTGGTCAGGGCACCTTTACCTTCAGGGTAGAGAATGGGAATCAGACGGCAGGTGGTTTTAACCTGGCCATTATCAGTCAGGCAGGAGCCAAGCAGGCCAACCTTGCGGGTGGTGCTGGTGTTCAGAACATCAATGATGAACTCACTCACACCGCACCAGGTGACTTTGACGGAAACAACGGCGCAAACTTTCAGTTCACGTGGACAGCACCTGCGGCCCATGGTACCTATACGCTCTATGCTGCGGGCAATGCTGTAAACGAGAACAATGCCCAGACTGGTGATGTGTGGAATACCATGAGCAAGACGCTTACGGTCACTGGTGCAACAGTTACGGCACCAGTGGGTGGACAGGGCTTTTGTGTTGGAGAGTCGACGAATATTACGTGGACGCAAACGGGCATCACCACCTTGAAGATCGAATTGTCGAAGGATAACTTTTCAACGACAACCGTTGTGACAACGTCTGTGAGTGCCTCGTCCGGCTCATATTCGTACACCTTCCCATCCGACCTGACGGCATCATCCAACTATGTTATCCGGCTGGTAAACACTGCCGATGGAGAAGTACTCTCCACGTCGATGCCCTTTACCATAAGCGGTGCACCAGTAGTGGCGGAGCATCCGCAAACGCAATCGGTGTGTGTTGGGCGGACGCTACAGTTGGTTGCAGGAGCCACGGGGAAGAGCCCGCTCTATCAATGGCGCCTAAACGGTACTCCAATCGCTGGAGCAACCGATGCCATTTACCGTGTGCCGAATGCTACGGCCGCCGATGGCGGTGTGTATGACTGCGTTATCTCATCATGCGACAAGCAGGTGACTACGAATCAAGCAACGGTAACCATCGTACCCAAGCCGACCATAACAAGTCAGACTACTGGTAATCAGGAGTTGTGTGAAGGAGAGAATCTTGCACTCACCGTCGAAGCCATTGGTGCGGACCTGATCTACGAGTGGTATAAGAATGGTGCGCTGATGCCAGGGATTACGACACCCACGCTATCACTACAAGGCGTCTCCATCGGTAACGAAGGGACGTACTTCTGCAGAGTCAGTGGTAGTTGTACCCCTGCAGATACTTCGACGCCAGTTGTGGTGGACGTGCTTGAAAAACCCGTCGTCACCGAACAACCAGTAAACGCCACCATCAAGGCAGGTGAGAAACTCACACTTACGGTTGCGGCTGTAGGAGACAAACTGATGTATCAGTGGCTGAGGAATGGTACTCCAGTGTCCGGGGCAAACCAGGCATCATTCGTAGTGAACGCTGCTGCAAGAGCAGATTCAGGCAACTACCGTTGTGCCATCTGGAATGCCTGTGATACAGTCGAGTCGGCCGTAGCAAAGGTCGTTGTTAATCCTGCAACCGGACCTGGCCAGCTTACACTTAGTGTCGACACCCTGGTGTTTGACCACGTCGGCATCTGTTCGGGAGCTGATACCATCATTACCGGTATGCTTTCGAACACTGGTGGGACCGAGATTGTCGTGACATCCGTGTCAACCGATCCTCCTGCTTCGCTTCAGGTTCTGGGTCTTACAGCTCCATTTGTCTTGCAGCCAGGTAGCTCACTTGATGTACAGATCAGAGTGATGGCACAGGATGCATCTGCCATCAATGGTACGGTGACGTTTTTTGCAGCAAGTGGCAATGGCACGGTAGTCATCATTGGGACGGTCGTGCCTGATCTTGCGCTCGAACAAGATACCCTCAGGTTCTCGAATACGGTAGGCGAAAGACATTGTACGGTAACGCTGCCAATGGAGTGCGATTCTGCCGTCATTACCGCCGCAACCATCTCAGGAACCATCGGTAGTACGTTCACGTTCAGTCCAGAGCTGACGCTTCCATTGGTGATAAAGAAAGGCGAGCAACGAGACATCTGCCTGGAGTCGACCGACACCACCAGCGGTATTGCAGTCGTAGAGCTAGTTAGCACTGCTGGAACAGTACAGTTCTTCGCTGTTCGCTCACCGGTTTCATCAGTTGATGACGTCGACGGAGGTATTGCTGGATTGACCGTAGCACCAAACCCGATGTCCGACGTGCTCCGTATCACATCGGCTTCTACAGAGTCGATACAAGCACAGGTGTACACCGCACTTGGTGCATTCGTTCAATCTTTGAATGGTCAGGGTTGGATTGAATGGGACGGACGTGATAGAACAGGCAATGAGCTTCCTGGCGGCATGTACGTGGTTGTTGTATCACAAGGCAGCAACACGACAATCCACAAAGTGCTCATGCACTAATTACTACCGTAAAATGAAAAGCGGGGATTGGCTTTGCGCCAATCCCCGCTTTGTGTTTCAAACAAGTGCGACGTTCTAGTTCATCACTCCGAAACGCTTGCAATTCTTATGGGAAGATTCCCAACAATTGGTAGGAAACGCCAATCTTGGTGATAGAGTTTACAAACGCTGCCGTACGCATGTCGGTCGAATAGCGCTTGTCACCACGCATGGTTTCCATGATCGACTGGTAGGCACCGATCATCGTGTCTTCCAGACCGCTGTTCACCAAGTCTTCTTCGTCTGCACCACGGGCTAGCATGCCACGTTCGGTGGTGGAGAGCGACTGACCTGTGAGGCGCTCGATGGTGTTTACAAGGCGCGTGTTAGAGCCCTCTTCGAAGCGCTTGTCAAGACGTCCGAATCGAACGTGCGAGATGTTCTTCAGCCATTCGAAGTAGGATACCACTACACCGCCTGCATTGACGAACATGTCGGGCATGACGAATACACCCTTCTTGAGAAGGATCTCGTCGGCTACTGCAGTCACTGGTCCGTTTGCACCTTCAACGACCATCTTGGCCTTGATCCGTGGTGCGTTGTCCTTGTAAATCTGTGATTCAAGTGCGGCAGGAACAAGGATATCGCACTCATGCTCAAGCAAGCTGTTTCCATTCTTGATGGTCTTGGCACCAGCGAAGTTGGTAATGGATCCAGTAGCTTGACGATGCTTGTACAGCGCTTCTACGTCAATGCCCTTGGGGTTCAGCAAGCCACCATCATACTCAATGATGCCAATGATCGTAGCGCCGCCCTCCTGAAGGAACTTTGCAGCATGGTAGCCAACGTTACCAAAGCCCTGCACGATGATGCGCTTGTCAGAAAAACCAGTGGTCATCTTCAGACGCTTCATCAAGGTAGGGTCGTTAACGGCTTCACGTGTTGCAAAGAACAAGCCTCGGCCTGTTGCAGCGGTTCTACCGCGCACACCACCTTGTCCGACGGGCTTACCCGTAACGCAGGCAAGGGCGTTGATGTCGCTATTGCCAAACGTCTGGAACGTGTCGGCAATCCATGCCATCTCACGTGCACCGGTACCGTAGTCAGGTGCAGGAACGTCAACGGATGGTCCAATGAAATTCTTCTTGATTAGCTCTACGGTGTAGCGACGGGTAATGCGCTCCAGTTCATCTACGGTATAGTTCTTTGGGTTGATCTTGATTCCACCCTTACCACCACCAAAAGGAACGTCGACTACGGCGCACTTGTACGTCATCAGTGCTGCAAGTGCTTCTACCTCCTCCTGGTCTACGGTTTCTGCATACCGTATGCCGCCCTTCGTTGGCAGCTTGTGATGGCTGTGCTCTGCACGCCATGCTTGGACAACCTGGACGTTGCCCTTGATGCGGACCGGAAATTGCATGTAGTACACTGAATTACATGCCCGGATTTGCTCGATGAGACCAGCGGGCAAATCAATGTACTTCGCAGCTTTGTCGAAGTAGTAGTTAACCGACGCTAGGAAGGGCTGAGAACCGTGCGGAACAGCGGTTGCTGCTACCTTCTTTGTCGACTTAGAGCCAGAGGCCATGTGACCTTCCAAAATGAAATGGAAAATGATGAATTGCGATTACTGTGCTTGATGTATGCTTATAGGTTTCCACGCCGTGCTTGTTCGCGTTCAATGCTTTCAAACAGGGCCTTGAAATTTCCTTTGCCGAATGACCTAGCCCCCTTCCGCTGAATGATTTCATAGAATACGGTCGGCCTGTCTTCGACGGGCTTGGTGAAGATCTGCAAGAGGTATCCTTCGTCGTCTCTATCAACCAGGATGTTCAATGCGCGAAGTGAATCCAGGTCTTCATCAATGGCACCAACGCGATCAAGAAGATCTTCGTAATACGAGTTGGGTACTTGCAGGAACTGAACACCACGTCGGCGCAACTCGGCGACGGTGCTTAGGATGTCGTTGGTTGCAACGGCGATGTGCTGTACACCGGCACCATGGTAGAAGTCAAGATACTCTTCGATCTGACTCTTCTTCTTGCCCTGGGCTGGCTCGTTGATCGGGAACTTGATGTAACCGTTACCGTTGGACATGACCTTGCTCATGAGCGCCGAATACTCGGTGGAGATGTCCTCGTCGTCAAACGTGAGCAAGAGCTTGAAGCCCATCACATCTTCGTAGAACTTTACCCACTCGTTCATCTTGCCTAGCTCGACGTTGCCTACGCAATGGTCAACGTACAACAGACCTACTGGTGTGGTCCTGTAGTCATCCGTCATGGGCTCATAACCAGGAAGGAAGGCACCGCTATAGTTCTTGCGCTCGACAAACGTGTGGATGGTTTCGCCGTAGGTGTGGATGGCCGACATGACCACTTCACCGTGTTGATCGGTCAGGCGGCGTGGCTCCATGGCACTCTTTGCACCACGCTTGGTTGTTTCTTCCCATGCCTTTGTGGCATCGTCGACCCATAGTGCCAACACCTTCACACCATCACCGTGTTGCTTGATGTGCTCACTGATTGGATTGTCTGGATGCATGGGAGTGGTGAGCACCAGTCGGATCTTGCCTTGCTGGAGCACATACGATGCGTGATCGCGTACACCAGTTTCGGGTCCTGCATAGGCAATCAACTGATAGCCAAAGGCCGTGCGGTAATAAAACGCTGCTTGCTTGGCATTGCCTACATAGAACTCGATATGATCGGTCCCGTTGATCGGCAGGAAGTCCGTTGCAGCCTGGGTGGGCATTGTTGCTGTTTCTGTGCTCATGATTCTCCTCGAGTTAAGCGTTTGTAAAGGTTGCCGATAGTTCGCTCAGGACATTGGCCAGACGGTGGTTTTGCTCCGGTGTGCCAATGGTGATGCGAACGGCCGTGGGAATGCCAAACCCTGCAAGCGGACGGGTGATGAACCCGCGGTGCAGGAGTTGCAAATGGAAGTCTGTTGCAAGTTCTGCCGTGCCACAGTCAACAAAGACAAAGTTGGCAACGCTGGCAGAGGTTGTATAACCGCATTCGTTAAGGGTGTTGGACAGAAGATGCATGCCGCTAATGGTCTGTGCAACTGTGTGTTCTACGTGAGCACTATCGTTCAACGCTGCCACTGCTGCTGCACATCCAACGCCGTTGGGATCAAAAGGTAACTTGGTCTTGTGAAGCCATTGCACAACTTCCGGACTACCAATGGCATAGCCAATTCGCAGGGATGCTAGGCCATAGGCCTTTGAGAACGTGCGTAGCGTAAGGACGTTCGGATGCTGTAGCGCGATGCCACTGATGTACGTGGCTGGTGCCATTACCGAGGCATACTCGTAGTAGGCTTCGTCAAGAATCAGAATTGTCGACGCTGGAATATGATCAAGCAGTCGGCGTACTTCAGCTTCGGTAAGGTGCGTTCCTGTTGGGTTGTTCGGGTTAGGAACGTAGACAACCTTGGTTGTTTCGTCGATAGCGGCAATCAATCCATCAACGTCAAAACGATACCCTTCGGCTTGTGGTACGAAGACAGGTGTGTTACCTGCGGAGCGGACGGCAATGCCGAAGCTAACAAAACCACCAGTGCAACTCAGAGCTGTATCACCCGGTAACAGAAACGTCCGCATGATCTGATGGATGATGGCATCGCTCCCGTTGTGGACAGTGATGCCACTGACCGGGTGGTTGTGTACCGACGCCAGTACGTTCCTGAGCTCGAGTCCACCATCGTTATACAGATGTGCATGCATCAACGCTTGTTGTGCTGCCTCGATTGCTCGGGGTGAAGGACCAAATGGATTTTCGTTCGACGCGAGTTTTTCTACATCGTGTAATCCATAGGTTCGCCTGATCTCCTCGACACTAGCACCAGGTTTGTAGGCAGCAATATCCAGGAGATGCTTTGGACCTAAAATCATAACTACAAAACTACGAATTGCTTTACCTCTCTAATTTCGGACAATGCTTCCACGAATTGTTATCGTTTTTACAGGCGGAACCATTGCCTCCACCCTGGATGATGGTTTTGGCGGAGTTGTGCCAACGTTGAGTGGCGGGGAGATTCTTGCCCACATCCCGGATGTTCGAAAAACCACAGACGTCCTGGTGCATGAATACGGAACCTACCCGGGTCCGCACATCACCCCCGACCGCATGCTTGAGCTTTCGGCCATTGTGAATGGCTACGTGAATGACCCCACTGTTGATGGTGTGGTCGTGACCCACGGCACCGACACACTGGAAGAAACGGCCTACTTCCTGGACTGTACCGTGGGGTCGGACAAACCCGTTGTAGTCATTGGGGCCATGCGGAATAGTTCGGAGCCGGATTGGGATGGACCGCGCAACCTTCGTGATGCGATCATGGTAGCCGTGAATCCTGCAGCACGTGGTCTGGGCAGCCTGGTGGTGTTAGGGGGCGATGTATTGGCAGCATCGGAGGCGACCAAGACCGATACGGAAGACGTTGCAACCTTTACGAGTTTCAACTTTGGTCCGCTTGGCCGCATAACCAACAACCACCTCCTGCTCTACCGGAAGCCGTTACACAGAGAGATATTCTCCGTCAAGTCCCTGCCAACATTCGTACCCTTGTTAAAGTGCTTTGCTGGGATGGATGCCACGCTCGTCGATGCTTCTCTTGCTGCCGGTTGTCAAGGCATTGTCGTCGAGGCCTTCGGCGCTGGTAACGTAACACCAGGGGTGTACCATGCCGTTGCAAAGGCCGTTGATAGTGGCATTCCCGTAGTGCTCGTATCTCGATGCCCGATGGGCAGAGTCGAGCAGGTCTACGCCTACGAAGGAGCGGGAAAACAACTCCATGCGGCTGGGGTGATTTTTGCTGACTACTTAAACGGACCCAAGGCAAGGATCAAGCTCATGTGCGCCATTGGTGCGGGGCTAGGGATGGCAGAGATTAGGCAGAGCTTCGAATGGGTCGATCATACAGAGGTTGTCCTCTGATGCGTAGTACCACAGCCGTCATCAATCTCGATCACCTTCGTTCCAACCTTGCCGTCATCAAACAGAAGGCACATGGCCGAGGTATTTGCGCGATGGTCAAGGCCAATGCCTACGGTCATGGTATGGTTCAATGTGCCAAGGTACTCGAAGCCGAAGGGGTAGACTTCCTCGGTGTCGCCTTGGTCGACGAAGCCGTTGTCCTCCGTCAGGCAGGTATTCGTATGCCCATCCTCGTCCTCACTCCAAACGAACCACAGGATGCCGCCCTCGCTGTTACGCATGGGCTGACCATGGTCATCTGCTCGATGGAGCAGGCGCGGGTGTTGAATGCTGCAGCCAAGGACACCAAGGTGGGTGGACATGTGTTTGTGGACACTGGAATGCACCGGGACGGTTTCCCTTTTCAGGAAGTCCACGAGCGACTGGACGAGCTAGCCCAGCTTGAGAACCTTGAGCTAACGGGGATCTGCACGCATTTGGCTACGACTGACGTAGCTGACGACGCCTTCATTCAGGAACAACTCGAGAGATTTAGCACGGTGTTGAAAAACTGTGCTGATCGTGGGCGTACCTTTGCATGCATTCATGCGGCAAATACGGGTGCTGTCTGGCAGACACCTGAGTCGCTCTTTACGTTGGTTCGGCCTGGCATATCCCTCTATGGCTATGCAAGTCCGCTTGATCCATCAGTGCAACTACATCCTGTAATGTCAATTACCTCACGAGTCATCTCATTGCGCAGGTTGTGGCCTGGAGAAACCGTCAGCTACGGCCGACGGTATGCTGTAGACCGCCCGACAACCATTGCGACCATTCCCATTGGTTATGGTGATGGCTACTCGCGGTCGCTCAGCAACAAGGCCCATTGCGTCATTGATGGTAAGCGTTATCCCGTGGTCGGTACCGTGTGTATGGACGAGATCATGGTGGATGTAGGCGACGATCCGATAGAGGTTGGGTCATTGGTGCATTTGTTAGGCGAGCAGACTACTGAGGATGGGAGTGCATCGGTTGATGCCAATGATCTTGCTCAATGGGCAGAGACCATTCCATACGAGATTACCACGATGGTCGGCCCCCGCATTCCACGAACCTTCATAGGGGGAAGGGGGCAATAGTATGCTGAACATCAAGCTCAACAACTTCGAAGGTCCGCTTGACCTGCTGTTGTTTTTCATTAAGCGCGACGAACTGGACATCTACGACATTCCCGTAGCAAGCATCACGCAGGAATTCCTGGAGTATGTGCGCATTATGGAAATGCTCGACCTTGAGCTGGCAGGGGAGTTCGTCGTCATGGCCTCCATGCTCGTGCAGATCAAAGCACAGATGTTGTTGCCACGCGACGAACGGGCAGATGCAGATGGCAATGTTGTCGAAGAGTTGGATCCGCGTACCGAGCTCGTACGGAGACTGCTGGAGTATAAGCGCTTCAAGGAAGCATCGGAACAATTGAGCACGCAAGCAGACGAGCAGCGGTATGTGTTGTACCGGCAGATTTTCGAAGCCGAAACAATTCATGCAGCCGAGTCGGGAACGTATCGCAATGCGACCTTGTTCGACCTGCTTAAGGCCCTCAAACGCGCCATTGAACGAGCTCCCGAAGAATCTAGTCCGCACCTCGTAACCCGTTATCCTGTTACCGTCGAGGAAAAGACTGAAGAGATCTTCCATCTACTAAAGAGTCGTCCTAGCATCAGGTTCTTCGAATTGATTTCCGGAAATTCCAAGGAGCATATTGTTGTAACGTTCCTAGCCTTGCTGGAGCTGGCCAAGAATCATCACATCAGGATTCAACAGGACGAGTTGTTTGACGACATTGTCATTGCAGCACGGATGGATGACGATGTAGTGGAAGCAACACCATCAGATACTGAACTAAGCCATGAATGACATCGAAACAGAAGGTTCGGCAGAACGACTGAACCTGCCCTACTTTTTCACTCTCGAGCGCTACGACCAACGTAGAGCTCTTGAGTCTCTCATCTTTGCAAGCGACGAGCCCCTTACCACAAGAATGATGCATCGCATCCTCGTGCTTGAAGACCCGACGCATGAGGTTCCTGGCCAACAGCAACTTCCGCTTGATGGTGAACCTGCGTCACAGCCCGCAGCTCCCGCCGCTCCGTCGTTCGACGTCCCCAAGGGGTACTTCGAAGAAGTGGTAGACGAGATCAACGACGAGCTTGAGATGGGTGACAGGCCATTCAGAATCGTTCGCATTGCTGGCGGCTTTCAGTTCGCCACCACTCCACAGCATGGTCAGTTAGTCCAGCGTCTACTTAAATCACGCAACAAGCGTAAGCTTACTCAAGCAGCTCTCGAAACCCTGGCGATTGTTGCCTATCGGCAACCCATCACCAAGGGAGAGGTGGATGCTGTCCGCGGTGTTAATACTGGCGAGGTCATGAACTCACTTGTAGAACGTGACTTGATCACCATGGTTGGTAGATCGGAAGCGCTTGGTAAGCCAATTCTTTACGGTACTACAGAGGATTTTCTCCGACTGTTCGGATTGAATAGTCTCTCCGACCTCCCGAAGCTTCGCGAGATTGACGAGCTGCTCAAGACTGCCACGACGATTGTCGAAGCCGACGAAACGGTGACGTTAACACCAGATCATCGGTTATTGCGGAAGCAGCTTGCAGAGTTGATCGAACGTACGAATGCTGGCGAAACAGAGTAAGAACTTCATCTTCTCGAGCTGATTCGTCTGTCATCATGCTCAATGCATGACGAAAGGTAGGGTGTACTAACACTCGATTACAAGTCCGTCGAAAGCCAGGTGTACGTTAGGTGGCAGTTTGCTTTCTGCGTCGCGATGCAGGACGTTATGCGAGATGTGCGTCAGGTACGTAATGTCCGGATTAAGATCCTCGACCACAGCCAATGCTTCGGGAATTGAGAAGTGGGTTGGATGTTCGTTCCATCGCAAACCATCTAGAATGAGCACACGCAAACCGCGCAGTAGTTCGCGTGATGCTTGAGGAATGGCATTCGTATCGGTGCAATACGCAACGTCAGCAACTCTGAAACCAAGCACGTCCATCCCACCATGCAGCAATGGAATTGGCTGTAAGGTGATGTCACCGATGGTAAACGATGCGTTCGTCAACTCATGTAAGGCAACCTGTGGTACCGAGGCACCTGTTGGCTTCACGAGACCAAAGGCATAGGGATAGGTGCTTCGGATGACGTTCAGTGTTTCAGGCATGCCGTAGACGTCGACGGGGTTACCTGTGTGGAAGGCATAGGGACGCAAGTCGTCGAAGCCGCCAATATGATCAAAGTGATGATGCGTAAAAACAACGCCGTCAATATGGTGCACGGCATGACTGAGCATTTGCTGACGGAAGTCAGACGAAGTGTCGATGACGACGGTCGTAGCGTCGGACCTAAGCAGCAGCGACGTACGCAGTCGCTTGTCGCGTGGGTCGGTACTCGTGCACGTTGCGCAGGTACAGCAGACGCTAGGGACGCCTGTGCTTGTACCACTGCCAAGGACAACGGCCTGCATCACATGTGGCGTTCTGCGTGATACGAACTCCTCACCAGTGGTCCACTCTCTACGTGGTCAAAGCCCAACTGCTCGCCCAATACCTTGTAGTGCTTGAATTCATCAGGGTGGACGTAACGATCAACAGGGAGGTGATTCTTTGTTGGCTGCAAGTATTGTCCAAGGGTAAGCACGTCGATCTTGTACGTCGCAAGCTCGCGCATGACTTCTTCGACCTCTTCAGGTGTTTCACCAAGACCCAACATCAACCCCGTCTTGGTGCGTAGTCCAACCTTCTTGCTTTCGGCAAGTACGGACAACGCCCACTGGTACCGTCCCTGAGGTCTGACGTGTTTGTACAAACGTGGAACGGTCTCGGTGTTATGGCTCAGGATATCCGGCTTGGCAGCAAGTACGCGATGAATGTTTGCCATGTTGTTCTTGAAGTCCGGGATAAGAACTTCAATCGACGTCGTCGGTGCGGCCTGGCGAACCTGTCTGATGGTCTCTGCCCAAATCTCTGAGCCACCGTCCTTAAGCTCGTCGCGATCCACACTGGTAATGACAACGTGGGTAAGGTTCATTCTTGCAACGGCATCGGCTACACGTTTTGGTTCGTCGTGGTCAACGGGCAAGGGCCGACCCGTCTTTACCGCACAGAAACCACAGGACCGTGTGCATGTGTCGCCATGAATCATGAAGGTTGCCGTACCAGCATTCCAGCACTCCGTGATGTTCGGACATCGTGCTTCTTCGCAGACTGTGTGGAGGGCTTTGGAGCGCATCATGGTCTTGACGCGTGCATAGTCCTCACCGCCAGGTGCACGAACCTTTAGCCATTCAGGACGTCGTGCAGAAGTCGCAGTTGATGTCTGTTGAATCGGTGGTTGTTCAAGTACCGGTAGCTCTGTCATGGAAGCGGCTTAAGTAATGCAGGATACAACTTCTTTGTCATCGTAGAAACAGCGTCGAGATACGTCGTAGCCGTCTTGTAGATGTCCTTGGCCTGAAACTCCGGGTCGGCCATTTTAAACTCGACATCATACACATAGGCATTCATCAGCACACGTTCACCACGTCGGAAGAAGTTGCCTTGCACGACGCGGTCGACGTTGAGTTTCTCCATTGCTCGCCAGACATCGCTTTCGTATTGGACGTTAGACGGATCAAGATTGAGCTCGCTGATGGCCATTTCTACCGAGTCCTGATCAACAAGCATGAACGTTGTCTGTGCAGGATCCTTGGCCAGTATCGAAGAGCGAAGACTATCGGCCAACTCATACGACCAGGTATTTAGGGAAATCTCACCATCCATGTTGCGGAAGGGAAGAACTACCACGCGGATCTGAGCCAGTGCAGCAGTAGTGACGCATGCCAAAACAATCATGATTGAAACGAGAACCTTCATAGTCACCTCACCATTGATTCATGAATGTGGTTGAACTCGAGAAGCAAGTGTTTCCATAGCAGTGCGCAGACCATTCACCCGCTGGGAAGCCCCCTCCCAATCGTCGTTTTCTGCGCAGACCATGATTTCTTTGCCGACGATGGCAAGATCATTGAATCCAAACTGCATGAACGATCCCTTGATAGTGTGGCCAAGTCTGCGGAGTCCCTCGAGATCATTGGACTCGTGCAAGCTCGACCAAGTGACGGTTAGGTCATGCAGCCATTGCGAAGCGAAGTCAGGCAACAAGTCTACCAGGATGGGGTTCGTTGGTAGAGTTTCTGGAAGTTGATACGTTAAATCGGATTGGTTGGACACGGGAAGACTCCTGTAAGCCGAATTCTGTCTGCTTCACCTAGGTGAAGGAGGCAGTCATTTATCTAGGATCTGTGTTGCCACAGACCTCAAGCAATCTACCCGGGATGTGGCCAGAGGCACAGCGGACACCTGATGGTACTTTCGCACCCACATCCCTTCTTGATCTTGCTCCACACGGGGTTTGCCGAGCCAGTCTGTCACCAGACTGCTGGTGGGCTCTTACCCCACCATTTCACCCTTACCCAAACATGGGCGGTGTCTTTCTGTTGCACTTTCCGTCGGCTCTGTAGTTACCTACGTTACCGCCTTCCCGTTAGGAAGCGTGTTGTCCAGCGGAGTTCGGACTTTCCTCATGAGCATACGCTCACGCGACTGCCCGTCGTCCCCCCGCGTCCAACCAATCAAACATTCCCTTCTTCGACTGCGTTCTCGGTTTCGATTGCCACATCTTCGGTAACCAAAATCCGGCCGCAGTTTTCGCATGTATACATGCGGTCCCTATTGTGTTTCATCTCCATAATGCGTTGGCTTGGTATTGCAGAATAACAGCCGCTGCATGAATCGCGCTTGATAGGTACGGTTGCTTCACGATGGAAGGTGCGAATCCGCTCATACTCTGCTTCAAGTGTATCGTCAAGCTTGGCTATAACACGGAGTCGCATAGCGATGTACTTCTTGAGTTCGACATTGCTCTCGCCCGTAAGTTGCTCGAGTTCGGCGACCTTGTCTTGAAGACGGCCCTTGGCCTCGTCATATTCGGCTTGTGAGCGGTCGAGTGTTGCTTGAAGGTTTTCTTCAGAAACACTCGCTGTGCGAATGCGATCCTCAAGCGTTGAACGTTCCTGCTTGATATGCTCGAGTTCCTTGGTGATGGCATCGAACTCGCGATTGTTCTTCACCTGGAACTGTTGATCGGCAAGTTTGACTTCCTTGTCGTGCATCTCCTGCATGGTCACATGACCCGTACCGCGTAGTTGCTCAATCTCGTCGATCTTGGCCTTTGTTGCTTCAACGGCACTTAGGCGATCACGAACTGCGAGTTCAAGGGCCTTGACCTCACGAGGAAGGTCACCCAATTCATCATGCAATTCGTCGAGTCGCATGTCGATGGCAGCAAGTTGTGCCAAAAGCGTAATCTGCTCGTTCATACGGATCCTGTAGGTGTAGTAAAAGATTCTTGGTGGGAGGGGGCTTGGTATTGCACAGGGTTGGTACACACCTGGCTTACCGTGAGAGTGCCCGCAGGGAGGAGTGGTGTCAACAGCTCCGACATGGTCTGAGGAACGAACTGCTCCATTTCGAAATGACCAGGGTCGATGAGTCCAATGACGCCACTAGCTTCGTGAAAGCCATGATACTTCACGTCGGCCGTGATAAGCACATCGGCATTACGGTCAATTGCAAGATCCAGAAAACTCATACCCGAACCAGCAACAATGGCAACACTGTGCACTTGGTCGGTGTGTGGACGAGTGTACTTCACTGGTCCACCACAACACGCAACCACGCGTTCTACCACAACGTCGAAACTCATGGCTGGTTGCAACGAGGCGAGGATGCCCATGCCATATCCCGGATAGGCCGATGGCTGAAGTACGGTTGTCGCGTCGAAGCCCAAACGCTGTGCCAGGACTTTCGACGTGCCCATTGGATGAGAGTCGACATTGGTATGAGCGATGACGAGGGCAATGTCGGCTCGAATAAGTCTGCGAACAAGGCGCTGAACGCGTTGTTCGGTGCCTAGGGTGGTAAGCGGTGTGTAGATGAGCGGATGGAATGCAAGGATGCAATCTGCCTCCATGCGTTCTGCTTCCAACACTACCTGGTCCGTAACCTCGTATGCTACCAGGATGCGCTTTGCCGTCCTTCTATGCGATGCTACCTGCAATCCTACTGGATCGCCAGGCATTGCTGCACCGATTGGAAAAACTTGCTCAACTACTGATGTGAATTCGTGCAATTGCATCGAACTGCAAAAATACGGTATCAACGCCGTGATACATCGTCCAAGTGCCGAAATGCTTGTGCGACACATCGTAACTTTATGGTGATGTGCGTCTCTTTGAACTTGATGCTACCACGCTGCCGACGATTCCATTGGCTGATTCAACTGTCTGTCCTGACCGTTGCTGTCGGCGTACTTTCAACACAGGGCTCGGCCCAGATTACGGGCGAGAAGCCCAATACTGCCGACACGGTCATTGTTTTTCAGCCTGCTCTTCCGTTGCTGACCGATGAGGCTGCTGCCGCTGCTGCGATTACGCAGGCGGCAGGGTTGGACATTCTGTTCTCAGGCAGTGGATGGGGGCTAGGTGGATTCTACCAGCACAAGGTTGCCGACGATGTTACGCTGAGCTTGAATGTTGATTTCAGTGCTCGTCGGAATACCGATGAGTTTGAGAATGCCTGGTTGGGCTCCGTTCCAGTGGTCACCCAAAAGGTGAACCGACTCTACATGATGCCGGCCACGCTTGGCGTGAACTATCGTCTGTTTTCTTCGACGCTTCAAGAGAGTTTTCGTCCATTCGTTAGCGCAGGCGTTACTCCAACGGTCATCTTCCAGACGCCCTACATCCGTGATGGCGAGTACTACGAATTCTTTCAGTCGTTCGGCTACCTGCAAACACATTTCCGATGGGGTGGCATGCTGGCTGTTGGTTCGATGTTCGGCAATCCAAGCAACGGTTCCGTTGTTGGCGTGATGATTCGTTACTACACGATACCGTTCGGTGGTGATGGTCTGGAGAGCATCAGAGATTATCCGATCAAGGACTTTGGTGGCGTCTTCTTGAGCTTGTCCGTAGGCGGAGCTTGGTAGCTCCTCGTAGTTTTGAACATGCACCTTCCTGATATTCGGCGTTTGCTCGGCGAACGCATCCTCGTGCTCGATGGAGCAATGGGGACCATGATCCAACGATTGCAACTAGGAGAAGTAGACTTCCGTGGGTCACAGTTTGAAAAGCACGATGTACCGCTTGCTGGTAATAACGACCTGCTCAGTCTCACGCAACCCACGGCCATACTCGACATCCACCGTGCCTACCTTGAAGCGGGTTCCGACATTATCGAAACCAATACGTTTTCAAGTACGAGCGTGGCACAGGCTGACTACGGGCTAGGTCACCTTGCTCGTTCTCTTAACATGGCATCGGCACAACTGGCCTGTAAAGCCGCAGAAGAGTATACGCGGTCAAACCCCGACAAACCACGGTATGTTGCAGGGGCAATCGGTCCAACGAACCGGATGTTGAGCATCTCTCCCGATGTGAACGATCCAGGTGCGCGTTCCATCACCTTCAACGAGCTGCATGCCGCCTATGTGGAGCAAGTGGAGGGGCTTCTTGACGGTGGTGTCCACCTCCTGCTCGTCGAAACAATCTTCGACACCCTCAATGCCAAGGCCGCACTCAAGGCCATTGCCGATGTTGCCGACAGACGTGGTGCGATTGCACCGGTGATGGTCTCGGGGACGATTACCGATCAGAGCGGACGTACCCTGTCGGGCCAGACACCAGAGGCATTCTGGATTAGCATCGCCCATGCTCGTAATCTGCTGAGCGTCGGACTCAACTGTGCTCTAGGTAGTGCGATGATGCGTCCGTACATCGAGGAACTTGCAACGGCATCGACGGTGTTTACGTCGCTCTACCCCAATGCGGGGCTGCCCAATGCCATGGGTGGGTACGACGAAACGCCAGCGTATATGGCAAGTCAGGCTAGGAGCTATGCCGAAGCCGGCTACGTGAACATCATCGGCGGTTGCTGTGGTACGACTCCAGAGCACATCGCCGCAATGGCTGAAGCTGTTAAGGGGCTTCCCCCGCGTGTGCCACCAACACAGGAACCATACCTTCGGCTCAGTGGACTGGAGCCACTTGTTGTTCGCCCGGATAGCAACTTCATCAACGTTGGGGAGCGCTCCAACGTGTCGGGATCCCGTGCCTTTGCAAAGCTTATCCTTGCCAATAGTTACGATACTGCTACCGATGTTGCCAAACAACAAGTGGAGAATGGTGCGCAGATCATCGACGTCAATGTCGACGAAGGACTGCTTGATGCACAGGTGGCAATGACGACCTTTCTCAACCATGTGAGTACCGAGCCGGACGTAGCTAAGGTGCCCGTAATGGTCGATTCGAGCAAGTGGGAAGTTCTGGAAGGCGGTCTGCAATGTCTGCAAGGCAAGAGCATCGTCAACAGCATCTCGTTGAAGGACGGTGAGGAAGAGTTCCTGAGGCGGGCACAGATCTGTAAGGACATGGGTGCAGCCGTCATCGTGATGTGCTTTGACGAGAACGGACAAGCCGATACGTATGAACGACGCATCGCTGTTGCCGAGCGCAGTTACCGTCTGCTCGTCGACGTCGTTGGCATGGCACCACAGGACGTGATCATTGATCCCAACATTCTCACCATCGGTACCGGTATTGCCGAGCACGACAACTATGCAGTAGACTTTTTCAAGAGCACAAGGTGGATCAAGGAACACTTGCCGCTTGCCAAGGTTAGTGGCGGAGTTAGTAACGTGAGCTTCTCCTTCCGCGGCAACGAACCAGTGCGTAGGGCAATCCACACGGCATTTCTCTATCACGGCATCAAGGCAGGCCTCGACATGGGCATCGTCAATGCCGGACAGATTGATGTGTATGATCAGATCGACCCCGTGTTGCTGGAGCATGTGGAGGACTTGCTCTTTAACCGCAGACCAGACGCAACGGAGCGCATGCTGGAGCTGGCCAATACCATTCAAGGGGGGACAAAGGAAACGGCCAAGGATCATGCATGGCGTCAGACCAGCGTCGATAAGCGCATCGAACATGCTCTGGTTCATGGCATCACCGAGTACATCATTGACGACGTAGAGGAAGCACGAAGTACCGTCCCAACCACGTTGGATGTTATCGAGGGTCCGCTCATGCAAGGCATGAGCGTTGTCGGCGACCTCTTCGGTGCCGGCAAGATGTTCCTACCTCAGGTGGTCAAGAGTGCCAGGGTCATGAAGAAGGCCGTTGCCTACCTGACACCATTCATCGAAGCAGAGCTGCTTGCCAGCGGAGAATCTGAGCGTAAGGCAGGCACGGTCGTCATGGCAACCGTCAAAGGCG
Source organism: Bradyrhizobiaceae bacterium (assembly GCA_024103135.1). Classification (GTDB taxonomy): domain Bacteria; phylum Bacteroidota; class Ignavibacteria; order Kapaibacteriales; family Kapaibacteriaceae; genus OLB6. The sequence continues at coordinate 24,998 of JAGFIZ010000071.1, read as the reverse complement.
ACGTCCATGATATCGGCAAGAACATCGTAGGTGTCGTTCTTGGCTGCAACAACTACCGTGTCGTTGACCTAGGCGTGATGGTCCCCGCAGCAAAGATCATCGAAGCAGCCATTGAGCACGAGGCGCAGGCCATTGGGTTAAGCGGACTCATCACCCCATCGTTGGACGAGATGGTTCATGTCGCGTCCGAGATGCAGCGTATGAACATCGACCTCCCGTTGTTGATTGGCGGCGCCACCACATCGCGTACACATACCTCCGTGCGTATTGCTCCGGCATACGAAGGCCCGACCGTGCATGTGCTTGATGCATCGCGAGCCGTTCCCGTACTATCGGCCTTGCTCAACCCAGAGCGTAAGGCAGCCTTCGTCGAAAAGGTCAACGACGACCACATAGCCACCCGTGAAAGCTATGCACGCAGGGCAGGCGAAAAACGCATCGTCGCCATTGACGAAGCACGCCAAAGCCCCCTTCCCCAGACCATTCAACCAGCACCGAAGCCCGCGCAGCCTGGTGTTCATGTGTTTGACAACCTCACCGTTGCCGAGATACGTCCATTCATTGACTGGTCGCCATTCTTCCTATCCTGGGAGCTTCGCGGCAAGTATCCTGCGATTCTGGAAGACGAGCGGCAGGGGGCTGAGGCACGCGCCCTCTTTGCCGACGCTCAGGAAATGTTGGATCAATGGGAGCGCGAGCAACCAATCGGAATTCGAGCCGTTGCAGGACTGTTTGGAGCACATCGTGACGGTGATGATGTTGTTCTGGATAACGGACATCGACTACACTTCCTACGTCAGCAAACCCAACGTGCCTCGGGTCAGCCCTACCTCTCGCTAGCCGATTTCATCGCTCAGGCCGACGACACGATGGGAGCCTTCGTTGTCACCGCTGGTTTAGGAATCGAAACCATCTGTGCCGAGTACGAGAAGCAGCATGACGATTACAAGTCGATCCTGGCCAAGGCCGTATCGGATCGCCTAGCAGAAGCCACAGCCGAATGGTTGCATCATAAGGTCCGCACCACGCTTTGGGCGTATGCACCTGACGAAGCGCTCGGCAACGACGAGCTTATCGCCGAGGCATACCAAGGAATCCGGCCAGCACCCGGTTATCCGGCATGTCCGGACCACACCGAGAAACACGCACTCTTTGCCATGCTGCAGGCCACGGACAACACCGGGGTTGTTCTCACGGACTCGTTGGCCATGACGCCTGCAGCCAGCGTATGTGGGTGGTACATTGCCTCGAAGGAAGCTCGCTATTTTGGCATCTCACGGATAGGGGATGATCAACTTCGAGATTATGCACACCGAAAAGGACTGTCCGAAGACGAAATGCGCCGTTGGCTTGCCGCAGTATTGTTCTGACGATATGTCAGCCAACCCTGAAGTCAGCCAACTCGCTTCGATTTTGCCACGCTGTGACATCGCCACCCGTCAACCCACCCGCTACAAACACGTTACCCGTTGACTTATAACAACTTAGAAGATTGATTCATGAATCAGCATTGGAAACATCATCCCGTACGGTGTGTAATCCTCGGAAGCGGGCAAGGCAGTACTGCCCGAGCCATTGCCGACTATGCTGCATCTGCACATAGGAGCTATCGGATCATAGCCATCGGGACAACTACCCCAGGGGCAGGCATCTTGCAGGTAGCGCGGGAACATGGAGTTCCGGACCTCCTTTTTAGTGGGGACGGTTGGGAAGTCCAACTAAATCAATATCTTGCAGAATCCGAGGCTGATCTACTAATTCTTGCTGGCTTTTTGAAGTTACTTCCCGTATCGGTCATCCAGACCATGTACGGCAGGGTCGTCAATACCCATCCCGCATTGTTACCCGCATACGGTGGCAAAGGCATGTATGGCAGCAAGGTACACCGGGCAGTAGCTGAAGCCAAGGAGACCGTTACAGGCGTTACTCTTCATTGGGTTAACGAAGAATTTGACAAGGGAGGGATCATCGAACAGTCTCGCGTGTTGCTGCCCGACGGAGCAACTGCCGAGCAAGTAGAACAGCTTGTGCGGCAACGCGAGCGCGAGTGGTTACCGGAGGCAATAGAAAGACTCGTTTCCATAGGTGTGGAAGAAAATTTCTCAACACCTTCAAATCTGTCGTAACCTTTAAACACTCGAATTGTTGTGATGATGTAAATCCAGTTATTTCAACCAAAACGACGTTTCTGTTTGTCTTTTTCCGTCGAATTGGTCATTTTAGCTGGATGCTACCAAGGTCAGATCTGGCCATGGCGGTTTTACGTTGAATTTTCAATACACAGTTTTTCATTGTTTCATTCCGAGGTCTTCATGAACCGAAGAATCCTACTTCTAATGCTCATTGGCGGTTTGCTCAGCACGAGTGTTGCTGCGACTGCCAGGGGGGGAGATGGTGAGGAGGTGCAACGCAAGAGTGGGCCCAGTTCGCCTGTTGACTCTTATCCGTTGCCATTTAACAAGGGTGCAGCCAACCCGCGCACGCAACCGGCTATTTCAACAGGGTATTACTTTGTTGATTCGGACGACGAAGCACCAGACTTCTGGCGTCCAGATCCAACGCAGTTTGTAGACACCCTGACGGAAGCCGCTACGTGGCGCCGGATTGTATCTGGTCCCAATCAGTTCCCAGCAGGGTACTGGTCAGACCCAACGCAGAACACCTACGGTGGCTATGCGTACTTCAGCAATCCTGGTTTGGCCTCGGACTCGACGGACGACGCATTTGCAGGACCAATTTCGATTGGTTTCCCGTTCTACTATAACGGCGTTCGTTATGACTCTGTTTACATCTCCACAAACGGTCTGATCGCCTTGTCGAACCGTAGATATTTCTACGAGTATGACGAGTATGGCTACCCAACGATCAAGACGATCTTGGAAACCTCACCTGGCAACTTTACCGCCTATGATCCAGCTTCGGACGACTTGCGTACACGCAGCGGTGACGGTATGTCAGATGTCACGGCCGACAACTACGGCTATCAGTACATCGCTTGCGGTGGTGCTCCTAATACCGCAACCCGTGGTATTCGTACCCGCACCAACACTCCACTTGACGAAGGCAGCCTGAATGCCAGTGGTGCATGGACAACCATCAGTGGTCAGTTCGTACGTCCACCACTTATCGCCCCATGTTGGGACGACATGCAGGTATCGGTATTCAACTCCGAGCTAAGCGTAGTCGACGACTTCGGTCGCGTATACTTCAAGCGCTCCCCATCGAACGACAAGTTCATTGTGTACTACGTTAACCTCACCCCAATTCGCACCAAGAGTGCTCAGGCAGGTGGCGGTCCAAAGTACACCGTTGACTTCGATGCCAACAACCGTCCCGGTATTGGCGAGCACTACAGCTTTAGCGTTCAGATCACACTCGATCGGAATGACAGCTCGGTGAAGGTTCAGTATGAGCGTTTCTTCGGTATCGCACCACGCAATGCTCTGCAGCCATATTCAGCTACCGTCTGGCTCCGTTGCAACTCTACGTTTGGTGTAACAGGTCCATCACGTATGCTTAACTGGTCTGGCTTCCCAGCCCCAATGCCAGCCAGCACAACGCTTGACTACAGTGTGCCAAAGTACACTCAGTACACGATGTACTGGTTTAACGACCGTCAGTGCCCAACCTGCGGTGTGTATGCAACGTCGACAAAGAACGACAACAACACCACACCAAAGGACAATCTTGCCGTTCGTTTCAAGCAGTGGAAGAACATGTTGCGCGTAATTCAGGTGTACTACCGTACACACCCACTGAACGCCAACAGCCCATTGGACTTCTCTGTAACGATTCCATCAAGCGTTGCAAACAACTACGAAATCCTCGCTGGTGAAACGCGCCTTGGTGCAATCCAGCCAGTGGCTATCGTGCAGAACCTGACGAACGACATTCAGGGTCCTCAAGGTGTGAACTACATCAAGCAGGGCACCAACTTCAAGGTTCGTTTCCGCATTCTCAACGAAGCAACCGGTGAGATTGTCTACAACACTTCGAAGGCCGTATCCAACAGCGCTCTGAAGGATCCATCACTGTCTGATATCGCCCTGTGCGACATCAACGGTACGGTTCAGACCTATACCGCTGGTCATCAAGTCAAGCCTTACGAGTTCGTAAAGGTTACCTTCCCTCCATTCGAACCAAACCCATATATCGACGCTCAGATTGGTCGACTCTTTACCTCGGTAGTTGCCGAGCCACGCGACACCAACAACACGTTGCTTGGTGACGAATGGCCATATGACGACACGACCGGTATCCGTCTGTTCTCCATGCGTCGCCTGAATAACGGCTTTGGTGACGATGTTACTGAGTACCACCTTGTTGGTGGTGCTGCTATGCCATCCGTGCTTAAGTGGGTAAACATTGAAGGTGATGTTGTTGACGGTGACGAAGTCACGAACAACCCACCACCACCACGCGGAACCTACATGGCTGCTAACTCGACGATCTTCTCGCTGAAGTCGCCAGTTATTCGCCTTAACCGCGTGACCCTTGGCAACTTTGATATTCCACCAGGAGGTCAGTACGGTGGTGACGAACTCCGTTCGTTCCCAATCAATCTTGCAAACCGCAAGAAGGCCGTTCTCTCGATTTCCTATCAGCGCTCGGGCAAGCTGAACAGCATTGCTCGTGGTTTCTCTGACAACCGTCTCATCGGACCAGAACACTACGTCAACCTCCGCGCTGTAAACACCATCTACCCAGCGCCTCCAGTTCAGCGTAAGCCAGACCGCTTGCTTGTTGAGTTTGCTACCCCATCAAACGATGGTCTGACCGGCATCACCAACATCAAGAAGTGGGTGTTCGACCCAGCCAACCTTGGCTCGGCATACCTCCAGCCATTCGTAATCTGGGGTGGTGGCGGCTACGGCCGTGGCTTCGATATGAAGCAGTATAACGAGCAAACACAGGCTTCGTTCGTACCACCAACAGGCGGTCTGCGCGAAGATCTGTTCGACGACGGTAAGGACTATGAGTACTACAAGGTCACATTGCCAATCCCAGACACCATCGCCCGTTGGGTAAATGAAGGTGGACGTAACTTCCGCTTCCGTCTGCAGGTTTCGGCTCTGAACAACTCGTCACCTCCAATGCCTTCGGACGACGAAGACAACTTCTTTGTCGATAACGTCAAGATTCTCTTCCCTGACGAAGTCACCGACGTCGAGTTTGCCAACATCCAGATGATTTGGCCATACACGATGGCTCCTGCTTCACAGGTTACCCGCGTTCCAATTCGCGTTAAACTTGCTAACAACACAGACCTTGCAGCCCCTGCATTCTCTGTACGTCTGCAAATCAAGCCACTTGGTCAGGAATCCAAGATGGTGTACTGCCGTACGATCACGGTTCCAACCTTGGCTGGCAACCGCGAAGTCATGCTTCCATTCCCGGATGCCAACTTCCGTACGACAACGCCAGGTCGCTATAAGATCACTGGTCGCATCTTCTTCCCAGGAAACGACCTTGACACAACCAACGACTCAACGTTTACCGAGTTCAACATTCTGTACGGTCCATCCTTCGCCTACGAAGAAAACCCACAGAATCCTGTGAACGACGTACCAAAGCTCCAGTACTCTGGTGTAACGGGTAAGGGCCTTAACCACCGTGGCTATTCCTACGGCGGTGCAGGTGGAAACTACTATACAGGTGGCTACTTCTACATTGCTGGCGCCCTCGGTGCTCAGTTCCAGTACGGCTACATGTATGGCTACCCATCCAACCCGACACCTGATACGCAGTACGGTGCCGACGCTGGTAATGCTTCTGGTCAGATCGCTGCTCGCTTTACCTTGTACTCCCAGGACACGATCACGGGTTACCAGGCATACTGGGCAGAACTCAACCAGGACCTTCTGAACATCTCGTTCTCGTTGTATCAAGACCAAGGTGGCGTACCAAGCGATACGCGTATTGCTAACTCGACCATCCTCCGTCGCCGTGGCGAAGACGAAACAGGTCAGTGGAACGAACCACAGTTCGGCAAGTACGTTACCTACAAGCTTGCAGAGCCAGTAGTTCTTGCTCCTGGTGAATACTGGGTATCGGTTGCTCAGATGGGTACTGAAGGTTACGAACTTGGTGCATCTGCCAGCCGCATGGGTATGGTTACAACACTGTTCTCGGACATTCCTACCTATGGTGTTGGCAACCGTTCGCTGCTTATCGACAAGAACTTCCGCGTTCGTACACGTAACGGTTCGCTCATTAACGACAACCGCTTTGCATATGAACTCACCCGCTTCTCGGGTGACTGGGTACCATTCACTCCAACGATTGGCAACCCTGGCTATGCTCACTTGAACGCTCTTGGTATGAGCCTTGGCTTCCCAACCTTTACACAAGGTTCATGGATTCCGATGCTCCGTCCATACTTCGGCGATCGTTCGTTCAACTCACCACCAATCTATGTTGATTGTATCGTGCCAGTTGAGCTTACCTACTTCGAAGGCAAGGCACGTTCTGCAGGTGTTGACCTCTTCTGGGAAACAGCCTCAGAGCAGAATAACCAAGGCTTCGACATCGAGCGTCGCGCTCTTAAGCAGACAACGGATCTTCTAACTGGTAAGACCGGCCTTAGCTGCGTCGACAACACCAGCCGCGAAGATGCTCCATGGGAAAACATCGGATTTGTTGCCGGTGCTGGAAACACCACCAAGACAACCAACTATCGCTTCTTTGACAATGCTGTTACCGCTGGCTATACCTACGAGTATCGCTTGCGTCAGCACGACTTTGATGGACGCGAAAGCTTCTCCAACGTCGTGAATGTTGTCAAGACCGATGGCGCAGTTGCTCTCGAAGACAACTATCCAAACCCAGTAAACAACAAGACTACATTCCGTTTCCGCGTTCCTTCGAACACCAACGTGAAGCTGGAAATCTTCGACATGATGGGTAACCTTGTGAACTCCCTCTACAATGCTCCAGTTGTTGGAACAGACAACTACACCATTGAGTGGAATGGTCGCAACCAGGCCGGCTTTGAAGTCGCCTCTGGCTCCTACATGTACAAGCTCACCGCTGGTGATGTAGTCCTCTCAAAGACGCTCACAGTCGTTCGTTAATCCGATCACTGCGATTACTTTTAACAAGCCCCCTGCGATATTCGCGGGGGGCTTGTTTGTTTTGTATACACTATGAACACACAATCAGCAGACTCTAACGTCATGATTCAGACGGCACGGCAACGCATAACACTTCAGATTGAATCGTTGGAAGGCATCGCTCAGGCATTGGATGAGAACTTCGAACGAGCTACACACCTGCTGTCCGCCGCCAACAAGATTGTTTCTACTGGACTTGGGAAGAGCGGCTTCATCGCACGAAAGCTCTCAGCTACACTGTCCAGTCTGCGTATGCCATCGATCTACCTCCATCCTGTTGATGCCTTGCACGGCGACAGCGGAATACTGGAAGCCGGTGACTGTATGGTGGCTTTCTCAAAGAGCGGGGAGACGCCAGAAGTACTCCGTTTGATTGATCATGTAAGGGGGCTAGGAATCTGCGTGGTGGCGATTACGAGTCGACTCAATAGTGCCATAACACAACGTGCCGATGCCACACTATACGCACACATTGCCAGTGAGCTGGACGAGCTGAATCTGGTACCTACGGCGTCAACGACAGCGGCACTGGTGATGGCTGATATCCTTGCCCTCTCCGCAGCAGAGCATCGTGGTGTTGCGGCTGACGCTCTACGTGCAAGCCATCCTGGCGGTGCCATTGGTGCAAGTCTCCTGCGCCTGGTGGATGAGGTGATGCATAGCGGAGCAGCCTTGCCCACGGTGACCCCAGACGCCACACTTAAGGCAGCGTTAACAGAACTCTCGCAAAAGGGCCTCGGCGCAGTGTGCGTGAACAATAACGATGGAGTGTTGGTTGGTCTACTTACCGATGGTGACGTTCGACGCTTTGTCCAGGCTGGCGGCGATGCAGAGCATACATCAGTGCAGAACGTGATGACTACGAGTCCTGTCACCATATCACCAGGAGCAACACTTCACGAGGCATTCCTCATGATGGAACAGCGCACTCGTCAGCTAAGCGTATTGCCTGTGGTGGACGGTACTACTTGTGTTGGCCTTGTACGACTCCATGATATTGTGCGAGTCAACCTGACGTAAACCAGGTATGCTTACTGCCCACAACTTCGGAGGCAACCTGTCGTAGGGCAGTTAGGTTTACTGCTCACGACGTCGGAGTCGACCTGACGTAGGCCAGGTATGCTAACTGCTCACCTCTTCGGAGACAATCTGTCGTAGGGCAGGGATGCATACTGCTCTCGACTTCGGAGTCGACCTGACGTAGGCCACGTATGTATACTGCCCACAACTTCGGGGGCAACCTGACGCAGACCACATCTGTCTACTGTCCACGATTTCACCGCCAGCCTCCGACCTACGCAGTTCGCCTGGTGTGCTGCATTACGCGTGGGCAAATGTGCTACTGCACGAGCTGATCTGTTCAGTACCCGTGAAGGCCTTGCAAACAATCATGGAACCAGCGAGAGCAGTATTACTAGCTACCGAGGAGGGCGGACTGGAGCCGGAGTAATCATCGGGATTGATCGCCGCGGTGTGCGTCGCTGCTGTGCGGGCGCTTGACGGGTGACCCGCTGCTGCCTACGAGGTTGTACCCTCGTTGCCTGAGGTTTTCGAACAGCTGGCTGTTGTACAGGTTTAGGGGCTGGTTGTGATGGCTGCGCAACAGGCCGAGATACCGTCGTATTTGACTTCTGAGCCGTTTGAACTGGTTGTGGCGGGGGTACTGTTGCCTGATCCGTTCCGACGGGCTGAGCGCTGCTTACGACGTCAGTGCGCGTAATGGTAACCGAGCGGACCGTTTCACCACGTTTACCAAAGAGCGGCAACGGTTCGCCGTCACGGTAGAACCGAACGCCACCTGCATTGGAGATGTTCAAGACGAATTTTTTCTTGGCATACCATTCATACTGTTCGCCAGGTACCAATACCTGTTGGACGGTGTGCTCGCCGTCCATCGTAATGGTCAGCCAAGCCGTGTCCGATACCATTGGCGTAAGTTTCATGGAGTCTGCTACCGAACCCGAAGCACTCAGGCCATTGCTGGCGTTGACTACCAGTTCTGATGCAGAATCTACGTTGCCTGACTGAGCCCCCTCCAGACCTTCTTCGTCGGAACCCGCTACCATCCAGACAAAGGCGCCCACCAGGAGCAAGGCACATAGTCCCGCGATGACCATCACGATCCTTGGCTTGTGGCTAAAGAACGCTGGTGGCTGCATGGCGCGAATCTTCTTGAACGAGTCTCCAACCACGTCCGTGGCCTTGGTAACGGTGCTTGTGACGGCCTCCGTGGCCTTCTGAACGGTGTTTTCGAGTGTCGAGGGCGACGTGTTCGTATGCTCTGAACTTGAGAGACGAACGGCATCTTCCTCGCCTTCGAAAACGCGTCTCATGAGGTCGTGAATTTCTCTCTCGCTTACTCCAAGACTTAGTCCAAGGGTCTTGACGAACGACCGAACGTAGACGGCAGGCAATACGTCATACCTGCCACGTTCGATGGCATCGATGTATGGTTCGCGTATCTTGGTGACTACCGAGACATCGCGGACTGTTAATCCCTGACGTTCGCGCTCGGAGCGCAGTCTTGTCGCTAGGGGATCCATTCCTTGACAGAATCTCCTGGTGTGAGTTGCAAACATGCCGCATTTTTAGTTTGTAGCAATGAACCCCACGCTTGATATCTTTTTTCACAGTTGTTATGTGGCCTTTGTCTTTGCCGTTCTGTTTTACGGAGCGCTTGTATACCGACAAATTCTTGATGGGTTCGAGGTTAAGAAACTGCGTATGGGCGAGGATAGAGATGCCTATGTCGACGGTAGAAGCGCATGGGTCGTAATAGTCGGCGTGGTGATCCTGATTCCTCTAAGCATGCTATGTTATTCGACAGTTAGCCCTTCCATCTACGCCTTTGCCTTGCCGCTCGTGTTCTTTGTACAGATCTCACAGCTGGCCATGAGAATTTTCTTCCAACGCACACTCGTCAAGACCCGAGGGATCGTGGTTCGGTCGGTATTGTTCGACAGGGTCAAGGCAGCCCCGTTTGCCGACGTGATAGCCGTTCGAATGATCCGTCATGCCTTCTGGGTCGAGGTCCGCATAGCCCTCCCAGCCAACGAAATCGGATTCCGTATCTTTCCGTTTTCCGCGGCTTCCCTGGAGCGTTTGTTTGCTACCGCATGTACTGCTCCAGTGCTTTGGATTGATAAGGGGGCCGACGAGACAAGAAGAACCACACAGCATCACGTATGAAACCATCGATTCGTATTGCATCAGGACAAGGTTTTTGGGGTGATCTTCAAACAGCCCCCTTCCAGCAAGTATCGCGTGGGCCTATCGACTATCTGGTGATGGACTACCTTGCAGAGGTAACGATGTCCATCCTCCAAAAGCAGCGAATGAAGAATCCTGCACTTGGTTATGCCCGCGACTTGATCGATGTTGTCAGCGAAGTACTGCCGTATCTCGTGGAACGAAACATCACCCTCATCACCAACGGTGGGGGAGTGAACCCGCTGGCTGCCAAGGACAAGATTTTGGAAGTAGCAGCAGCGCAAGGCGTCAAGGGGCTGAAGGTTGGCGTGGTGTTAGGCGATGATATCCTGCCGGAGATTGATCGTTTGATGGAAGGCGGACATGAAATGCGCCACATGGAAACCAACGAACCGATTGCTGGTGTTCGCGACCGTCTGCTTAGTGCCAACGTGTATACTGGTGCATGGCCAATCGTCGAGGCACTAAAGCAAGGTGCACAAATAATCGTCACCGGACGAACGACGGACACTGGCCTCACGCTTGCACCGATGATTCATGAGTTTGGTTGGGATGTCAACGACTGGAATAAGATGGCTGCCGGAACCGTTGCTGGCCACATCAATGAATGTGGTGCACAGGCTAGTGGTGGCAACTTCCTGGGTGACTGGAAGAATCTTCCGGATATGGATGATGTCGGTTTCCCGATCATCGAAGCGCATCCGGATGGAACGTTCATTGTCACCAAACACGATGGTACCGGTGGAGCAGTTACCAGAGAAACGGTCTCCGAACAATTGATGTATGAGATCGGTGATCCAACTCAGTACATCACACCTGATTGTGTTGCTGACTTCTCCAGCATCCATCTTGAAGATCTTGGCAACAATCGCGTGAAGGTGTACGGCATCACTGGCAAAGCGAATACACCGTTCCTTAAGGTGAGCGCATCATACCTGGATGGATTCGTTGCCTTTAGTTCGCTTACGTACACAGCACCCGATGCTGTCGAGAAAGCACAGATGGCCGATGCAATCTTGCGCAAGCGTCTGGCAAAGCTCAATCTGCAGTTCGATGAGATCAGGACGGAGTTCGTTGGACTCAATGCCTGCTATGGTCCGCTTGCCACTCCAATGAAACCAAACGAAGTACAACTCCGCATTGGCGTCAGGTCGCGCGACAAGGCCTCCGTAGAACGGTTCGGCAAGGAGATTGCTCCGCTGATTCTCACTGGTCCGCCAAGCGTAACGGGATTTTCTGGTGGCAGACCAAAACCGAGCGACGTAGTTGCGTACTTCCCGGCCTTGCTGGACAGGAACGTAGTCTCTATGTCCGTGCAGGTGTTTGAGAGTTAAGAACTGCACCTGTAGATGAAGCATCACCTAGCATTCCTTGCAGCCCTCATGCTGGTGGCATCAGCATCGGCGTGGGCAACCGTTGGAAGTGATGAATCAGATACTCGACTGGTAGTTGCAGGTCGAACATCGGCAGCCGATCAAGACGTGATTCCTTCACCAAGTGATGATGCTTCGGTACTCGTGGATAGCACGGCAACCGACACGACGGTCACCGTGATTGATAGTAGCACACTCGACGATAGGTACATCCCTGCCGATGAGTTTATGTATGCCGACAATCATCGCGTAACGTTTCTTGGCAACCGTCCATTGAAAGAAAGCGATGTAAGCACGTTGCCACTTATCGGTATGGGTGCGGGGTATGCAGGGATCTTCGTTGCTCTGCACATCAACCAAGCCAATGCGTGGTGGAAGGACCACACGGGTGGATGGCACGTCATCGAAGACTTGCAGTATGCACGTTTTGCGGACAAGTTCGGGCACTTCTACACAGCCTACATCATGTCGGCCCTCCCCGCCGACATGCTCATGGAATCAGGGATGGAGCAGACCACGGCACGCTGGATAGGTGCTGGCCTGGGTCTGCTGTACAACACCTACGTCGAGGTCAACGATGGTTATGCCGCTCACTGGGGGTTCTCTCCTAGTGACGAGATTGCCAACTTCGTTGGAAGTGCCTACTTCATCTTGCAGTACTACTATCCCTTCCTTGAAAACTTCACACCTCGGTGGAGCTACGTCCCATCACATTGGGTAAACGACCAGTCCATTACCGACAGGCCATCAACATTCATTGACGATTACAACAGCACCACCTTCTGGCTTGCCGTGAACGTGAACAACCTGTTACCTAAGAGTTTCGACGCCTATTGGCCTGACTGGCTGATGGTCTCCGTCGGCTACGGAATTAGAAACTACGAGGTTACCACACCGAGCGGTCAACCAGCCGATGTAACACGTAGGTTCATGGTTGGCCTGGACTATGATTGGGTGAAGATCCTTCCAACATCAAGCTTCGGCTTCTTGAACTATGTTCGGCAGTGGCTGAATTACATCCGGCTCCCGGGGCCAACATTGGAGTTTGGTGACGATGGAGTAAAGTTCGCCCTTGCATATCCGTTTGCCATCGTCATCCCGTTCTAACCAATACTGCATCGTGTCAGCCCCCTCATCCCGTCCATCCTTGAGCATCATCATTCCCGTCCTGAATGAAGAGAAGCTCCTCGAATCAACCTTGATTGCGTTTAGCGACGACCTTCTGGAACGCTATCAAGCCGAGATCGTTGTCTCCGATGGTGGCTCGACCGATGCAACGCTGGACATTGCACGCAAGTATCGCACGACCATCGTCGAGCATAGCGAGCAACATCGGCAGACAATAGCCGAGGGACGTGATAAGGGGGCTCAGGCATCGCGTGGAACGGTACTGGTCTTTATCAATGGCGATACGGTACCTGCCGACGTTCAGCGGTTCCTTGAGGTTGTTACGGACTTTGCGCAACGCAGGGGACGTTATGCTCGGGCAACGGCCTTGGCTTGTCCGGTCTGCATTCACCCATCCGAACGTACGGCAATGGACAGTGCCTTCCACACCATCTACAATCGATGGGTGTGGTTGCTGAACCTGTTGAGGATCGGCGCCGGTCGCGGCGAATGTCAGATTATCCGTCGGGAAGCATTCGAGGCCATTGGCGGATACCGACGGCATCTTGCAGCAGGCGAAGACTTCGACATGCTGGCTCGTGTAGGACTCCGTGCTCGCGTCATGTTCGCCAAGGAGCTCATGGTGTATGAATCTCCCCGCAGGTACAGACGGTTTGGATATTTTCGAATTCTCTGGTGGTGGACGATCAATGCACTGAGCGTCTTGCTAACTGGAAAATCATCATCTGATACATGGGAGCCCGTGCGCTAATGGACTACGCAAAATCTGGTGTTAGCATTGCTGCTGGTGAAGCAGTTGTTGACAAAATCAAACCTGCTGTTGCACGCACACGGACGAGTGGTGTTCTCTCCGAGATCGGATTGTTCGGAGGGTTGTTTGATGGTCGGTTCCCATCATACGATCATCCTGTGCTTGTTGCTAGTACCGACGGCGTAGGCACGAAACTCAAGGTTGCCATCATGGCCAACAGACATGGCACCGTAGGTCAATGTCTGGTGAACCATTGCGTGAACGACATCCTTGCCTGTGGTGCCAAGCCGCTGTTCTTCCTGGATTACTTTGCAACCGGCAAGCTTGAGCCAGATGTTGCTGCCGATGTTATCATCGGTCTTGCAAAGGCATGCGAAGAGAATGGCTGCGCCTTGCTTGGCGGCGAGACGGCCGAAATGCCGTCCATGTATGCCGAGGGTGACTACGACATAGCCGGCACCATCGTTGGCGTTGTCGAGAAGGAACGGATCCTTAACGGCAGTAGGGTTCAGGTTGGCGACGTCCTCATCGGTCTGCCATCTTCGGGTCTGCATACCAATGGCTACTCCCTTGCCCGTGCAGCACTGCTGGACAAGTATTCACTCGACGAGCACCTGGATGAACTCGATGGCACGCTTGGAAGTGCCCTCCTTGCCGTCCACCGCAGCTACCTGAATGTTGTGATGCCACTTCTCGAAGCAGACCTTCTGCACGGCATTTCTCATATCACTGGTGGTGGCATTGTTGGGAACACCAGCAGGATACTTCAGGAGGGGCAATCACTGAATATTGATTGGGGGAGCTGGGACATACCACCGATCTTCAAGTTGATCCAGGATGCCGGCTCAATCAGCGACGATGCAATGCGAGAAGCCTTCAACCTTGGCGTTGGAATGATTCTCGTTGTTGCACCGGAGAACGTCGACGCCGTTCTCGCACTCATGCCCAATGAACATGCCTTTGTAGTTGGTCGCATTGATGGCACTCAAGCGTGAGCGTGATGCATGGCATCCGTGTCTCGCATCCATGAAGCCCGCACCGTACTACGTTCAACGTTTGGGTACGACGATTTTCGACTAGGTCAGCAGGACATCGTTACCGCCGTTCTGCAAGGCCGTGACGTCCTCGCAGTACTCCCTACAGGTGGCGGCAAGAGTCTGTGCTATCAGATTCCTGCCCTGATGTTCCCGGCATGCACGCTGGTGATCTCGCCACTCGTGGCCTTGATGACCGATCAGGTGCAGCGATTGCAGCAACATGGGGTTGCTGCAGCATGCTTGCATAGCGGCATCCCGTCGGGTGACGTGAACCAGATTCTCTATGATGCACACCTGGGGAAGACGAAGCTGCTCTACATCGCACCGGAACGACTTGAGAGTAGTCAGTTCCTATCCGCTCTGTCCACCGTACCACTTAGTCTACTGGCTGTCGACGAGGCACATTGCATTTCGGAGTGGGGACATGACTTTCGCGTTGCCTATCGGACGATTCCAAAGATCTTCGAACACCGAGCACGTACGCCTATTGTAGCACTCACGGCAACGGCAACACCGGATGTGCGCGACGACATCTGCTCGTCGCTGCAGTTGCAGAAGCCCATTGTTATTGTGCGAGGATTTAGTCGACCCAACCTGAGTTTTCGCGTCGAGAATACTCCACACAAGACGGAGTTTGTCACGCAACTAGCCAAACAACATCCTGCTGATCCAATTCTCGTCTATGCCGGCTCCAGACGAAGGGTCGACACGATGGTCGACGAACTGCGCAAACGCTCGATCATGGCCCGTGGTTATCACGCAGGCAAGCCATCGGCTGAACGTGCAGCAATACAGGGTGACTTCGTCAATGGTCGAGCCAACCTGCTCATTGCCACCAATGCCTTCGGGATGGGCATCGACAAGCCAGACATCCGCCATGTAGTTCACACCGATCTCACTCTTACCATCGAAGCATACTATCAGGAAGCCGGCAGAGCTGGTCGCGACGGCAAGCCGTCGGTCTGCACACTCCTGTATTGCTCCGAGGACAAGCGTCTGATGGACTTCTTCATTGAGTGCACCTATCCCGAAGAAGCAGAGATTCGGAGCGTCCTCGAGTACTTGACATTTCGCATGAAAGGGGGCTCGGTAGGACAGGTAGTGTTGGCCGACGATCGCTCCATCGCTGCGGACCTTCACCAGCCGGTGGCACGTGTACGCGGTGTGCTTGCTGCACTTGAACGCAACGGTGCACTGGTACGTACAAATCCAACCGGCACGGCAATGCTGTTGCAACGAGCAACGCATGCCCGATTGCGTGAGTTTGCAGAGCAGCAACCTGCTTCACGGCGGACAGCCGTACAGGCAATCGTGCGTGCGCTGCAAGGTAGTGGTCCAGAGATGGGTATCTCCTTTCACGTCCCAGCCTTTCTCAAAAAACATGGACTCTCACCACATGAGTTCCAGCAAGCCGTTAGAGCGATGACGCTCATTCGACTGATCCAGTTCAGAGAGCCGGATCAAGGAGGGGGCTTGGTTGTTGTTGCCGACTACGTCACCGGGGGCACGTTGCCGGTGGAGATGGAAACCATCCATCAACGACGCAATCATGCCGTAGTAAAACTGAGCGCAATGATTGGCTATGCCACAACACCACAATGTAAACGCAACTACGTCCTCCGGTACTTTGGTGATTCAGAAGCTGTCGGGACTTGTGGCATGTGTTCTAGTTGCACTGGTGATACTGGTGTAAAAGCCATCAACGTCCCGCATGACGACTATCTAACGGTGGTACGCTGCGTTCATGAGCTCAATGGCAGATTTGGTCGCAACGTCATTGCCGACGTGCTTTCTGCTACGGTGTCGGAGCAAGTCGTCAAGTATCGTCTTGACCGCGCAACAAGCTGGGGTGCATTTCGCGAATACTCCCGATCGCGTGTATTGCGTTTGGTTGATGAGGCAATTACCGAAAACCTGCTGGTTCGTAGTAGTGGTCAGTACCCGACGATCGCTGTTTCTGCCCTAGGCTCAAAGCAGCAGAAGTCTCTACCACGCCGTCTAGACCTGACGCTAACTGCGATTCGTGAAGTCGATCCTGGCGTCTACGGAGCCCTTGTAACGTTGCGCGATCGGCTTGCATCGCAGGAGAACGCTGTTCCGTCGGCATTGTTGTCACTCAGTGCACTGGAACGACTGGCAATGGACAAGCCGACTAAAGCCAGTGAACTTCGACCGGGTGACCATGGCAGTAGTCTGTTCATTGCCAGGTACGGTGCAGACGTTGTCGACGCAATTGAGCAGGCAATTCGCAAAACTGTGCGGGCGATACCCAAGGTGCGAGTCGACGAGGATGTGGAGAGGGTGGCAAGACTAAGCCATGAGGTCTCTACGTTTATGGACCTTGCAAAACGATTACATTCGACTCCTGCAGCAACTGCACAATTAGTGCAGCGCGCACTTGAGTCAGGATTGTCCGTCCAAACAGATCGGATCGTACCACAAGAGTTGCTTCACCACGTTACCAATTACATGCGAAATCATCCTTACGCCAAGCTCCGTCACATTCGTGAACATGTTGGGGCAGAAGCCGACTTGCCGTTACTACGCGTCGCGATGGCTGTGGCACGGAAAGAACTGTACGGGGTTGGACTATGACCTTTGGTAGAATTGCATCAGTGCTATGCGTAATGTGTATGGCGCTGACAACGGCGGTGTCAAAACCGTATGTGGTGCTTCTAAGTACACGTGCGACGATTGTCGATCTTCCGCAGACTGCACGATACGTAGTTGCCGAGCCGGTTGCGCAGGCAATGCTCAGGCGTCAATCGCTGCTGTCGGCCTCGAGTGGTGCACTAGGCAGACTCCTTCGATATGCTGTCGTGGACTTGACGCCTGAGCAGGCAAGAGAACTTGCTGGCAGCACTAGCATTGAGCACATTACTCCGCTTGGTACTTTCAAGGTGCATGATCTATCCATGTCTGACGACTCACTCTCGGCATCTCAATATGCCTTGTCGATTGTCGGAGCATCCAAGGCATGGCCCCTAGCAACAGGAAAAGGGATTCTTGTCGGCGTTCTTGATACAGGACTCGATTGGGAACATCCCGACCTGAGAACACAACTTTCCGTCAATGTCCAGGAAGACGTCAATCATAACGGTACGTTCGAAGCCTGGCCAAGTACACAGGAGTATGAAGGGGTGTTCGGTGACCTTGACGGCATCGATAACGATGGGAATGGATACGCTGATGATGTGATCGGCTATGACTTCGTACATCAAACAATCCACAATCTCGGTGACGATGCAGACCCAGATGGTTTGCCGTCTGACGAACAAGGGCATGGTACGTCCGTGTCAGGTGTGATTGCTGCGACTGCAAACAATGGCATCGGCATTGCTGGCTTGGCGTACGGTGCAAGAATCGTCGTCCTGCGGGCATTTGATGCTACGGGCAATGCCGAAGAGGATGACATTGCCGCTGCTCTCGTTTATGCGGCTGCCAATGGCATCAACGTCGTCAACATGAGCTTTGGTGACGGTGTAGACTCGCCAGTCTTACGCGATGCGATCACCTTTGCAGCCGAGTCTGGATGTGTACTGGTATCGAGCGCCGGGAATTCCGGACTAGTATCCCGACAGTTCCCTGCCGGGTATGACCAAGTGATAGCGGTTGGGTCTACGAATAGCGCCGATAGACGATCGGTCTTCTCCAGTACGGGCTCACTTGTAGACCTTGTTGCACCAGGTGAGGCCATTGTCACCACAGCCGTTGGTGGACGATATCGTACAGTGAGCGGCACATCGTTCTCAGCCCCCTTGGTGGCAGCATCGGCAGCCATGCTCCTTGAGCAGCGTCCTTCCATCACCGCACAACAAATTCAAGGCATCCTTACGGAAACGTCCATAGACCTAGGACTGCGTGGCTGGGATGGAGAGTATGGTGCAGGCAGACTTCAGGTGGACGCTGCATTGCGTCACCTGGTTGAAACCGAAGTACACATTGCCACACCACGTAACGAGCAGGAGCTCGTTGTACACGACGGCGATTCCATAACAGTCACTGGATGGGCCTACGCTTCGTTGTTTAAATCGCTAGATGTGTACATCGGTCGCGGCGTAGAACCACAGTCGTGGACGTCGGTACACCATAGCAACAAGGCCGTAGTCCAAGGCACGATATGCAAGGTCGGCAGCGCAGAACTTCCAAGTGGTGACATCGTGTTGCGCCTGGTTGTCAATCTGAAGACCGGACGTTGGCTTGAATCTCGTAGGCGATTGCGAATCGTAACAACAGACACCTTGCACATCACCGCTGCAGAGGTTGTCCCAGCCTGGAATGCAGACCTGCGTGTTGGCGTTGTTAGCATCCGTACGGATAGGCCGACGCAACTCACGCTCATCAATAAGCCCGACGGTTCGATGGCCGACACGTCAGTCAATGATCTTCGCTTTACGAGGTCGCATTGCACGACGATCGACAACGATGTTCGCGCTCGAACAGGCACGGTCACCGCCATTGTGCGAGCTGCATCGGGAGACACAGCATCATTCACGACGCGGTATGATCTTGATACCACGGCCATGCCGCTCACGGGTTTTAAGCAGATAGACAACGGTGAGTTTGCCGGTTATGTGCTTGATGACGTACGTGACGTTCGCTCAAACGGGAACCAAGCGTTTCTCATGAGCAACTTGCAGAGCGGCTCGTTTGGTCCGCTTAACCTTGTCGAGCGCCGCGGCTTCGACTTTGTTGCAACCGACAGTACACGAGACATCTGGATACCACGAGGCATGGGCGATGCCAATGGTAATGGCTTGCTTGAAGCCTTCGTTCACGTTGTAGGCAAGGCCGTCCTATTCGAGCAGAAGAGTGCTGATGATGCACCGTTTTCAACGGTTGTGTTTGCCGATACCATGCTTGACCGTAATGCAGCTGCAATGGCAGACGTTGATGGCGATGGACATGAAGACCTGATCATGCTGTCCGACAGTGGTTGCACCGTTATGACGTTCAAGAACGGCACATGGCAGCAACTCGGTTCCATCGTCAATACCACACCACCTGCACCAGGGAATGCAGACAATCGCATTGACGAGGTGAGCGTAGCCTGTGCAGACTTCGATGGTAACGGACGCACTGACATTGCCTTTGCCGATAACGATGGTGACCTTGTTATTGCCGAGTATACGCCCAGTGGCTTCGTCACCACATTTACCTTTGAGTCGGAAGGGGTAGGGGGCTCTGGCTACGTCGCCTGCGGCGATGTTGACGGTGACGGTAAGGCCGACATACTTCTTGGTGTGCCCGACAACCCTTATGCTGACGAAGCAGGCGACTACGGAAGGCAAACCTGGACCTACCGGTTGTTCACTGCCAAGGAATCCCATAGCTACGGACAGGTATGGACGGACAAGGTTTACGGTGTCCGATATGGTATCGGTTACCGTAATGGACTGTCAGTGGCTGAGGTCAATGGAGTACCCGGTGACGAGCTGATCATCTGTGCCTTCCCACGATTGTTTGTGTTTACGTGGGACAGCACGAGGGGAGTTCAACCTCTGCTATACCAACCGCTGGTGGTTACGCCAAGGTTCTTGACTCATGACTTCAATGGCAACGGCGTCGCCGAGTTGGGCTTTGGTACAACAGTCGGGAACCTGGGCCTTATGACCGACTTCCGTTTCATTGAGTTCACTCAAACGTCCAGTCAATTGCCTACTCCAGCAGGTGTGGTTGCCAAGTTGATTGCTCCACTTAGCGTGAAGATTTCCTGGATGCCTGTTCCGCAAGCTGGCGGTTACTACGTGTACAGGCGTACTGGCACGGAACTGTGGCGACTTGTGGATACAACAACATCGACGAGTGTTGAGTATGCTAACCTGGAGCTTGATCAGTATTACCAGTATCGAGTGAGTGCGATTGCCTCCGGACAGGAAGTGAAGGACAGCGAACGATCTGCAATCGTAGGAGTACAAACTGGTGCGTCGCTCGTAATCACACGTATGCAGCCCGAAACCGTATCGGTTCAAAGTTTGGCCAGTGGCGCACAACTCCGTTTCCAATACAATGGCAAGCTCTCACCCGTAGCACCAGACCCACATCAATTTGCTCTCGCCAATACGGCTGAGGGTATTGTTGCACGGGGACGGAGCGTGAGTCTTGTCAGTGAGTCGGAGCTGCTTGTTTCGTTTGACCCGTTGCCTGGTAGCCCTGCGTCGGTGCTTGTAACTGTTGAAGCATTCCCCGACAAACAGGGTATACCCACACAGGACACGCAGCTTTTACTTGGAGTGGTCAACTCACCCAATGCGTCGATACTCGCCATGGCAAGTCTTGAAGTAGTATCGAACACTGAACTCCTGCTTACCTATACCATGCCCGTAACAGAGTCGGCGCTAAACGTTGCCGCATACAGCCTGAGTCCAATGGGGACGGTGCAATCCATCGAACGAGCGGGAGACTCTTCAGTACGCATTCATCTGAGTACCAATCCGCCCCTTGCCGCACTTGGTACAACCTACACCCTGTCAGCTCGGGACGTAGTCTCTACAACCAGTATTCCATTGACCACGGGTACGGGGAGCAAACTCAGTTTTGTTCTCGTAGCCACGGAGCTTGACAACGTCTTTGTGTATCCGCACCCGGTTTCGGCTGCTTCAGACGGTTTCGTGACGTTTGCCAATCTCACGCAGAATGCAACGGTTGAAGTGTTGGACATCTCCTTCAAGCCAGTGCGAACATTGCATGAGCAAGATGGGAATGGCGGACTACAATGGGACTTGCGTACGACAGATGGATCGGCAGTCCCGCCCGGGATGTACTACTACCGTGTGAGTGGCAGCAGAGCCGATGGTGCAACGGTGCTGAGTGGACTCAAGAAAATCCTCATCAGACGATAGCACCATGCTTACCCACAAGCATCTCGCGTAGCCCACCAATATTGCCGTTGCTCAGCAGCAGGATTACGTCGGTCGCTTCGACCCTCGGCTCTAACCAAGACAACACGTCGGCACCCCATTGCGGGTCGGCAGAGCGATCCGTTGGAATCGATAATGCGGTGATTCCACTTCGCTGTATGTCGGCAATGAGTCGTACAGTATCCAACCGTTCATGCTCTGCAAAGCGTTCAGGACGATGGACTGGTCCAAGGACAACGGATGTAGCGCCACTGAAGCATTCCGCAAGCTCATTCTGAAACACATTCCGCGTTGTCGTGTTGGAGCGTGGCTCGAACACGACGTGAATGCGCGTGCGGTACCGCTGTTGAACGGCTGCGATCGTTGCTTGAATGGCCGTCGGGTGGTGAGCGAAATCGTCGACGACCATTGCCCCCTTCCATCGTCCAATCTCTTCGAGACGTCGCTTAGGCGGTACGAATTCCAGTAATGCACGCTGTGCTTCTTCGGCCGTTACGCCGGCGAACATGCAGGCCAGCAGGGCCATCGAGGCATTGCGCACGTTGTGTAGGCCTGGCATGTTCAACGTGAACGGACCAAGCTGGCTGTCACCGTCAAGCGTCCACGTCGTATGCGTGGGTTGAGAATCGACGTTGGCGATGCGCCACGTAGCCTGGTCATTAAGTCCAACGGTATGAACCGTAGTTGGAGCTTGCCCAAGCAGTGATTGAACATTCTCGTCATCGGCATTGGCCAGGATTAGGCCATTTCGCGGTACAATGCGAACGAGTTGAGAGAACGCATTCTTCACTGCATCGAGCGTAGGGAAGATGTCGGCATGATCAAACTCAAGGTTGTTGAGTATGGCCACGGTTGGACGGTAGTGAACAAACTTGCTGCGCTTGTCAAAGAATGCTGTGTCGTACTCATCACCTTCGGCCACAAACACTCCTGCACGGGTGTTGTGGACGTCGGGATGCACGGGCCTGCAACCACCGTCAAATCCATGAGGGACGCCGCCAATCAAATAGCCAGGTTTGAAGAGTGCATGCTCCAGGATCCATGCAGCAAGTGACGACGTTGTGGTTTTCCCGTGGGTGCCAGCGCAGACAATACTGGTGTTGCGAGCAATCAAGTGCTCTCCGACGAATGCCGAGACCGACGTAATAGGGAGGCGAGCATCGAGAATTGCTTCGAGCTCCTGGTGTCCACGGCTTATGGCATTCCCAACAACCGTAAGGTCTGGTGGATCAGAGAGCAGCGTCGTACCATCACCGTACTCATGCCAGACAATGCCGCTTTCGGCAAGGACGCTTAACATGGGTTCATAGACTGCATGATCGCTCCCTGTTACGTGATGTCCCATCCTGGCACAGGCAACAGCTACCGAGCCCATAGCCGTGCCACCAATACCCATGAAGTGAATTCTCATTGATTCGAAGCTGTCCGCCCTTGTTAGTTGCAACAGTTGGAACGACACTGCGATTTTGTTCTAGCAGTGTCCAACGGTTACGAAGCTACTGAAAGACGTTCTGACCGATGCCGTACTACCCAGCCCCCTGACCTATCCCTCTGTCGCGGATAAGTCTTATCTTGGAGTTCACAGTTTATCAGGAGTGTCCATGCGACTTGTTCTAGCCGCATTTCTAATTCTATCTGTTCAGGCAAGTGCTCAGTTCTGGGAGGCTTCTGCAGGTCCGCCAGCATCAACGAATTGTATTGCATCCAATGCACAAGGACACGTCTTTGCCGGCACGGCGTATAGTGCCATTTACCGGAGTACGGACCTAGGACAGTCGTGGGTTCGGCTGGACAAGGGTATTGACGATGGTGGCGCAAACTTCCACTCAGTCGATGCCATTCGGATTGCCGAAGATGGAACCTTGTATGCCTGTGTAAAGGGCTATGGACTGCTTCGATCAAAGGACAATGGTGATAACTGGGAGAAACTGCCAATTGGTATTGAGCCATCGTCAAGTGCACGCATTAGCGCGAGTCTGGAGAAGCTGCCCAACGGAAAAACAGCAGTGTTTGTGGGCTATGACGCAGGGCGTCCTGACTTGTTCATGTATTACTCGGCTGACGGCGGCGACACGTTTACGGAGATTCCCAAGAGCAACCTTCCAAGTGCCATGTCGTCAATCTTCGAAACGTTCATGTCGCCCAACTCCGACCTGATGTTCGTGCTTGTGAGCTACAACAAGGGACTCTATCGCTCATCGAATATGGGTGGTCAGTGGACGCGTATCGATAGTGATCCAAACTCTGGCGAGAGCGATGACAACTTCCTGACAATGACCGCTAACAGAAACGGTGTGCTGTACATTGGCAGAAATTCATTGCCAGGCTCGACGAAGTCACCCAATGCCGTGGTGATGCGTTCGACCAACGACGGTACGTCCTGGGAGTATTTGCTGGAGGGCTGGGATAACAGAGACATTACCAACAATCGCATTCGCGGTATTGCCTTCGGTCCTGGTGATGATGTGTGGGCCATTACGGAGAAGTCGTCAGGCGTCTTCTACTCAAGCAATGGCGGACTAAACTGGACAAGCAAGAATGACGGTTTGCCAAGTAGTGGCTCTGGATATGGTATCACGGTGACGCCACAGAACGACGTCTACGTTGCCCCAGCAGGTGAGTTTATTCACCGTCACCTCACCACCTCATCCGTAGAAGAAGACCTTCCTGTTACACTCCGTGCTGGGCTAGCCTATCCAAATCCAACACGTGATCGAGTATCGGTCGACGTTACACTCGACGCTCCGTCCACCGTGCAAATGGTGCTTACGAATGTTCAAGGCAATCAGGTGTTGGAGCCGTACGACGTTGTGTTGGGCGCTGGCAGTCACACGCTTACGTTGCATACCGATGCTCTTCCCGCAGGCATGTATGCCTGGCGTCTCATTGCTGGTTCGCAGTTGCAGACGGGAACGTTTGTGATTCGCTAAGACAGCGATCAATTACGAGTCAATCATTTGCCCTCTTTCATCTTGGTGGAAGGGGGCTTTTTATTGAATGTTCGTGATGAACCAGGTTCCTGCGCGGCTTAGTGTGGTAAACGTTGCCGTGCGGATGTAGTCAACCTTGAGGTGGACAGTGTGTTGGTCGTTTGAAAGCGTATCAATCGTCGTTGATGTTATCGGTTTGCCGCCAAGACGTTTCTGCCAGCGCTGCAGTTCGTCGGCCAACTCATAACGTTCCACGGCAAGCAAGGCATCGCCATTCTTCCGACGCATGAGTTCCGTTGCCGCAGCCAGGTTGCCGCTGTCGAGCTCCGCTTTCCAGAGGTGAACCACGCCGGCTGACGACCGTTGACTACGTTCGATTTCTGGTTCAACATAACCACTTCCACCCACGGTAAAGAGAGCGCAACCCGTTGCCAGGCAGGCAAGAAAACCGAATGTGATAAGATTCTTCATGACGTGAAGTAGGCAAGTGTTAGCTCGATGGCTTGTTCAAATGTACCAGTTGTTGACGTCATCGGATGGGTGATACCAAAGGTATGCGTCGACCCACTAAACACCGTCAGAGCATCGTGATTGCCG
>JAGFIZ010000063.1 GCA_024103135.1 Bradyrhizobiaceae bacterium | reverse complement strand
TGCATACATCGATCCAGGAAAGCCTTGGCAGAATGGATTCGCAGAAAGCTTTGTCGGCACCTATCGTCGAGAAGTTCTCAACGCCGAAGTCTTCTTCTCACTTGAAGAGGCACACATCCTTTCAAATCAGTGGCTACACATGTACAACACGCAACGACCACACAGCAAACACAATTACCGACCACCATCGACAGCATTCACCAACAAGGCAGCTTAACAACTAATTTGTAACCACAGACTGGACCGAATAATCGACCCTACTCACAGTATCGAGTTCTATGCAATCGCTATCGCATGAACTATGAGTGAGAGCGCCGTTGAATTCCTTGCTACTGCTGCTGTGTGCCCATGTGTGCGCTTGCGTGAGCTCTATATCGCAGGAGTCCAGACAATTAGCCAGACATCAGAGCCATAGCTTAATGTCGCCATCGGGTCATTGCTATTAAGGAATCTCAACAAACCAAATGCGACAATGGGCGATACACACAGTGAAGCCGTCTGACCACCTGACCTTTGACATTGGTAGGTACCACCAGAGACTGCCATACAGTGAGAGGGCTTTATGAGTTGCAACTCACATTCCAAGACAATTCACGACGTGCAAGACATGACTCAACCCGTCGTGAGTTGATCATGGCCGATCAATACCAACACCACTGTTGTACAACCACAGGTTGCAAGAGTTTGAACTCTACATCGCTCAGTTGTGCATATCAACGAAAATGTTAACAGGAACTCTACGGTCGCGGTGCAATAAGGACCTTGGACGAGAACTGCCCTAGCCCGGTGTTGAGCAACAGGAAGTACACCCCAGGAGGCAGGTCTTCCAATGGTACGTCAAACTCCACCCTACCGCTTTGCTGTCTGGTCTGCAGCCAGGACGTAAGGTCAGAGACATGCTGACCGTACATATCATACAGACCGAGGGTTCCAAACTCATTGTTGACTAGCTCGACATTGTTAAGACGCACAGTAAGCTTGCGATACGACGGCGTAGGGTATGTCCACATGGTGAAGAACTCGGTACCACGATACGGTATGTTAATGGTCGCGTCATCGGTAGAGGTTGGCAGCACCAACCGATAAACACCCTTGTTAGTTGATGTATACACTCCACCACTTGCATCGACATCAACATCGAAGATGGTGTGGTTAACAAGCTCGGAACCACCTAGAGGGTACCAATGAAAGCCATCTGCAGACTCAATCAAACCGTTCTCAACGGTCGTAGCTATAAGTCGGCTATCGGCAGTCGAAAGGATCTCTCTTCGAACACCAGTTGCAGGCTGCCTGCGTGGTTCGGAATACACAACGGTCCAGGTTAGTCCCCCATCAACACTCGCCATGAGGTTTGCATCGTTCATGGTGATTGAGGAAGTCAGATCGTTGGTTAACACATTAGCTACGGCGGCGATCAACGTGTCGGCAGACTGGCTGTCAACTACAGTCAATGGATCCCCGTTTGTTTGTCCCTTCCGGTGGAGATACCACACGCAGAGACTGTTGTCGAGCTGTCCACCAATGGGTTGCCAGCTTGCCCCTTCGTCGGCAGAAACCCAGAAGCCGCCTTGGCGTTGAACTGTGTCGTCGTCTAGGCCAACACTCCTATAGCCACGAATTCCACAGAGCAGCTTGCCGTTGCCTAACCGCACCATCGTTGAAATGGTCTGCACAACGCCAGCGCTGTCAGCCGGCAAACCTGATCCGACTTGCTCCCAATGCTTTCCATCGTCAAGCGACCTCCACAACATTCGCTTTAAACAGAACTGCACATTGCTACTTCGCTGGTAGTAACGCACCACTTCACCTTGATCGTCTGGCTCGGTCGGAGTCGGTAGGACTTCGACGGTGTCTGCACCATCAGTCACTCTCATGGCCTCCCTTTTGCCAAGTAGCAACAGCCCTGAACTGTCTGTCTCTTGCAATGGGAAGTTCTCCAGCGCATACTTCGGGTCCCCTTCATCGTTAAACCGCACAAACACCTCCGGGAACGTATGCAGTGCTTGCCAGCCGCGGTCGGCACCTACATACCGTATAGCAAGTTTCGAATTCTCGCTTACGCCGAATATCGCTGTAGAGTCGGTAGCGTGAATTCGATTCACTACCATTGTGGTAAGCCCAGTGGCATTGATTCCGGATATGTCCACCAGCTCAGGTGCATACCCAGTAAGGAACCATGTTTGACCATCGTCCGTTGACCTCAAGGCAAGATTCTGCGGTCTTGTTATGGCGACTCTTGACGTTGGACTACGTGCTACGGAGTATAATCCAAAATTGTCGGACAGTCGTTGCAATGGTTGCAACGTGTCTACAGGCAGACGATAACATGAGCCGCAATCAACAAACTCAACATCGCCGTTTGGTAGAATCGAACAACTATTCGTTGCTAGGACGCCACTCCGACAATCTATTGAGCCACGGTATCGAAAAGACTTGCCTAGGTCTGAAGTACTAACTACATGTCCACTTGTTAGAACAATGACGATGCAAGATCCGTTATACTTGATCAGCGTTGTGCGCATATCGTCACCACTATTGGCAGTGAGCACAATTGGTGAATTTTGAAACCGTAGTGTATCAAGTTCACGCCAGGTTACTCCTGCATCGTCACTGAATGCAAGGATGTACGTTTTCTTCTTGCCAACAAGTTTCTGCAGCCCAGAGGCAATCTCCGTCCTAACACTGGTATAGGTATAGCCAAGGGCATCCTGCGATATTGGAGTTGTACGCATCAGGTTGGAATCTGCATCATATTCACTCCAGTAACCATTACCTCGAACACTGATGATATCCATTCCAACATCTTGAAGGTCACAGTTATAAAGAATAGGCGGACCTTCATGAAACGGAAACTCTGCCCATAGATCGTTGCCTCGACTCTTGCACAGTAGTCGGGAGTTCGTTTCATCAACACCCATGACGAGCGACGTAGCCGTTTGAGCGATTGAGCTAAACTTGCTTGCTTCAAAGGGTGCCTTAACCCACGTATCTCTGCCTGCATCAAGGATGGCAATTCTTTTGATACCTAAACGATCAGCCCAGCCTACAACCGATACTCCTTGTTTGGAGGACACCTCATCGACTCCCCATGTTGGCTGATCACCATCAAACAACTCAACCGTCCAGGTTTCGCCGTCATCAGTTGAGCGTGAGAGATACCCCCCGAAGCTCGACCAATAACAGGCCCTGGAGGAATCGTACACTACTGCCGTCGCAGTCCCTAGCGTACTATATGCCGAGCCACCAAGTCCAGTTACCACCTTCGTGATTTGATGCCACTGCTGGGCATACACCAGTACTGAAGTACTCAAGCCAATGCATATGCAGCAGATCTGGACCATGATTGGTAGTCGAACACCAGTTCTTAGCAAACTCTCGATCATACCAGCCCCTGTCAATTGCAAAAGTCCAATTCACCAGGTACAAAGCCACAATCTATCGTTATGCACGAAAGGTTACACGTCACGGTCGGATGTGCACAGCCGCCAGCGTCTCTTCTTTCTAGTAATGGCATTCCAGTAGCCCTGTCCACACACATTGCCCATGAGTCCATGCAACATTCATCAGTGGAGTTGGCACAGTTTTCCAAACAATTGCCGACATATCTGACGCACCTAGGGGTGTTCACATGCCAACAATATCTATTCGGTGGCTGGTCACAATATGGAATTGACGCTCTCTGGTTGAGTATGTCGCCGCCAAAAGGGTCAAGCGCATAGTACACGGCTGCCATAATCTGCTGAGCCTTACCGGGCGGAAGAACGCTTCCATTGACACCGCAAACTTTCTTGAAGTTTGTGAAAGCGTCAACAAGATCGTTTGGGTCACAAATATCTTCAGCCGGTGGATTGGCTACATGGTGGCAATAGTGAATTTGAACATCTAGTGTATCACCATCTACGCAAATGGTAGTATTGATGACGCCTTGCCACATGCCAGGCCACATGGAACAATCGCAATAGAAACCAGATGATGGTTGTTGTGCCACAATACCGCCAGTAGCGCAGCAAAAGAGGACAAGGATGGGAAGTAGCAATCGAATCCTCAACGATCGATTAGGAAGGACTTGCAACGATTCACTCAAGCAAAATCTTTGTACGCATGAAAGCAGCGTGTGTCTAGGAGTGCCTAGCAGATGAGTGCTGGTGATCCGATCACATTCACTCAAGGAACAGTGTGCGGGGGGGGGGTAGTTCATAACAAACCGCGATGATTATTGGAAAATCGTTGCGATACGAATATATACTGAATTTGTAAGGTTCGAGCAAGTTTCTTAACCGTTTATCTGACACCTGTTATTTCTGCGTATCAACGCCACTGTACGCTAGGAATCGATGTCTAACATGAAAGTTGCCGTTCGGGTTTCCCACATCCCCTCCGCATCAATTCACCGCTTAGTCACGCCTGCAACCTGTCGAGCTTACGAAGCAAGGGGGCTTTGAATGCTGTGATGGCAACAACAAGAAGAGTCATCGCTCCACCGAAGACAACACTGGGAACTGTTCCCATCAACCGTGCGGCAACACCGCTTTCGATCGCGCCAATCTCGTTTGATGACGAAATGAACATGGTGTTGGCAGATGCCACGCGACCTCGCATATCGTCCGGCGTGTGGAGTTGTAGAATTGTATGCCTGATCACCACGCTTACCGCATCAACACTTCCCAACAGGAGCAGAATGACTAGGCTTGCCACAAAACTTGTGCTAAGTGCAAAGCAGATGGTGGCAACGCCAAACGAAGCAACAGCAACAAGCAGCAACTTCCCAACACGATGATTTGGCGGATGCAAGCTGAGCCACGCCATCATCAGAACGGAACCAACTGATGGCGCTGCTCTGAGAAACCCTAGCCCCTTGGCATCAACGTGGAGTATCGTATCGGCAAACACGGGAAGCAGCGCAACTGCTCCACCAAACAGGACGGCGAACAAATCAAGGGAGAGGGCGCCGACGATGATCTGATTACCGAGGATGAAGCGCAGGCCACTTACCACATCAGCTTTCAAAGATCCTTTTGATGCACTGACAATTGCAGGCATGGTTGGTAGGTAGCGTACTCCGGCTGCACCGATGAGCATGAGTGAAACCGTTACCACCGCCGTCCACCCTACCCCGCAAGAACCGTAGAGCAAACCACCGGCCATAGGACCCAGCATCATGGCCCCTTGCCAGGTTGCACTTGATAATGCCGTAGCTCGTGGCAAGTACTCAAGTGGAACAGTTGCACTGAGTGCCGTAAACATTGCCGGTGAGTAAATGGAGCGCGCAACTCCGTTTACCAACACCAATGCAAGTAATAGCGTTACCGACAACGAAGAGCCGACAACAGAAAGTACGGCAGGCTGCACCAGGATTCCCGTGCCGATTGCACTGGCAACGATGATTGACAAGGCAAGCTTGATCTTGCCTTTCTTCTCTGCTTTGTCGACTATGTACCCCATGGGCAACGCTGCACCGATGGCAGGAATGGCCTCGGCTAAGCCCACCATCCCCAGCATGAGCGGATCCTTGGTAATCGACCAGATGATCCAACTCACCACAAGCACCTGCATGTACCAACCTGTGGCAGTAAAGAATCGTACGGTGATAAAGGCGCGAAAAGCCGGGAAGGAGAGTGGGTTCACAATGTAAAACTATGTGTGATTGCTTGCAATGGATGTTCATTGACGGTTCACCGACGCCAAACCTACTATCTTCGTTTAGCCGACATTCACGTTGTGTGTACCATTCAAGGACAAGATGTTGAGAGCACTGCGTTCTTCCTTAACAACACAGATCTTTTTAGGTGTGCTCCTTGGCATTGCCATCGGACACTTCTGGCCGGAGTTCGGCACACAGATCGGATGGTTACGCGACATCTTCCTGCACCTGATCAAGGCCATCATTGCTCCACTGGTGTTTAGCACCGTTGTTGTTGGCATTGCTGGTGGCGGCTCAGTGAAATCCGTTGGCACCATTGGCCTGAAGTCCATCATCTACTTTGAAATTGTTACAACACTGGCCCTGTTCGTTGGACTCCTGGTTGTGAATCTCATGCAGCCGGGTGTTGGAGTCACGTTGGCGGGTGACCCTGGCACGCTTGGAACGATAGCGCTGAATCATCCGAAGACGCTCATCGAAACAATCTTGCACATCTTCCCAACGAGTATTATCGAGGCAATGGCAAGGGGCGAAGTATTACAAATAGTTTCGTTCTCCGTGCTGTTCGGTATTGCTGCTGCAATGGCTGGCGATGTAGCCAAGCCGGTCATTGCATGGTGCGAAGGACTGGCAAACATCATGTTCAAGTTCACGAACATCGTGATGCTCTACGCTCCAATCGGGATTGGTGCTGCAATGGCTGCAACGATAGGACATCAAGGACTCGACGTGTTGAAGTACTTAGGCATGCTGATCGGTGGACTCTATCTAGCACTCGTCCTGTTCGTCGTGTTTGTCCTTGGCGCCGTGATGCTGATTGCGAAGGTTCCGTTACGTCCGTTTATCAAGGCTGTTCGCGAACCGTTCACGCTGGCCTTTGTAACCACCTCAAGTGAAAGCGCCTTGCCCATGGCCATGGAACGCATGGAGCAGTTCGGCGTACCAAAGCGGATCGTTGGCTTCGTGATGCCTGCTGGCTACAGTTTCAATCTCGACGGGACCACCCTTTACCTGGCCATGGCCAGCGTCTTCGTCATGCAAGCTGTTGCAACCACACACCCAGGGTTTACCTTCGGCATCGGTGAACAGATTGCCATGATGGTAGCACTGATGATTACCTCAAAGGGTGTTGCAGCAGTACCACGAGCATCGCTGGTGATCTTGTTGGCTACGTTGTCGTCGTTTCTACCGCCCGACCTAAAACACTACTCCCCCATTGCTGTGGCAATGATTTTTGGGGTTGACGAGTTTATGGACATGGCACGAACAAGCGTCAACCTACTCGGCAACTGCCTTGCAACAGTGGTCGTGGCTCGATGGGAAGGCGTGTTCGACGATACGGCGCACAAGCGGCTTAGCGCGACAGCAGAACAGGTCTAGTGGCATGGTCAGTAACGACTACCACCATACCGGCTGGCCAAGCTCGAGTATCGAACACGTGTGCATCATCTACCACACCGCTCCATAGTGTGTTGCCAAGCAAATTCACAATGCGAACCTGCTCACGTCCGCCTACCTGAACAGTCAAGTTGTCCGACGTTGGATTGGGAAAGCATACCAAAGCCCCCTGCCCATCGGTGAATTCTTGAACGCTCGTGCTAGGATCGGGGAAGCGGACGCGGTAGCGCTCCCACGTGTCGGCGCACCAATGAGCAACGACTTCGAAGGTGTCCGTCTGTGCTAACACGAAGAGGTTATCGCCTTCCATGAGTTCTGCAGTAGTAAGGACAGTGCCATCGCCTGCGGCATTGAACACGAGATTGGCCACGGCATCGTGCGACGTGATCACACGATTGCCGCCCGTTGGAAGCGTGCTAAGAGCGGAGTCGCGCGATGCAAACGTTGCTGCATTGCCGCCACTGCCCCAGATGTCGACCTTTTCGTAACGACCGCACATGAGCAAGGCTGTTTCCCAACAACGGCAGACAGGACTACTTTCGACCGGACCGATTGGAATTCCAAGCAACCGCTGCGCCTTGCCTACTTCACGCATCATTTCTCGGCCTTCGTAAATAAGGTTGCGGCCAGGGAAACATTCTGGTGATGGGCCGGGATCTTTCTGTCCCCAATCTGTCTTCGAGTGACGGTAGAAGAAACTGTATCTGCCTGTCTTAAGTTCTTCGACCATTTCGGGTGGGGTAAGCCGACCAGGGCGTTGTGACTCGTAGGCACCAAGGTCGAGTTTGCGTCCAACCAACCGTGGGTTACCGATAGCATCGGTCTGCCGGTGATTGACAAACCGGTCAACATACCCAGCATCGCGTGCTATGGAAAGTTTCGACAAGCGCAAGCCATCGTCATCCGTGCCAAAGAAGCCGTCGGCACCTGCCACGTTCGACTCGTCTTCGAAGTTGGGATTGACTTGCCAGAAGCCATAGGTAAAGTCAGCCTCGATAAGATTAGCAGTGCTTGCAATCGTTGCTGTGTCGGATGCATCATCGGTCTTGCGATTGCGCACATGTACGGCCGTCGCTGGCAGATTGCCGTTCCAGCAAATCGAGTTTTGAATTGCACCGCCATGAAGAAGCAATGTGTAGGCCACTGAATCTATTGTCGTTGTGGCCGTGTTGTTATAGAACGTAGCATTGGTGATGTACAGATAGGCATTCAACGTAGCCACGGCACCACCATCAAGCGCAGAATTCCCATTGAACACACAACTTGATATCTGTGGCATGGTTGGTGAGCTCTCGATATACAAGGCACCGCCAATGCTATTCAAGCTCGCATTGTTGTAGAACTGACATTGGGCAATGAATGCACCGAAGCCCACTGAGTCAGCTACACTCTCGCGTATGGTGACGGCACCGCCCGCATCCTGACTCTGGTTTGCGCCGAAGATGCAATACTCGATTCGTACACGTGATGTGCCTTCGGCCAAGATTGCAGCACCGGTAGTCCCTGAGTTGTTGCGGAACCGACAGTTAACGATACGTGGACATCCACCAGTGATCAACAGTGCATGGTCGGTTGCTCCTTGCAACACAAAGCCGTCCAGCCGTGAACTGGAATCACATTGATTCATGCGTACTAGGGTCTCTGCATCTGGCGCGGTAATCACGGTAGGCCGACGATACCAATCGCGTTCTTCTCTGGTGACTTCGTTACCATTGAAGCCGCCATACATCCGCAGACCGTTGGGGAAGTTGTAACCTTGCGACGGTGGTGCGTATGTACCTCGCGCAACCCATACTTCCGTGCTGTCTTGCCATGCAGCGATGGCTGCATCGACCGTTGCGAAGGCCGTGGCCCAACTTTGTCCATCACCCCCAGCAGTTGCATTGCTGCTCACATACAAGGTGTCGGCTGCATACAATGCCGTACTGCTGATACAACAGGCGACGGCAAGTGCACCAAGCATTCTGTTGATTACTGTCCAGCGCGTTACAATGGTCATCATGGCAGGTCCGTTCGTGAACAAAGGTTTCGTCAATCCGATGCGCGCGACCAGCTTTACCATGCGTCGCTACGCGTCAGCATCAATAGTACCAAAAAACAAAGGCGATACCAAGCTTTGTCTTGAACAATTCAATGCTTGTAGCATGCACGAAGCATTACACCGCTGCGCAGCATAACACACAACACCACATCACGTTACGTTACATCGCGGCACAGTACAACTCA
Organism: Bradyrhizobiaceae bacterium; assembly: GCA_024103135.1. Lineage (GTDB taxonomy): Bacteria > Bacteroidota > Ignavibacteria > Kapaibacteriales > Kapaibacteriaceae > OLB6. The sequence continues at coordinate 19,694 of JAGFIZ010000063.1, read as the reverse complement.
TCACAGTTCATCGCGGCACTATTCAACACCACACAACTCAGATCAGCACACTCAACACGGCACCGCACAACTCAACACGGCACCGCACAACTCAATACGGCACCGCACAACTCAATACAGCACCGCACAACTCAATACAGCACCACACAACTCAATACAGCACAGCACAACTCATCTCAACACCGTACACTCAACACGTCACCGCACAGCTCAACTCAGGGCAACACAGCGCATCACAACCTTCACCTTGAACGTCGCAGGCCAGTGGACACCTACTACGCACGTACTACCATGCCCCTTGCCGTTCGAGCAGGATTGGACTTTGAACGATGATGATTGAACAGTGACAAAAACAAGAAAGGGTCGGCGTATCGAGTACGCCGACCCTTGTGATGTGTTGTTGACTGTTATGCTAGTGCCGGACGCTTGCGCGCTGGCTTGCGAGGTGCTGGTGCCTCTTCTTCTGCTGCCTTTGGAATAATGGCATCCGAACCGAAGATGTTACCTACATCAGAAGCAACGAGCATGTCTTGGTATTCGCGGAGACCGGTACCGGCAGGGATAAGCTGACCCAGGATGATGTTTTCCTTCAAGCCCAGCAGCTTGTCGCTCTTTGCTGCCGATGAAGCCTCACTCAGAACCTTGGTGGTTTCCTGGAATGATGCTGCAGACAGCCAGCTTTCGGTGGTAAGCGATGCTTGCGTGATACCAAGCAGCAACGGCTCGCTGATGGCTGGCTCTGCCTTGCGTGACTTTGCCACATCCTTGTCGCGCTTCTTAAGATCGTCGTTGATCTCCTTGAGCTCCTTACGCGACATGATTTGACCAATCTTCAGCTTGCTGTCGCCCTTGTCTGTGATGACAACGGCATTCTTCAGGCTATCGTTCTCGTCGTTAAACCGAATACGATCGATCTGATCGCCTTCAAGGAAGCGCGAGTCGCCGGCTTCGGTGATGCGAACCTTTTGAAGCATCTGGCGGACAATTACTTCGATGTGCTTGTCGTTGATCTTCACACCCTGCATCCGGTACACTTCCTGGATTTCATTCACCAGGTAGCCCTGAACTTCGTTGATGCCCTTGATGTGCAGGATGTCGTGCGGGTTAATGGCACCCTCTGACAGACGGTCGCCGGCGCGTACGAGGTCGCCCTCTTGCACGAGAACGTGACGTCCAATCGGCACTGGGTATTCCCTGCGAAGCTCACCGTCGAGCGATGTAACGGCGATGATCCGTGAACCGCGCTTTGGCTTGTCGATCGAGATAATACCGTCGATCTCTGTTACTGCCGATGGATTCTGCGGTGCACGTGCTTCGAAGAGTTCCGTAACACGTGGCAGACCGCCCGTAATGTCGCGTAGACGACCAAGATCGCGTGGCATCTTTACCAGCTTAGCACCAACGGCAACTACTTCGCCGTCGTCCACCACGATCTGAGCACGTGTTGGGATGATGTACTGCTGGATGAGGATTCCATCTTCGTCGACGATTTCGATGGCAGGACTCTTTGTCCGGTCACGAGAGTCGATAACAATCTTTGTGGTGTGTCCAGTCTGCTCGTCGATGGCTTCCTTGTAGGTCAGGTTCGACACAAGGTCGCGATAGCGAACTCTACCGGCCTTCTCGGTAATGATTACGGAGTTGTATGGGTCCCACTCGTAAAGTGTAACACCCTTGGTAACCATCTGACCATCGGTGACCTTAAGCTCGGCACCGTAGACAACGTCGTACTTGGTTACGATGCGATTGCTACCTGGCTCGACGATATTGATAACACCGGCACGTGAAACAGCAATGAGCTGGTCGCCTTCGTCGCCCATTGTTACTACTGTGCGGACATTTTCGAACTCTACACGTCCGTCGAACTTGGCAATCGCAGCGCTTTGCGAGAGCGACAGCGAAGCCGTACCACCAGTGTGGAACGTACGGAGCGTAAGCTGTGTACCTGGCTCACCGATCGACTGGGAAGCGATTGTTCCAACGGCTTCTCCCTTGTCGACAAGCTGTCCTGTGGCCATGTTTCTGCCGTAGCACCGTTCGCAAACACCTCTGCGTGATTCGCAGGTAAGTACGGAGCGAATGGTAACCGACTCGATTGGTGATGCTTCGATGGCTTCGGCAATATCTTCAGAGATGAGTTCGCCTGCCTTTGCATAGACAGCATTGCTAATCGGATCAACGATGTCCGTAAGCGACGTTCTGCCAAGGATGCGCTCCTTGAGTGGCTCCTTGACCTCTTCTCCGTCCTTCAGTGCGCGCATCTCTACGCCACGGATGGTGCCGCAATCCACGTCGCTAATCACTACGTCTTGAGCAACGTCGTGCAGACGGCGGGTCAGGTAACCGGCGTCAGCCGTTTTCAAAGCCGTATCGGCAAGACCTTTACGAGCACCGTGCGTCGAGATGAAGTATTCAAGGTTGGTAAGACCTTCCTTGAAGTTCGAGATGATCGGGTTCTCAATCAATTCTGCGCTTGAGGCAGCAGCCGTCTTCTGTGGCTTGGCCATCAGACCACGCATGCCGGCAAGCTGACGGATCTGTTCCTTCGAACCACGAGCCTGCGAGTCCATCATCATGTAGAAGGTGTTAAATCCTTGCTTTGCTGATGCTAGCTCGCTGTACAACTTATCAGCAACACGGTTGGTAGCTGTTGACCATGCATCGATGATCTTGTTGTAGCGTTCACCTTCGGTGATAACACCGCTGTGGTAGTAGCCTTCGATCTTGTCGACTTCTGCCTGGGCCTTGTTGATGATGGTTTCCTTCTCGGCAGGCACTACTACGTCGGCAATCGACACAGAAAGTCCGCCCCTTGTAGCCGTCGTAAATCCAAGCTCCTTGAGCTTGTCCAGGAACTCAACGGTCTTGGCAAGACCCGCCTTGCGGAAACATTCGGCGATAACCTGACGCAAGCGCTTCTTGCCCAACATCTCGTTCATGTATCCCATTTCTGCGGGAACAATCTGATTGAAGAGCACGCGACCTGTTGAGGTCTCTACGAGCTTGCCATTCACGCGCACCTTGATGTTGGCGTGCAGACTAATGGTGCCGCTGTTGTAGGCAACGATGACTTCGGCCATCGAAGAGAAGATCTTGCCTTCGCCCCTTTCCCCTGGACGTGCCTTGGTAAGATAATACACACCAAGAACCATGTCCTGCGAAGGAACTGCAATTGGCTCACCGTTCTGCGTGTGCATGATGTTGTGGCTAGACAACATCAGAAGCAGTGCTTCAAGTTGTGCTTCGTGGCTAAGTGGTACGTGCACGGCCATCTGGTCACCGTCGAAGTCAGCGTTGAATGCTGTGGTTACCAGCGGGTGCAACTGAATGGCCTTGCCCTCTACGAGACGTGGCTGGAAGGCTTGAATGCCCAAGCGGTGAAGCGTTGGAGCGCGGTTGAGCAATACTGGATGTCCGTCGATCACGGTATCCAGAATATCCCACACCTCTGTTGTCTTCTTTTCTACTTGCTTCTTGGCACTCTTCACCGTCTTGCAATGACCACGCTCGATCAACTTGCGGATGATGAGTGGCTTGAACAGCTCGACGGCCATGTCCTTTGGAAGACCGCATTCGTGGAGCTTGAGTTCTGGGCCAACGACGATAACGGAACGACCAGAATAGTCAACGCGCTTACCAAGCAGGTTCTGACGGAACCTACCGGTCTTGCCCTTTAGCGTATCGGCAAGCGACTTGAGTGCGCGCTGTGAATCACTGCGAACCGATCTGCGTGAGTTGTCGAACAATGCATCAACGGCCTCTTGCAACATGCGCTTTTCGTTGCGCAGGATCACCTCAGGAGCCTTGATGTCCATCAGACGCTTGAGGCGGTTGTTGCGGATGATTACCCGACGATACAGGTCGTTCAAGTCGGACGTTGCAAAACGTCCACCTTCAAGAGGAACAAGCGGACGCAGGTCTGGTGGAATCACTGGGATGATATCCAGCACCATCCACTCAGGGTTGTTTGAATCTTTTTCTGGAGCAGAGCGGAAGGCATCAAGGATGCGCAGACGCTTGAGAACGTCGGCACGCTTTTGCTGACTCATGTCTTCGCGCAACAACTCGCGCAAGGCAAAGTAGTCTTCGTCTGGATCTACTCTGCGCAGCAATTCCTTGATGGCTTCACCGCCGATAAGAGCAATGAACTTGCGTGGATCTTCATCGTCCATGTTGCGCTCTTCCGGACGCATTGCCGCGAGCACTTCAAGGTACTGATCTTCGGTTAGCAAGTCTTTTGGCTGTAGACCGGTCGAACCCGGCTGAATAACTACATACGATTCGTAGTAAACGATACGCTCGATGTCCTTGGTAGGCATACCAATCACACCAGCGATCTTGCTCGGCAGCGATCTCAAGAACCAAATGTGTACAACAGGCACAGCAAGCATGATGTGACCCATGCGTTCACGGCGAACGCTCTTCTGGGTGACTTCCACACCGCATCTATCGCACACGATGCCTTTGTAGCGAATGCGCTTGTACTTGCCGCAGGCGCATTCCCAATCGCGAATCGGTCCAAAGATTTTTTCGCAGAACAAGCCATCCTTCTCCGGCCGGAACGAGCGGTAGTTGATGGTTTCTGGTTTTGTTACCTCGCCATGCGACCTGTTAAGAATGTCGTCTGGCGAAGAAATCCGAATCGTGATCTGCGAGTATCCGCGTTTCGGTATGTTCTGGAATTGCATTCTGGCTCCAGTTGGTATTCGTCAATTCGTTGTAGGTAAGGGGCTTGCCAATCGCGTGAGTGGTCGGTGTTAGTCGATCTTCACATCGAGACACAAACCTTGAAGCTCACGCACCAGTACGTTAAAGCTCTCTGGAATGTTCGGAACCGGAAGGTTCTCGCCCTTGACCAGTGCTTCGTACATCTTGGCACGACCCTGAACGTCGTCACTCTTTACAGTGATCATCTCTTGCAGTGTATGTGCGGCACCGTATGCTTCGAGTGCCCACACTTCCATCTCGCCCAATCGCTGACCACCAAACTGTGCTTTACCACCGAGTGGTTGCTGCGTGATAAGCGAGTATGGTCCGATGGAACGTGCGTGAAGCTTGTCCTCGACAAGGTGCGAAAGCTTCATCATGTAGATGATGCCAACGGTCACTTCGTTTTCGAATGCTTCACCGGTACGTCCGTCGTACAACACCGTCTTACCGGTCTTTGGCAGTCCTGCCTTCTCGAGGTAGCCACCGACTTCTTCCCATGATGCACCGTCGAAGATTGGTGTTGCAAAGTGCACACCGAGCTTCGAACCAGCCCAACCAAGAGCAGTTTCATACAACTGTCCAAGGTTCATACGAGAAGGTACGCCGAGTGGGTTGAGGACAATGTCGACGGGTGTTCCGTCGGGTAGGAATGGCATGTCTTGAATCGGAACGATCTTGGATACGATACCCTTGTTACCGTGCCGACCAGCCATCTTGTCGCCCACTTGAAGCTTGCGCTTCTTGGCAACATAGACCTTTGCCATCTGCAGAATGCCTGGCTGTAGTTCGTCGCCAGCGGCAATCTTGTTACGCTCGATTCTACCGTCAAGCATGAGTTGCTGACGTTTGGTTTCGTAGTTCTCAAGCAGCTTGCGCAGTAGCGACATGGTCTTGGAATCGGCAACCCAGTCCTGATCATAGTTCATTGCCGATGGTACAAAGGCACCGGCTTCGTACTTGGCCAGGAATTCCTTGGCACTGAGCTTTGATCCTGCGCGGAAGGCGATGGAATCGTTGGCAGTGCGGATACCAAGACTTGTCTGACCGTCAAGCAACTCACCGATGCGCTCAACGCATTCGATGTCGAGCGAGCGAAGTGCTTGTTGCTCGCGCTTGGTGATCAGGTCCTGACGCTTCTTCTCTTCGAGACGGAACTCACTGTCGCTGGTTAGCACCCGACGGGCAAACAGCTTGGTGTTGATTACCGTACCCTTCAAGCTTGGTGGTGCCTTGAGACTTACGTCCTTCACATCACCAGCCTTATCACCGAAGATTGCTCGGAGGAGCTTTTCTTCCGGCGTTGGATCGGTTTCGCCCTTAGGTGTGATCTTGCCAATCAGGATGTCGCCTTCACGCACCTTTGCGCCCATGCGCACGATGCCGCGATCGTCGAGATCCTTGGTGGCTTCTTCGCTTACGTTTGGAATTTCACGAGTAAACTCTTCTTCACCGCGCTTGGTATCGCGAACTTGAAGGGTGAACTCTTCGATGTGGACGGAAGTAAAGACGTCTTCAGCCACCATGCGTTCGCTGATGACGATAGCATCTTCGAAGTTGTAACCGCGCCATGGCATGAAGGCAACCATCACGTTCCGACCAAGAGCTAGTTCGCCTTGCTCGGTGGCAGCACCGTCCAGAAGGGGCTCGCCACGCTTGATGCGCTGACCTGCCTGAACGATCGGATGTTGGTTGATGGCCGTGTCCTGGTTCGTGCGATAGAACTTGTGAAGGTCGTAGCGAACAACCCGATCACTGTCGAAGCTTACTAGTCGCTCGTCCTTCGAACGCTTGTCGTCATACTTCACTTGAATGAAGTCAGCACATACATACTCGACCACACCATCGTCTTCTGCGAGGATCAGTGCGCGCGAGTCGCGAGCAACGCGTGCTTCCATGCCCGTGCCTACTACAGGGGCTTGCGGACGAAGGAGTGGCACACCCTGACGTTGCATGTTCGAACCCATCAGAGCACGGTTAGCGTCGTCATGCTCAAGGAACGGAATCAGCGATGCAGCAGGCGAAGTGATCTGGTCGGTACTTACTTCCATGAAGTGCACTTCGGTTGGCGATACGACCTTGTAGTCGCCACTTACTCGTGCCTTTACGGTTTCACCAACGATGCGTCCCTTGGCATCAATATCGGTGCCGGCAGGAACGATGATGAGGCCTTCTTCGCGGTCGGCCGACATGAATTCAAGCTCGTCGGTAACAACACCATTCACCACCTTGACGTATGGTGTTTCGATGAAGCCAAACTTGTTCACGCGAGCATGGATGGCCAGCGATGAGATCAGACCGATGTTTGGACCTTCTGGTGTTTCGATTGGACAAAGACGTCCGTAGTGTGTATAGTGAACGTCGCGCACCTCGAAGCCGGCTCGTTCGCGGGTAAGACCACCGGGGCCGAGGGCAGAGGTTCTGCGCTTGTTCGTGATTTCGCTAAGCGGGTTGGTTTGATCCATGAACTGGCTTAGCTGGTTGGTACCAAAGAACTGGTTGATTACACTGGTAATCGTCCGTGCATTAACCAATTCCGATGGTGTGATGTTTTCACTGTCACGTACGCTAAGGCGCTCCTTGATGGTCCGAGCCATACGTGTAAGACCAAGGTTGAACGTGCTCTCGAGCTGTTCACCTACGGTACGTACGCGACGATTGGCCAAGTGGTCGATGTCGTCCACCGGCATCTTACCATCGCGCACCTCGATAAGGTACTTCACGATGGTTACGATATCGTCGACCGTTAGCGTTGTCACATCAAGCGGCACATGCATGCCAAGCTTTTCGTTGATGCGATAGCGGCCTACAACACCGAGGTCGTAACGCTTCGGGTTGAAGAACAATTTTTCTAGCAGACCCCATGCTGTATCGAGGTCTGGCGGATCGGAAGAGCGGAGTTGACGGTAGATGGTCTCCAATGCATCTTCGCGAGTACGAGCCGTATCCTTGGCCAGAGTCTTGGCGATGATCGGTTCGTCGTTTGGACTTTCGTAGCGATAGAGTTTTACTGCGTCTACCTCAGCCCCCTCCAACACTTCAAGGATTTCGGGGCTTACGATGTTATCGCGTTGTGCTACGATTTCGCCCGTGCTCATGTCGACCACGTCGGCAGCGATGCGCCGTCCCAAGTAGTCTTCGGTGAGTTCGGCAGCTGCAACGTCTTCGGTGAGTTCGAAGAGGTTCAGCAAGTCTTCGTCGCTTGAGTATCCAAGGGCACGCAGCAAGGTTGTTACGGGGAACTTCTTCTTCCTGTCGATGTACGCATACATCACGTCGTGGATGTCGGTAGTAAACTCAATCCACGATCCCTTGAACGGGATGATACGAGCAGAGAAGATCTTTGTGCCATTTGGGTGAAGTGCTTCGTCGAAGAAGCAGCCAGGCGACCGGTGAAGTTGTGCCACCACAACGCGCTCGGCGCCGTTGATGATGAACGTGCCACGAGGCGTCATCGCTGGGATCTGTCCCAGGTACACCTCTTGGTCGATGGCTTCGATATGGTCTTCCGACGTTGGGTCGGCCTTTGACGACAAGCGGAGGCGTGCCTTCAAGGTTTTGGCATGGGTGAGTTCCCGTTCCCGACATTCTTCTTCGGTGTACTTGGGCTTCTCGACGAAGTAGTCAAGGAAGCTTAGTTCGTACACACCAGAGTTGTCCTCAATGGGGAAGTTTGACTGAAAGGCACGCTGCAAGCCAAGCTCGCGGCGTTCTTCCGGCTTTACATCTTCCTGAAGGAACTCCTGGAACGAGTTGATCTGAATGCCGAGCAGATCCGGATAGGTGTGGTGCTTGACCACATGTCCGAACGTTACTCGCTCGCGCAAACGCTGCAATGGCAGTGTGTATAGTGTGGTGTCCTGTGGACCTTGCATGGGACGGGGACTCCCTTTAGCTCAAAAAACTTTTCTAGATAACCGACGGTAAAGACAAACACCCGAGACGGCACAATGGCCGCCTCGGGGTAGTATCATTCGAGTTCGACTTACTTGAGAGTAACCTTTGCACCGGCCTCTTCGAGCTTCTTCTTGATCGATTCGGCTTCTTCCTTTGGTGCACCTTCCTTTACCATCTTTGGTGCGCCTTCTACGAGGTCCTTGGCTTCCTTGAGACCAAGACCTGTGATTTCACGCACAACCTTGATAACGTTAAGCTTTTGTCCACCGCCGTCGGTGAGCTCAACATCAAACTCTGTCTTTTCTTCTTCGGCTGCAGCAGCGCCACCAGCGGCTGGGCCTGCGGCCATCATTACTGGTGCGGCGGCTGTTACGCCGAACTTGTCTTCGAGTGCCTTCTTGAGGTCAGCTGCTTCAAGAAGGGTAAGGGCGCCGATTTTCTCGACGAGTTCATCAACAATAGCAGACATGGTGTCTCCGAAATTAGAATACTGGTGAATGGATTAGGCCGCCTGTTTCTTGGCGACTTCTTCGATAAGCATAATCACGTCGCGCATAACTGCGTTAACGGCTCCGTGTATGCCAGAGATTGGTGCGTGCAAGCTGCCGACGATACCGGCGATCATGTCTTCACGGGTTGGAAGCTCGGACACAGCCTTGAGCTGTGATCCATCGAATACCTGACCTTCGATCAAGGCAAGCTTCAGCTTGGGCTTTTCGCCCTTTTCGAAGTACTTGCGGATGACCTTGGCAGGAGCGATTGCATCCGTCGATCCGAAGATGACGCCTGTTTGGCCGAATAGCTTGGACTCGTCGATAGCGTAACCGCCTACTTCGGCCAGTGCGCGCAGGATGAGCGTGTTCTTAGCCACGCGCATCGTTGCATCCTTCTCGCGGAGTTCTCTGCGGAAGGTCTGGTCCATTGCAACGGTCATGCCGGTGAAGTCTACAAAGTACAAGCTCGATGCAGCACTCATCTGTTGAACGAGGTCGGCAACGATGGCTTGTTTCTGTTCCTTCGTTATCATACGGCTCCAAATAAAAATGATGTTATGTCCGTAGCTCAACCGCCGAAGCGGGTTAGAAGCAGAGCCGTGGACAGTGCGTAATAGACTTAGTGATCAGCACCGATGGAATGCTCGTCGACCTTGACGCTTGGTCCCATCGTGCTGGAGAAGAAGAGGCTCTTCACGTACTTGCCCTTTGCCGTAGCTGGCTTGGCGCGCAGAACGGTGGACACGAACGTGTGAGCGTTTTCGGCGAGCTTCTCGGGTGCAAAGGAGCATTTACCCACGCTGGCGTGGATGTTGCCGGCCTTGTCTACCCGAAACTCGATCTTACCGGCCTTGACTTCCGACACGGCCTTGGCTACGTCGAATGTTACGGTGCCGCTCTTTGGATTTGGCATCAGACCGCGTGGACCAAGCACGCGACCGAGCTTACCGACTTCGCCCATCACATCGGGTGTGGCCACGATAATGTCGATATCTGCCCAGCCCCCTTGCAGCTTTTCGATATACTCGCTAAAGCCAGCATAATCGGCGCCTGCATCGAGTGCTTCCTTGTCCTTTGGTGTCTTTGCGATAACGAGTACGCGTACGGTCTTACCCGTGCCGTGTGGCAAGGCAACAGTACCACGGACCAATTGATCGGCCTTACGTGGGTCTACGCCGAGGTTCATCGAGATTTCGAATGACTCGTCGAACTTTGCCGTTGCATTCTTCTTTACCATGGCAACTGCCGCCTTATAGTCAAACAGTTGCTTGCGGTCGTAGCTCTTAATGAGCTTCTCATAGCGCTTATTCGTTGCCATCTGATTCTTACCCTTCCACCGTGAGGCCCATTGAGCGGGCAGTTCCTGCAATCATGGACACTGCATGGTCCATGTCGTTTGCATTAAGGTCGTTCATCTTCAGCTTGGCAATTTCTTCCAACTGAGCGCGGGTAACCTTCCCCACCTTGGTCTTGTTAGGTTCTGCCGAACCCTTGGCAACGCCACTGGCTTTGATTAGCAGTACAGCTGCTGGTGGCGACTTGACTTCGAACGTAAAGCTCTTGTCGCTATAGAAGGTAACCACTACCGGCAGGATCGTGCCTTGCTGCTTGGTGGTTTTGGCGTTGAACTGCTTTACGAATTCCATACCGGCCAGACCGCGCTGACCGAAAGCTGGGCCTACTGGGGGCGCCATGGTGGCTTCGCCACCCTTGATCTGGAGCTTAAAGCTCCCCATGACCTTCTTTGCCATGTTCTCCTTTTGTGGTCTACGACGTCAGCACAGCCAACGTCTCCCACGATAATGAATTAATGATTCTCTGGCTCTACCTGATGGAAGTCGAGTTCGATGGGCGTCTTCCGTCCAAGGATCCCAACTTCTACCTTTAGCTTTTGCTTCTCATGGTTGACTTCCTTTACGGTACCGTTGAAGTTGGCAAACGGTCCATCGATCACCTTCACGGGATCGCCTTCGCGGAATGCCGTTTCGACCGTAGCCACATCCTTGCGTTCTTCTACCCTACCGAGGATGCGATCAACCTCGTCCTTCTGCAAAGCCTGTGGTTCCGTCTTCGTACCGACGAAGCTGACGATTGAAGGCAAGGAAAGGATGATCTCCTTCAGGCGCTTGTCCAAGGAGCATTCAATGAGGATGTAACCGGGCAGGAAATTCCTCACCTTGGTGCGTCGTTTGCCATTGCGGACTTCATACACCGTTTCTTGAGGTATCACGATGCTGATCACACGATTCTCCATGCCAAGGCGCGTCATCTCCTGCTCAATACTGAGCTTGACCTTTGCCTCGTGGCTGGTGAACGTGCGTATGGCGAACCATCGTGGTTCTAACGCGGGAACTGGTTGATGTGTATCTGTTACCATTTAGAACAACAGGTTCATTAGCTGAGTTGCCAATTGATCGATCACAAACACAAGCGTGGTGATGAGCAGTGTAGTAGTAATCACTACAATCGTGCTCTCACGCAACTGTTCACGAGTTGGCCAGGAGACCTTCTTCATCTCCTTGTTCACCTCTGTGAGAAACTGTCGGGTTTGTGCTATCATGAACTGTCCTTTCTTCAGGATTTGCAGGGGCGGCAGGACTCGAACCCGCGGCCTGCGGTTTTGGAGACCGCTGCTCTACCAGCTGAGCTACACCCCTCTGCAAGCGTGGAGCTGATGACCGGGATTGAACCGGTGACCTCCACCTTACCAAGGTGGTGCTCTACCAACTGAGCTACATCAGCACGTTAGAGCGGGAGACGAGACTCGAACTCGCGACCAACAGCTTGGAAGGCTGTGACTCTACCAACTGAGTTACTCCCGCTGGTTTGCATTGCTGCTAACTGTGGGCAGGGAAGGATTCGAACCTCCGTAGGCGTATGCCAGCAGATTTACAGTCTGCCCTCGTTGGCCACTTGAGTACCTGCCCGGTACACTAGAGCCGACAAACTTACGGCATCGACATGAAATGAACAACAAGGAATGTGCTTGACCGAAAAACTCTTTGGGAAACATCCTTTCTGGAAACATCAGTGCCGGGGTGTGAACACCCCGGCACTAAACGTGGCATGAATCGCGTAAACCTAAAAACAGTGCCGGGGTGTTCACTCCCCGGCACTATTTCATGCCTTTTCCGCGTAACTCTTTGAGTGCCAAGGCTTAAGCCCGGGGATTGTTTCAGGCGTTTTGCGAAACTCGCTTGTTTTAGTGCCGGGGTGTGAACACCCCGGCACTGTTGTTTCTGTTGTTTCTGCTGTTTGAGTTTCTTGATTATGCGCAGTTGCGCTCCTTACCCCATCGCCTTAACGAAGTCGTGGAAGAGGTAGTCGCTATCGTGCGGACCCGGTGCTGCTTCCGGGTGGTACTGTACGGCAAAGGCCTGTGCATCGGGAATAGCGATGCCTGCGCACGTATCGTCGTTCAGGTTGACGTGGGTGACCTCCACGTTTTCTGGCAGTGTCGAGGCATCTACAGCGAAGCCGTGATTCTGCGAGGTGATCTCGATCGATCCGGTGCGCAGGTTCTTGACGGGATGGTTGGCTCCGCGATGACCGAACTTGAGCTTGTACGTCTTGCCGCCTACGGCCAGGGCCATCATTTGGTGACCTAGGCAAATGCCAAACATGGGTTTGACGCCGAGCAACTCACGGATGGTGGCTATACCTGTCGATACTGCGGCGGGATCGCCAGGTCCGTTGCTCAGGAAAATGCCGTCAGGGTTGAGCGCCAATACCTCGGCTGATGTTGTTGTTCCGGGGACTACCGTTACGTCGCATCCGTAGTGGTTGAGCCGACGAATGATGTTACGCTTGCTGCCGAAGTCAAGGGCTACAACGTGAGGATTCTTCCCTGCGCCTGCCCGAGCCCCCTCCCCGCCTGATGTGTGGGGCGAGACGTATGACTCGCGCGTGCTCACAAAGGGCGTAAGGTTCTGTCCTTCCATTGAGGGAATGGCGAGTGCCTTTGCTACAAGGTCTGCATCGGCAACATCGGTTCCGTGGACGATGACGCATCGCATAGCGCCCTCGGTGCGCAACATGCGTACAAGTGCGCGTGTGTCTACGCCTTCTATGCCAGCAACGTTGTTATGTTCAAGCCACTCGCCAAGCGATGCTACGGCTCTGCGATTGGAGAAGGTTCGGGAGAGTTCTGCTACAACCAGACCTGCTGCTTGAATCTTACCGCTCTCCCAATCGTCATCGCTCACACCGTAATTACCAATGTGCGGATAGGTAAACGTGATGGTCTGTCCGTAATACGATGGGTCCGTAAGAATCTCTTGATATCCCATCATCGCCGTGTTAAACACCAGCTCCCCAGCACTTTCGCCACCAATTGCGCCTATCGCTGTGCCATGAACAACGTGTCCGTTCTCTAACGCCAAGACTGCTGGTACCTTCGCCATACTCCCTTGTATCTGTTTCAGTGTGCTGGTAAAAAACACGCATTGTTTCTTGCGCTGTTCGAAATTACCAGTTCTGGATGTATTTTAGGGTCAGAGGAGTCTAATCTTCAGTACCGCCGCTACCCATTTACACCCATTGGTTAGCCGCCCACCGGCGGAGACGTCTTACACTCTCAACGGTAAAGTCCTGGTCCTTAATCAGAGCTACGAACCCATCAGCGTTTGTTCGGCAAAGAAAGCTCTGCTCCTATTGTTCTTAACCAAGGCCGAAATGGTCGAACATCGTTCGGCCTACGCCATACGCTCCGTACGTGAGGTATTCCCCTTCCCTAGCGTGATCAGACTCAGCGCCTATCTGCGCATGCCGTTCAAGAAGGTGGAGCTAAGCCGTAAGAATGTCATCCGACGTGATGGGTTTAAGTGTCAGTACTGCGGCGAACATCGTCCTCCGCTTACGGTCGACCACATCATCCCTCGATCTCGTGGTGGTGCAGACCAGTGGGAGAACCTCGTTTGTGCATGCGTACGATGCAACAATCGTAAGGGATCACGCACACCCGAAGAAGCAGGCATGAAGCTGCTGAGCATCCCCCGTAAACCGCACCACGTGCTGTTTATCAAACACTATGCGGGGAAGGTCGATGATGCGTGGCGTCCATACTTGTTTATGGACTAACAACTACCATTATCGCGGTATCCTGGAACAGCTTCTAATCGGCGTTAGATGAGGCACTACTGGTTAACGACTATCCAAACTCTTAATTACTGCAACTGCATCCGAGATGCTATAGAATCTGCCAACTATAGCGTTGCTACTGTCCACGATCATCCAACTGGGGAAGTTGCGAATAGCCAACTGACTAGCAACACTTCCACTTCCGAAACTTCCCATTAAACTTTGGCCTTGAAGAATAGCCGCGTGCTTCTTCCAAGATTCGAATCTTGAGGGATTCTCGACTGCGTAGTGTACCATTTCAACACCCATACTTGCCAGTGAATCTTGCAATTGCGCAAGTGCTTTATTCGACTCCAAGCAAGGTCCACACCATGATCCCCAGAAGTGCACCACTGTGTACCTCGAATTGGATAGAATCATTTTCTGCTTTTCGCCTGCCAAATTCAATCCCGTCAGCTCAGGGACTCTGCGTATACGTAACGCATCTTTGAGTTCATGAAGCTTCTGGACAGTCTTTAGGCAACCTGGCTCATCACACTGACCGATGGCAGAATCTAGATACTGTAAAAACTGTAGCGACGGAGGGTTAGCCATTGCAAGATCTTGCAGATGCTCTGACGCCGCTTGAATCATGCTTGAACGAGCGGCGTTAAAGTATGGGTCATTAACTACCCACGCCAGGTGTTCGACAACATCATTTGTAAAGAACTCATCTGGGCTTCTATTCCAATACGACTTGAGCAGTAAAGCACAAGCGGACTTAGCGATTGCATTAAGTGCATCCCTATACAACAGAACAATTTCAGTCGGGGTGTTGCTTTCAATTTGCAATACTGGTGCCTCCGAGGTGAACGTTCTAACCTGCTGAGCCATATCAACACTGATAGTCTGTAAGTCAGAATCAAGGATAGCACAAACGTATCTCAGTCGTTCGATCCTGCTTGTGATCACATTCTTAAGGAACGGCATCCACCGTTCAGTCACAGAAGTCGCTGTACAAAATGAAGCGCGCTTCGTTTCAAGTTCCCGACAGTAGTTGTCCAATAATTCAAATGAGTGCTTACATGCGTTTGATATGCCTTTGCAGTCCCTTATAGTAGACAGTACTCTATACAGTTCGCCTTGCAGGGTAAACAGTAGCGTTTGAGAGTCGGTATATGCGTCTATACCATTAAGACTGCCCATTGAATCGACTACGAGACAGAATGTATCCGATGGTCCGCTACTTGAACACAAGGGTATCAACATCCTGTGCGTTGTATCACCTATGCGAACCAACACCCAGTACGAGGATGGAACCTTGATGTGAAAGACAACGGTATCTCTCGTCAACTTTGCAGGCATCAATGCCTGAACACCATGATAGGCTTGACACGACATCGCAAGTTGACTTCTGTTTATCACAGCCAAGGTACGCTGTGTCGCGTCCGAAGGCAACGCACCACACACAAGACTGTTTGTGGAAGCAAGTATCAACGACAACGATGCTGCTACAACTAATCTATAGATCACCCTTTCCATTGTATCTCGACTGCAAATCAGCGTCGTAATGTGGCTAGTAAAAGTTTCCGATGTGACCAGCAACGGTTAGGTTCTGAGAAGTCGCGTGACATTGATCTTGCTCCGGGTTGGGAGGCGACTGTGGAGGATCGCACCATTCGTTACACAACTCTGGAGTGCATGGGTAAGAGTTGCAGGCCTGAATTGTACATGTGCTTTTGTTCTCTCCTACGTATAGTTTGTCTGCGCTTGGTTCCAGTTCGACACTAAGCCAAAAGTTCTGTCCCTGACTTGTTGCTGCGGCTACAAGATTCCATGTTGATTTGGACTGCCACCACTCAACGTGGATGCTTGACGTGGAAACTATGTAAGTACTTCCGAACTCTTGTTGAAGTGCGACCGATAGAGTGCTTGGCAAAACCAAAAGTGTCGCATCTGTCGAAGTAAAGGATGCAACAGCAGTCTGCGCTTGCACACTGAATGCAGCCGTAAGTGAAACCAATAGCAGAATGATCAGAAACTGTCGAGTTGTCGTATTCTCTCTGATCGTTTTCTCAATACAACCCTGCACATGTAGACATCGGCTGTGACTTGCCCGCAAGCATGTACACACGACTCTGGAATGAGGCACTAGGTGGTCGTTCATAGCAACTACCTTCGGAGAGTGGATAGAGGTGACTTATACTATTCACTCCAATCTACCCCCCCCCGCACCAATTTTCCAAATTCATAATTCAAACTCGGATCATTTTTCTTTCCGAGTTACAACGAACGTGTCCTGCAAGCCGTTCAGTAGACTAGTAACATGTTACCACTACACTCACCGCTTCTTGCTCATTGCGAATGACGTACAAACCGGGACCTAGCAGTCGTGCGGGGATCTGTGGTGATCGTAGCGTAGCAACGGGCTGACCTATCATGTCGAATACGGTGTAGACTTGCGTGGTACATGTTGGACAGTTCACGTAAGCATCCGTGGCTGACGTCAATGGATGCGGCCAGACTGACATCTTCGTTGCGTCGTTGTCATCACTCATCGCCACACTGGTTGGTGCTTGTGGATCTACGACGTACACTCCGTTTGATGCGGCGACCCAAATCATGCCGACACTGTCAATGCGTGCTGAATGCAACGTGGTGCCGAATGGGAAAATGGAAATCGAATGAACGGTAGAACCATTGTCTGGAATGATCAGCAGCTTGTCTGGTAACGCCACAGCATGAATGCCGCTACCGTCCGACACTACACCAGTGATGGGATGAAAATCATCATCAATTGGTTCGGCGTGCACTAGTTGCCAGGTCTGTCCTTGATTGTCGCTTTTGTAAACGTTGATGTTGCCCTGCGTTACGTCGATCTGCGTGATGGTCGTGTCTGTCTCGGTCACATCGGTGGTGTAGTCCTTGGTTGCTGTGGTAGTGACTGCCCAGATGACGCCATTGTTGTCGACCGTGAGGTTGTACACGTAGTTGTCCGAAAGCGATGTTACTGCCGACCATCCGCTGCCATTGTTTCTGTATACGCCGCCAGCAATTGGCGTCCGCTCCTCTGTATTCTCGGTTATTGCAAAGCCGCGGTAGCCAATCAGTTGGGTCGACCCTGCCAGTGCGTAAGCAGAAATCACCGATCCTACATCGGGTACCTCCATTGGTTGCCAGGTTGCTCCACTGTCCTTACTCGTCATCAACGTGCGATGGCCTGCAACAATCGTTGCACCGTTGTCGATAGACGTGAGTGTGGTCACCGTGTCGGCTGTATACTTCACAACTGCATTGTTGTTGTGATTGGTAATGCGTAGACCATATTCACCACCCGTTGCCGTAATGGTGGACGCAATACTCCACAGCGCTGCACATCCAAGTTCGGCGTCTGACCGCCGCTGAGCACGGGACGGTAGTTCAAAGGGATTCAACAGGGTTGGCCGTGTAGTCCCCATGCCAGAATCAATCCATTGGAAGGGGGCTTTGTTGACAGTGTCGATTCGTACTGTATACCTGCCTTCCATGTATGCGTATGGTTGCGCTGTTGTTGGCAACACCTCGGTGAACCGTCGCCATTCGCCAAACTGTTCAGTGCTGTCAGCACGTTGGCCAATACATCGTATCGTGCCTTCCTCGAAGTCCACAGCATACAGCGGTGCATCTCCACTCTGTCCGATCAACCTTCTTCCGACCAGGACGTTGTCGGACGAGAGTGGTAATGATGCGGGAATAATGGTTGTGTCCGACCCATCATGGGCAATGAACACACAGTGCTTCCCCGTCACCAGTGCCACACCGTGCGAATTGCATGCGATTGACCGAATGTTGGGATCCTCCGCAACCAGTGTTGCTGTGTTGATTGTTCTGTGTCCCGTTGGTCCTAACACCACCGCAAACGTTCCACCATTGAATTCTGCGATGGCATATTCATTGTAGTGTACAAACTGCCTGATCATCTTGCTTTTCAAGGTAACCCCTGGGGCAACGCTATCGATGGAAAAGCAGGGTTCGCCGGGCGGACAGATCATGATTCTCGGAGAAGTCTTGTCATAGAATCCTACCATTCGATATCCATTGGCTAACTCTACAGCATAGAGTGCCTTTTGTGGTATATCAGGTCTCTCCTGCATGGTTCCGGTTGTATGGTCAATGCAATACCATTGCTCGATGCCTGGACGGAACAAGGTGCCACGACCATAACTATGCCCCCAGTAAAACCCTTCGTTTCCATTGATCTGAACGCTATCCGGGATCACGATCGAACGCCATGTCCGCCCAAAGTCGGCAGAAACGTGCATTCCGTCGAGCACACTTCCATCAGAAATCATCCCTGAACCAGCAAAAGCTGCGAAATCGGTAATTGCCACGCCAAGGTCAAACTGCTCCCAACTCATCCCCGCATCAGTGGACTGAAAGGCTTTGCGAACATTCCTTTTACCCGTAATTAGTGAATGAGACATGGCATCACTTCGTACAACTGCAATACCACCCAACAGGAACAATTGGTCCGCCGTGAGGATATTCTTCCACGTAACACCACCGTCTTCACTTATTGCCGGAACGTAGTTAGCAACGCCAGCAACCCTTCCTTCTTGATCCAACGCTACTAACTTTTCAAGAGGGTGTTTTACAACCTGCGATGTGTTTATGATGCGTTGCGCGAACAAAGCAGGTGAACATAGCATCAGGAAAATTGTAAGAACATGTCTCATAGTAACCCAATCAAATTAAACTAGATGCAACATGGTGGGTGTGCGTATGGGCAGTATTGAATCTCTTCGCACCCTTCTGGACATTCTGCCTGTTCGTTGTATAGGCATGTGCCTGTTTCCAGACACGTCCAACAACCAGTCTGTGGGTGCTTGCAATGCTGTCGCCATACCATGCACCGATTGTCACAGCCATCCTGACAACTCTTCCAACAATTCCCAACTCGTTTCACACAACGCGGGAACGAAATAATATGGCAGTAAGGATTGTCAGCCGTACAAGCATTGGTGCCAGCTGGGAGACAGTCTGGTATCACGACTCCCAAATAATTTGGGTTTCTGCACATGTAGGTTGCGCAGACAATACCGGGAAGAATATCAGAATAGGTGACGGTGTCAAATATTGGCGGGAAACAGATTTCTTTAACGTAGGTAATGACGTCAACCGGCTGGGTACAATTCGTGCAAGGATTGCGAATGAGATTGGGGTTGGGGAATTGATTGCAAACCTTGAGAATTATTGTCCCAGTATCTTGATCTACACAGATCTTAAGATTGTAATCTGTAGTCTGTTCACAATCGCAGTCCAACGGATCCTGCCCTGTGCACTGTCCCTTTGCGAGCTGGCTAGGTAGTAATAGAAACAACGCCGAGATAATGGATATGGCAACCGAGTAAAGTGACGATTTGAAACCAGCATTTCGCCGAACATAGCTAGGATAAGCATTGGCGTTTGTTTGAGCATCGCAAAACTCTAGCGATTTGCACGACGGTTGCGGCTCAATTGCTAGACTCTTGTGTGTGTGTGGGGGGGGGGGGGAAAATG
>JAGFIZ010000009.1 GCA_024103135.1 Bradyrhizobiaceae bacterium | reverse complement strand
CGCTAGTGGCACCACAGCACGTGCTTACCGAACCGTTTGGTAGGAATACGGGTCCGTCAATCGCTCTTGCCGCAACCATGCTGAAGCATCACTTGGGTGAAGACGCCGTGATGGTGGTACTTCCGAGCGATCATATGATCACCAATGTTCGCGAGTTTCAAGCCACTCTTGAACGTGCCTGTGCAGCTGCCGCACAAGCCGATGCAATTGTGACCATAGGCGTCATGCCAACCCGTGCAGAGACCGGCTATGGATACATCCAGGTAGGGGATGCCGCCAACATTGCGCTGCCCGACATGGATGGTGCCGTTCATAAGGTGATCACCTTTGCAGAAAAACCAGACCATGAAACAGCACAACGGTTTATGGATGCAGGCGACTTTGTGTGGAATGCCGGAATCTTTGTTGCAAGGGTTGGCGTGATACTTAAAGCGGTAGCCGACCACCTGCCTGATCATGCGCCATTGTTTGCACAGCTGAGTCGGCATATCGGTACCGACCGATACGAACACACACTGGACACCATCTTCCGTCAGATACGTAGCGTTAGCTTTGACGTCGGCGTGATGGAACGCGCAAAGAATGTGTTGGTTGTGGATGGCAGCTTTGGCTGGAGCGACGTCGGAACATGGGACGAGCTCTACCGACTGTCAATGAAGGATGGTCGAAACAATGTCGTTGAAGGCAACGTTGTCACCCTGCGCACCAACAACTGCATGATTACGAGCAATAGCGGTCGGCTCGTTGGAGTTGTGGGCTTGGAGAACCTAGTCATCGTGGACACCGAACATGCGCTGATGATCTGCAAGCGTGGCAAGACGGAACAGGTGCATGATCTTATCGACCTGATTCGACGAAGGCATATCGGGAACTTCAAGGGATGACCAAGGCCGTTTTATTGGTGTTTGCCATTTGCATTAGCATACCTGCATTTGCTCAACCACTGGCTGATACTTCTTCGCTTGACTCACTTCGGTCGGTGGTACAACAACTGCAAGAGCAATGGCAAAAACAATGGCGTGCGAGTGACAGTCTGCGCATCACATCCATCCTGACGCGTCTGCGTGCCGACAGCATCACACGAAGCATCAAGACCACCGAGAAAGCCATTGCCGACGCTCAACGAAGGCGCGAAGCAGAACTTCAACGTGAAGCACAACGTCGCCTGTCGGAGCAGGACGCAGCAGACAGTAACGTACCAGTATCGGAATCAGCGATCGAGTCAGCACAAGAGCGACGTGATACATCGCCCCCTAACCAATTTCCGGAACAACAAGGCATTGAAAAGCGGGTTGATGATGGAGCGAGTGGAGAGTCGATCGACGCAACAGCCGACGATGCAACAGCAGAGATTCTTCAGACGTTGGCGTTACAATCAGCCGCTCGAACAGCAGCACAGAAATTGCAGACTGGAAAGCCCAAGCGTGGAGAGACTCTTAGCGACTCGCTTACCTATCACGTGTTAACGATGAAGCCCGATACAGGTATTGCATCGTACTATGCATCGGAGTTTCATGGTAAGCGTTCATCGAATGG
>JAGFIZ010000129.1 GCA_024103135.1 Bradyrhizobiaceae bacterium | reverse complement strand
GTCAGTATGCCATTCTCCCTCCCTATGGTCACTTCCCACAGGGTGAGCACATCGTAGAAGGCATTGGTGTCCTTGTCCCACTGCAACAAATGCCAGAGGCCTCCTCCTCGCACCGAGGGAAAAAACGTCCGCATACCCCGGCGATGCCGCGTGCTCGGAGGTCGGCCGATGTGGAAGACACGCTGGCAACCCTTGCCGGCGCCGGGACCGCCCATCACCACCCGCGCCGCATAACCCCCGCCGCCTACGTCGCAGACCACGTCCAGATGTCCGTCTAGGTCGATGTCCATCGAATACTCGGGCGAAACAAGTGCTGGTGCACCTCCGCCCCAGCAATTCGCATCAATTGTGTCGATTTTCGTTCTGACAAAAACCTCTCCGTCTGTAGCCGTGCTACATCGACTAATCATGCCATGGAGGTTAATGTACTCTAGTGGTGGTACACCATCGTAGTCGATCAGCTTGTCGCCATTACCGAGCGTTTCCAAACTATTCGACGTATCGAGCGATGGTTGCGTTGTCCAATGATATCCTCGCAAGGTGGTAGCAATCTTGATGACATCAAAACCTTCAATACCGCAAACATTCTCTAGATACCGAGGGGGACCTGGGTATGGCGCAACTGAGTTCTTCCACACCACCTTAAACTCCTTTGCCTGGGAGAGATCGATGGGCACCTGTGATGTGAGGGGGAGCGTGCAGAGCAGAAGAGCAAGTGCGAAGCGTAGGAGCGTCGAAAGCATGGATACCTCGGAGTTGGATTCAAAAGGTTAACATCATTCGTTCCGATTAACACAAAATAGACGAGAAATTGTTACATGAACTCATCTTGTTTTCTCTATCGCAGAACCTTCAGCGTTGTACTCTCGGCGCCCATGGACACCCGCACAAGGTAGGCGCCTGCGGGGAAGGACTCCAGTGCTGACATGAGGTCATAGCGGTTGCGACCTACCTGCCCAGGCGTAGGCACGAGCAGCGGGAAGCTCCGGCCGTCGGTGGTGACGAGCTCGGCATGGATAACCGCCGGCAGACCCAGCTGGACGGTGAGTTCCGTGCCAGTGAGCGTAGCCCACGGCAGACGCTCGCCAGCCAAGGAATCCTCGAATACACCCACGGCAGGGTCTAGCGTGTACAGAGCTACCATGCCGTTATTATCTCCACCGGTGACAATCAGATCCGGCTGACCGTCCCCCGTCTGATCGTTGATTGCTACCATACCTGCTACCGGTTGTAGGCCACTGTTCTTCCATCGAATCCTTGCAA
>JAGFIZ010000061.1 GCA_024103135.1 Bradyrhizobiaceae bacterium | reverse complement strand
GGAACGTCCTTGCCTCTTGGTGAAGTCTTGTTTCGCGTCAAGCAGCAGTTTACCAGTGATAACGACGAGAAATTCTTCCTGATGGCCGACCCATCCATGCGGATTCTGATTCCGAATCACAAGGTTGTGTTTGAAACCATCAACGGGAAGTCGATTTCGGACACAGCGCTGATCAACCTCAAGGCGCTGGAGACTGTTACGGTGACAGGTCATATCGAGCGACCACTGGGAGGAGGCACCGACACATCCTTTACGGGCGTGGCAACGGTATCACTGCTTGATGGCATGCGTCAGATGGTCGTCACCGATGACGATGTAGCGCATACCATAAACCGCTTTACACTACAGGGAGCTCCACTTACAAGAGGATCGTACAGGGTAGAGAACGGAACGTTCGTAGCAACGTTTGTGGTACCGAAGGACATTGCCTATTCCACTTCCAATGCAACACTCTATGGTTACGCCTATAGCACCGACAACCGTAGTGCCATGGGTGCCTCGTCGAGCGTGATTGTTGACGGTATTTCTTCGGAACAGCACAATGATGCAGAGGGACCGGATATTGCCATTTACCTAGACTCACGGTTCTTCCTTGACGGTCAGGTTGTCCGCCCGACACCCGTCCTCCTCGTAGACCTTGCCGACGCTACAGGCATCAACGCCACCGGTGTTGGTGTTGGACATGATATCGAGGCAGATTTCGACGGTGGCTCTCTGGTAGAGAACCTAACGGAGACGTTTGCAACCTCACTTGACAACCCACGTGCTGGCACGGCTTCCAAACAAATTTTTGGTTTGGCAGCAGGTAGACACAGTGTTCGCGTTCGTGCTTGGGACGTCCTGAACAACTCCAGTACGGCTACCACAACATTTATGATCGCACCGGCAGGGGATGGCGTCGTTGCGTCGTGGTTGATGAATTACCCCAATCCTTTCTCACAGTCAACTACCATTCGATTTCAGCATAACGTAAATCAACCATTTTCTGCAGTTGTTCGTATTTACGACGCGCAGGGCAGGATGCTGGTCCAACGTGACATGGAAATTCGTGACATGCAGACAGCAGAAATTCAATGGGACGGACGTGACGGGAACGGGAACCACGCTGGTTCGGGAGTCTATCTCTGCAGCGTTCAAACCACGTTAACAGACGGTACTGTTGGAAATGTGTACGGCAAACTTGTCCTCATTCGTTAACTTTATCCTTTCAGAGCCAAGAGGAAAACTATGTTAATGACCCGCACGAGCGTTGTGCTCGCAGCAATTTTGCTAACGACCACGACGGCGTTCGGTCAGGCCGGTGGTGCCGCCGTTCCGTTCCTACTCATCTCTCCCGACGCCAGAGCTGGTGGTATGGGCGAGGTTGGTACTGCAATTGCCGATGATATCAACGCTGTGTATTGGAATCCTGCAGGGTTGGGTTTCCAAAGCAATCAACGCCAGGTTGCCCTGAGCTTCTCGAAGTGGCTACCACAGTTCAACGCTGATCTGTTCTACTCCTATGGTTCCTATGGCCAGTACGTCGAGGCGCTGGACGGTACGATTGCAGCAACGCTCATCTTCATGAACCTAGGTGAGTTTACCCGTACGGCTGAGAACGGACAGGCACTGGGTACGTTTAGGTCGAATGAGTTTAGTCTTGGTGTGAGCTACGGAACAAAGATTGCCGACGACGTTACTGCTGGTGTTCAGATAAAGTACATTCAGAGCAACCTTGCCCCAGCTGGGGCACAACAGGCAAGTGCTGGCGTAGGTATCAGCGGTGCCTTCGATCTTGGATTCCAGTGGAAGCCGACTCGCCTGGATCTGTTCGGCGCAAATCTCGACAACGTTCTCTCGCTTGGCGTCAACCTGCAAAACGTTGGTCCGAAGATGACCTACCTCAACGAGTCGGATCCACTACCTACGATGCTTCGTTGGGGTGTTGGTCTTAAACTCGTCGAAGATGAATTCAGCGACCTGCTCTTTTCCGTTGACTTCGGCAAGCTATTAGTCCGCAGAGACTCTCTGGGTTCAGACCCAATTCCTCAGTCCTTCATCACGGCCTGGGGTCAAGGTGGCATCGAAACCGGTATTGGCATGGAGTACATCTATGACCAGGCCGTATCCGTCCGCGGTGGCTACTTCACCGAACCCAAGAATGCAGGGGCCAGGCAGTTCTATACGCTTGGTGCTGGCGTTACCTACGATGTGTTCAAGTTGTACTTCTCGTACATCCTCACGATCGAAGACAACCACCCGCTTGCAAACACACTGCGCTTCTCACTCGTTGTAGACTGGGGTACCGAGGCCTAAGGGCTGGTAGGGGGCTTTGGTTTACGCAGGTGTTTCATCAGGAAATATCCTGAAGCTACCAACACGATTGCACCGGTGACAATCCATCCGTACGTGCTAAGGATGGCTTGTACCTGCGTCCATTGTTCCCCAAGCAGTTGTCCTGCCAGCAACAAGATGGCATTCCATACCGTAGCCGATAATGCAGAGAGGATTGTTGTCCGCAACAATGGCATGTGGGTAATACCAGCAGCAAATGCAATTACTGCTCTAGTCCCTGCTAAAAAACGATTGCCGACAATGATCCAATCGTGGTATCGGGCAAACCATCGATTAACTTTTTCAAGCAAATCCATGGTGATGAATGGTAACCAGCCACGTTCGATGAGTGAGTAGCCGTATCTGTGGCCAGCCCAATAGGCGGACACGAATCCCAACGTGGAACCAGCGGTTGCAGCAAGGAGAACAGGGTAGAAGCCAACAACGCCAAGCCCGACCAAGGTACCGATGAATACCAGGAGTACGTCGCTAGGAGATGGTGGAAAAAGGTTCTCGATGTAGGCAACGAAGAAGGCAATGGCCAACACACCAGCGGGTGGCAATTGTTGGAGTACGGAAATGATAGAGTCAATCACCTCGTAATTTGCACTTTCTTTTCAAGAATTATCAAGCCCCCTACAAGAAATTGGAGCAACCGATGAAAGCGTTTGTCAATGAAGTCTACCTTGACTTTACAAAACCTGCCATTGCTAAGAGTCAACGAGCAGCCATCGATAAAGTGAGAAAATCGTTTGGGAAGGAATACCCAAATTTCATTGGTGGTAAGAAGGTCAAGTCGGAAGCCAAGACAACCAGTTACAACCCAGCCAACCCATCGGAGGTTGTGGGTGTGTTTCAGAAGAGCGGACGTGATCATGCCGAGAAGGCCATGAAGGCAGCGCTCAAGGCCTTTGAGTCGTGGAAGAATGTCCCGGCAAAGGAGCGCGCATCGTACCTGTTCAAAGCTGCAGCAGTTGTCCGCAAACGTCGATTCGAGATCAACGCCTGGATGATTAGCGAAGTAGGCAAGAACTACCTTGAGGCCGATGCCGATACGTGTGAAGCAATCGACTTTCTGGAGTTCTACGGACGAGAAATGCTGCGTTATGCCGGCGAGCATCCAATCGTACAACAGAAGGGCGAGCACAACGAGTTGTTCTACATCCCACTTGGTGTTGGCTTGATTGTTCCACCGTGGAACTTCCCATTTGCCATCCTTGTTGGTACGGCTGCTGCCGCCATTGTCGCGGGGAACACCATCATCCTGAAGCCATCGAGTGATTCGCCCATGATGGGATGGTTGTTTGCCGACATTATGCGTGAAGTGGGTCTGCCCGATGGTGTTCTGAACTTTCTTGTTGCTAGTGGCGCTGAAACAGGTGACTTCCTTGTAGCGCATCCACAAACACGCTTCATCAGCTTTACGGGATCAATGGAAGTTGGTCTACACATCAATCAACTCGCCAACACACCGCAGCCCGGACAAATCTGGATTAAGCGCGTTGTTGCAGAGATGGGTGGAAAGGACTGTATCGTGGTTGCTGACGATGCCGACGTGGATGCAGCCGTTGCTGGTGTTACGGCTGCGGCTTTTGGATTCCAAGGACAGAAGTGTTCGGCATGTTCACGGGCGATCGTTGATGCGAAGGTGTACGACGAGTTCGTGGCCAAGTTGAAGGTTGCGGTACAGGCGCTCACGATTGGCGATCCGATGGACAACGCGCCGGTCGGTCCAGTTGTCAGCAAGAAACAGCATCAGACAGTTCTCAAGTACATCGAGATCGGGAAGTCGGAAGGTAAGCTCATTGCCGGCGGCAATGCCGAGAAGCTCAATGGTGGCTATTACGTCCAGCCAACCGTGTTTGTCAACGTCAAACCCACGGCACGGCTGATGCAGGAAGAAATCTTTGGTCCAGTTCTGGCCGTCTGCAAGGCAAAGAATTTCGACGATGCTATGGCAATTGCCAACAACACCATCTACGGTCTTACGGGTGCATTGTACAGCAAGAGCAAGGCAAGACTCAAGCGCGCACGGAATGAGTTTCACTGTGGAAACCTCTACCTGAACAGAAAGTGCACGGGTGCCATGGTTGGGGGACATCCCTTTGGTGGCTTCAACATGAGTGGTACGGACAGCAAGGCCGGCGGAAGAGATTACCTTCTACTCTTCATGCAGGCAAAGAGCGTTGCAACGAAGTTGTAAGAAACGAGAACTAACCTTGACTAACATCACTCATTAACGAATTCCGCTTGTCTTCATGAGATTGGTCATTAGCGTCTTCGCCTTCATTACACTAAGCACACTCAATCTTGGAGCGCAAGACTTCGCCTTGCTCTCCGGAACATGGGTGAGTGCACAGTTTATGGATGCCATTAAGCGCACACACGACGTGGCTTGGGCGATGAAGGCAATGGGGCAGGGTCAGCCGCTCTGGGTTTCGATTGACACTTCGAACAACAAGCCCGTGGTGAAGCTCGCTCCAGATTTCTCGAATGAGCAACAACTGCGCCTCTTCAAAGTGAAGTTGGACGATCTTGGTGAGCGTTGGGCAATAGGCCAGACCGACAAACCGATCTGGATGATTGTGCCCGACACACGGGGTGGTCAGTTCGTCTCACTACACTGGCTCGACAGCCTTGAATCAAATCCAATCGTGCTAGGCAAACTCCCGACACGGAGGACGGAGCCGGACTTCCTGTTAGACAGGATCATCATCTCGTCGGTACTCAAGGGCACATGGGTCGATTCAACCGGCGCTGAGTACACTTTCAATTCTGATGCTACGGCACGGTGGAAGGGGGCTAAGCGTGACGTGAATATTGACGTGCAACCAGGAACCTATGCAGTGCTGGTAACCCTAGCCGATGCGCGCAATAGAACAGAACGCTTCGTGGTAGCAAGGAAGGATTCTGCACTTGTTGTTACCAATGAACAAGGAAAGACGCTGACGTTGAATCCAGTCAACTAGGTCAGCAAGTACATCCTATCACGGCCGGTTGTATTAGACACTCTAATGGCTGATGAACATGAAGTTCATCAGCCATTGTTCTTTTGTTAGTAGATGCTCAGCCGAACTATTCTTCGTCAGTGCTTGCTGCTACGTACTCGTCATGCAACTTCTGCTGAATGGTGTGAGGCACCGTAGCATATTCGGCAAAGGCAGCAGAGTAGGTTGCTCTACCCTGTGAGATACTGCGTAGGATGGTCGAGTATTTATCCAGCTCTGAGAGTGGCATTCGTGTTCGAATCACTTGATAATGTCCATCGGCTTCGATGCCGATGATTTCGCCCCGCCGAACGGGCAAATCACTCATGATTTCTCCCACGACGTCCTCGGGGGTGAGAACATCAACGTTATAGATTGGCTCAAGGAGCTGGGGGTCGGCCTTGATGAATGCATCCTTGAAAGCCATGCGTCCTGCCGTCTTAAACGCAGCTTCGTTACTGTCGACGGCATGCATCTTCCCATCGTATACGCTAACGCGTACGTCGCGTACATAGGAGCCCGTAACGGGTCCTTCCGACATCTTCTCCATCACGCCCTTAAGAATTGCTGGCAGGAATCGCTGATCGATAACACCGCCTACGATGCAGTTCACAAATACCAGCTTGCCACCCCACGGGAGTTCATGTGATTCGGTGCCACGCACCGTGAGATTTGCTGGTGCAGGCATTCCATCAACGTAAGGCTCAACACGCATGTGAACCTCTGCAAACTGTCCAGCTCCACCACTTTGCTTTTTGTGCCGGTAGTCGGTGTTTACGGACTTACGGATGGTTTCACGGTAGGGGACGCGTGCTGGTACAAATTTTACGTCGAGCTTGTAGCGATTCTCGAGCCGATGCTTTGCTGTCTGCAAGTGCATCTCGCCCTGACCGTGGAGAATGAGTTGCTTGAGCTCAGGTGAGTGCTCGACGATAAGCGTGGGATCTTCTTCATGCAAATGATTTAAGGCAATACCAAGCTTGTCTTCTTCGCCCTTGCGACCACTCTCGATGGCAACTCGCACGCGGGGGAGCGGAAACTCGGTGGATGGTAGAACAAGGTTGAGGCCTTTGTCGTGCAACGTGTTGTTGACGTGAGTGTTCTTGAGCTTGACCACGGCACCTATGTCACCCGCTTCAAGTTGGTCGACCTCTTGTCGCTTCTTGCCATTCACGACGAATAGCTGACCTAGCCGTTCGGTGACGCCAGTTTGTTCGTTTACAAGATCCATTCCGTGTTTGACCGTACCGCTATACACACGGAAAAAGCTCATGTCACCAACATTTGCCTCGCTCGTTGCCTTGAAGACAAAGACGCAGGTTTTACCCTTTGGATCTGCGTCGAGAAGCGTGCCCCCTTCGGTCTTAACTGGTGGCATCTCCACGGGGGCGGGGATAACAACATCAATGAATCCCATTAGACGTCCGGTGCCCATATCGTTCTTCGCCGAGGTACAGAACACAGGGAACACTTGGCGTTTGATCAGAGTTGTCGTGAGTCCTTGCCTCATCTCTTCCTCGTCGAGCTCACCACGCTCAAGGTAGTGATCCATGAGAGTTGCATCGTTCTCGGCAACGATCTCGACGAGTTCATTGTGTAGCTGCTTTGCGCGCTCCAATTCGCTTTCAGGAATGGGCTGCTTTTCTGGCTTTCCACCATTGGCAGGGAAGACGTACATCGTCATCTTGAGGACGTCGATGATGGCATTGAATCCCGTTCCTTCGTTCAAAGGATACTGAACAACGGTGGTCTCTCTTCCAAACCGCTCCTTTGCCTGTTGAACGGTATTCCAGAAATCACTTTGCTCGTGGTCGACCTTGTTGACAACGAAGATTACCGGTGTACTGCTCTCAACGGTGTGCTTCCAGATTGTTTCCGTGCCAACTTCCACGCCGTGGTGTCCGTTTAGAACGATGATGCCGGTATCTGCTACCCGTATAGCACCGAGGACTTCTCCCACGTAGTCAACAAACCCTGGGGTGTCGATAATGTTGATCTTGTAGTCTCGCCATTCAGCGAACAACACGCTGCTAAACACGGACGATGCACGCTCGTGTTCAATCTCATGAAAATCGGACGCTGTACTATGCTCTTCGACTGTTCCGCGGCGGTTGATTTCGCCGCTCTCAAATAACATTGCCTCTGCGAGAGTGGTCTTGCCAGAACCGGCATGACCTAATAACACAATGTTGCGAATGTGATGTGCATCGTAGGATTTCATAGAGCTGTCCTGTTAGTACACTGAATTCTTGAGGAACATACGAAACAAAGCGATGCCGCTACATCGCCGTTATTACATCGCCGTAATCGAGAACTCTACCCGACGGTTGAGTTGCCGGGCTTCGTCCGTAGTATTTGGTGCCTTGGGTTTAGACTCTCCTAGTCCGACGGCCTTCAGTCTGCCCTCGGTTACGCCTTTACTCGTAAGGTAGGCAAGTACAGACTGAGCCCGGTTCTTGGAAAGTGTGTTGTTGTGAGCATCACTGCCACGATCATCGGTATGACCTTCAATACGAATGCTCATTTGTGGGAATTGATTCAAGAGGTCAACCAGTCTGTCCAGCTCCGTACGGCTTTCTGGTCGCAGATCTGATTTGTCGGTATCAAAGAACAGGTTGTTAAGTCGGATGTTCGAGCCGATTTCGATGGGTTCCAGATAGAGGTCGCGCTCAATCACTTGATATTGCTGTAGGTCGGTTAGTTCAAGGTTTTCGGAAACGGGGAAGAAACCGTCGCGCTTGGCGTAGAAGCCATAGTTCTTGCCACCCGTGAGGACAATGCTGTACCTGCCTTGTACTGGTTCGCTGACGGCCGTTCCCAGGTTTGCACCCGTGGCAAGGTCGTCATACCGAATATCAACACCAAGCGGCTGTTTGGTCTTGGCGTTGAGTACACGCCCCTTTACGATGACGACGGGATCAGGCAGCAAACGCCTGCTAGCTGGGTCGCTAGGCAAATCAATACGGCAGATGCCGGTGTTATACCCGTCGCTAGTGTTCATGTACGCATACTTGCCTGATGGGTGGATGCAGAAATAGGCATCCCATTCCGAGCTGTTTATCGTCGGACCAAGGTTCACACGCTTTGACCAGCGAAACCATGTGTCGTCTAGTCGTTTTGACACGAAGATGTCGGACTGACCAAACGTCTCATAGTCCGAATACCAATACAGGGTCCGACTATCTGCTGCTAAGAATGGGCCGTGTTCACCGCCTGGTGTGTTTACATCCGTACCTAGATTTAGTAGCGGACCGTATGAACCATCGGCTTGCCGAAAGCTTACATATAAGTCCTTTTCACCAGTTGTATTTCCCTCGATCTGCCGTGCCAATATTGCTACACGGCGATCTGAAGACATGCATTCTTCACGTGTACTCGACTTGTTGGGAGCGTGGTTGGTAACGATATCTGTTGGTACCGACCACCCAGTGGCAGTTCGCCGCGAAAGCGAAAAGCCACCACTCTTGCTACTTCCATCGGCATTGTATTGTCCCCATATCACGAGTTCATTCCCGTCCTGCGAGACTGATACTACGCTGTTGCTTCCAGCATTGTTGAGCGGTGGGCCGATGGAGATACTAGGACTCCACGTGGAGTCAGACGTGGCATTTGCTACCCAGATGTCATCCGCATTAGACGAGTCTGAGCGAACATTGTATAACTGTTGGCCATTGGGTGACATCACGGGGAATCGACTACTGGGTGACTTTAGCTCCTGTACTAGCGACTTGCGTACACCGATGAAAGCATCCTTGTCGTATGGTACGTTCTTGGACGTGTACGTAGCTGAGAATGTCCGCAGCCTGATGATACTGTTCCCTGCATACAACAGGCCTAGCCCAGCAACACTCCCATTAAAGGTAGAAAGCGCTGAGTGCCCGGTGAATGATGCAACTTCAACACCGTTGATGTTGAATGTATAGGTGCCGTTGTGGGCGGACACTTCAACAGTGTTGTCCTGACCTATTCCACGAATTGCCTCTGAAGCTGGGTAGTTGGAACCATCCTTTGCAAGCGAAACGTTCGTCCATACATTGCCGTTGGACTTCCATGTGCCGATCCAATATCGTTTTGTGGTTGTGTAAAGTTTGAAGAGTAGGAACAGGTCACCAGTTGCTACAACCACACCAATTCCACCGTCAGTTGTTGTTGCATCAACAGTGCCAGTGACTGATGCTTTCCAAGGGAAACGTGTGTCGTATGACCAATTGCGTAATAACCAGCCGTTGTTGTCGATTCGGTTGTTGATGTTCAAAACACCATTCTTGTAGTACCGATCATGGTTCGTGTCATGCCATTCACCAGAAAAGGCGAAATAGGCCGGTTGTTTGTCTAGGGTAACCTGATACGTTTCTTCTGATACTCCATCCATTGGGCTGAGTACCGACAACAACATTGCTACCAAAATCCAATGCCTGCGCTGGAAACTCAATGTCGATAGGGGGCTGGTCATCTGCTTCATCAATGTCCCGATTGTGTGTCTGTTTATGTCCTTTGTTCTGTACCTGCATGCCTTCGATGCTGGGAGCATGAGGGTGTGATCCCATCATGGTGTTCAACGAGTGCCTGTAGAAGCCCCAATATCGTAAGTGCCCGCATACTAAATGCTATACAATCCAGCTTAATTTCGAAAGGCATCGCTTTTCTTGAGATGATCAACCTACAACACGTCGACCTTTTGCGAGACCCCAAACGGCCCGTACGTCAAAGCGACTTCCGTCGGCTGGCATTGCCATGCAAGGCGTACCAAACGGAATCGTCGCCTAACAGGCGTTAGACTGCAGGGAAATGTCCAGCGCTAGGGGGCTGCCAGCATCACTAGAACCCATATTTGGAATAGACTTGCATTAATGTCCGAACCTGTCGTAAATTTGCTGTCCTACAAAAACTCACGCAGCATACTACACGAAGCGACCATGCATCCAAAAGTCAAAAAGATCGAAACTGCATCTGCAGCTGCCGCATTTGAAATGCGCAAAGAAAAAGCCGGTGAATCATCGCCTGAGATTCCTTCATTCCGCCCTGGTGATACGGTTAAGATTGCTGTCCGTGTAGTTGAAGGCGAGAAGGAGCGTATTCAGAACTTCCAAGGTGTGGTTATTGCACGCCGTGGATCTGGTATGAACGAGACGTTCCGCGTACGTAAGATCTCGAACGGAGTTGGTGTAGAGAGAATCTTCCCGATTCACTCGCCAATTATCCAAAGCATGCAGGTGCTTAAGGAAGGCCACGTTCGCCGCGCCAAGCTATACTACCTACGCGGTATGAGCGAGAAGAAGATCCGCCAGAAGCTGAGCTAATTCTCCATAGCCCCCTAACTGGGCTTAAGCTCTACGATCTGAGCACTGTCCGAATACCTATCCAGCACAATTTCTACCTGAGTTGTTGTATCGGGGAAGAAGAGGTGTGGCGTTTTTGCATCCATCGTTGGGTAGACGACGATGTCGTTCACGCCCTTGGTGGCATAGTGAATGCGCTTGTCTCCAGTTTCGGCAATGATGCTAAAGGTGAGTATGTGGTCAGCTGACGAGAGCTTGGTTGTAAGTTCGTCGTAGTCAAGTAGGAATCTGCGATACTCCGCCGCCTGACTGTGGGCATAGGCAAGCTCTCTGAGTGCATCGTCGAACATCTCCGAGAGGTCTGCTTCTCGAGCCTGCTCAATTTGCTCGCTCTTCAAAGGATAGGTGCTCACGGGTTTCCCCAGCTCAGGTTTGAAACCAAACCCTTCTAGCACCTTGCGATTCCAAACGTTGAAGCTGATGTCGTAGTCACGGACAGGGTTGCCTCTATCGTCGACTACGTGTAAGGCAAATTGCTGGTATCGTCTGAATGTATTCCGTGCAAGCGCGCTCTGTCGTTGATCAATTGACTTCGTGAGTCTATCGAACTGGTCTGCGCTCTCTGCAGCTAGCACATCAAGCACTAGTTGTGCTACCCACGGATCGGTTAGCACCGTGCCATGGTTGAGGTCCTCAATGATCAGTTGCGGAATAGATGGAAGGGGGCGGTCAGTGGATTCCCATGAGTTTGTCGGTGTTCGTACGCTGGTGGATTGAACAACGTTTAGGGTAAGCCGACGGACACTGAGACCACATCCGCTTGTGACTACCACACCGTCGGTCCCATCAAGCTTTGCAAACAATCGTGCCGTAGTCTTGTTGTTGGCTCCGACAATCACCGCGGCATGGATAGCGCTTGGACTGTACAAGCAGCCATAGGTTGGATGGTAGAGGTCGTAACTTGAAAGTTGCCATTGTCGTGGTGAAGCTAGCTCAAGATCGGTGAGGATTAACTCGCCGACCTCGCCAAACTGGAGGTCGCTGACGTAATGGTCGTCACCAAACACATTGTCGACAATGATGGTCTTAAGTCGACCAAGCTGTGACTTGCCTTTTGCTGCTAATGGTGAGCCAAAGTTCGCCGGGGCAAGGAACACAATGTTTGCTACGCGTTTGTGTAGTTCAATCCAATCGTATTGCATGAGCATTTGGCGAACCACCAGACCACCGGTACTATGAACGACGAAGTTCAGGGTACGACCACTGCCCTTGAGTAGCCCTTTCTTCTGAATCTCAAGGAACAGTGATTCGGCTACATCTTCCAGCTGCACCTGGTCGTCAAGCGAGACGTAGTCGGCATAGTGCAACGTAAGATTTGGAATCGCTGGCTGTGTGCCTTTGTTGGCAGACTCGAGTGCTGCGCCTAGACTCTTGCGAATACTTTCGGCATTGCTGCTGTATCCGTGTACGACGATGACGTCCATTGCAAACCCTTCTTGAATGGTGGAAAGAACCATGATCAACCGACAGGATGCACGTGCTGCGGAAAGCTACGGTAATTTTGTCCTGTGCGTATCGGAATCCTTACTATCGGCGATGAGTTGCTTATCGGCCAGGTGCTGAATACCAATGCAATGTCCATCGCAAAGCATTGTACGAATGTTGGTGCCCAGGTAGTCTGCCAGAGTACGGTTGCCGACGTGCCTGAGCATATCGTCTCCGAGCTACACCGTGTGGCCAGCAAGGTCGATGTGATCATCACCACGGGTGGTCTGGGGCCGACACATGATGATTGCACCGTCGAGTCCGTAGCATCATTCGTCAGCAAGGACTTGGTACAGGATGCTCAATGGCTACAGGTGTTACAACAACGCTTCGAACGGCTTGGGAGGGAGCTAACGCCGCGTAATGCAGCACAAGCCATGGTTCCTGCCGGTGCTATCGTTTGGCATGATTCACCTGGCACGGCACCGGGCTTCATGCTTCCGGCTAGTAGTCATGCACATTCTGTCGACGTCATCGTGCTCCCCGGAGTCCCACGCGAAATGCAACAACTCATGGACCTTCATGTGTTGCCGTGGATCCAGCGTTGCATCGAAGAGAGTGGTGAGCCCATTACGTCGTATCGGACGCTTATCACCACGGGTATTCCAGAGAGTACACTTGCTGACCTCATTGGCAGCCCTGATGAATTTCTTCAAGGAGGCTCACTGGCCTTCTTGCCAAGTCAGCGTGGTGTTCGATTGCGCATTGGCGTCAGCAGCTCTCTTGCAGCAGACCGTGAGCAGAGGCTAGACACGATTGAGCAGATCATCAGAAGCCGGGCAGGCAAGTGGATTGTTGGTTCCTCGGACGTTGGTTTGGCTGAGATCATAGGGAGGACTTTGAACGACAAACACCACACTCTTGCTGTTGCAGAGAGTTGTACTGGAGGGATGTTAGGTGGTGCTTGTACGGACGTTGCTGGGAGCTCAGAGTGGTTTTTGGGTGGCGTGATCTCCTATAGTAACGATGTTAAAATGTCCATGCTTGGCGTGGCTAAGTCCACACTCGAGCAATACGGTGCCGTTAGTGAGGATGTTGCCCGACAAATGGCCGAAGGTGTGCGTACAGCCATTGGCTCTACGTGGGGCATTGGTGTTACTGGTGTTGCCGGTCCAGGCGGTGGATCTGCAGAGAAGCCAGTCGGAACGGTATGGATTGCCGTTGCCGGTCCACATGGAACGGTAAGCCGACTTCACACATTTACGACTGACAGAGCCAATAACCGTGAGCGGAGCGTTGCCGCTGCTCTCTTCATGCTGTGGGAACAACTCCATGATCAAGACCGCTGAGCCACTGATTCTCGCAGTTGAAACATCGTGTGATGACACAGCCGCTGCAGTCGTTCATGGCAACGCCGTGCTCAGCAACGTCATCGCTTCACAGACTGTGCACAATGATTGGGGCGGCATCGTACCTGAAATTGCCTCACGCGAACATGTGAAGGCGATTGGTCATGTGGTCGACAAAGCCCTGCGCGATGCCGAGGTGACGCCATCGGAATTGGATGCTCTTGCCGTTACGTACGGTCCCGGTCTAGCCGGGTCGCTCCTTGTTGGTACGCAGTTTGTCAAGGGGCTAGGTCTGTCGCTAAACAAGCCGATTTACCCAATCCACCACATCGAAGCACACGTGTACAGCAGCTACCTGGAAGAGCCGACGCTACCTATGCCAAGCATGTGTTTGATTGTTAGTGGCGGACATACAGCTCTGTTCCACGTTGAATCGTGGACCGCTCATACAATTGTAGGGTCGACCCGAGACGACGCCGCAGGCGAAGCATTCGACAAAGTGGCAAAGATGCTTGGACTGGGGTATCCTGGTGGACCACACATTGATCGCCTGTCAAAGATTGGCAACGCTACAGCATTCGACTTCCCAAGAGGACTTCGCCATGACGAGGGCTTTGAGTTTTCATTCTCAGGATTAAAAACCGCCGTTCGACGGACCATTACGGCTCACTCAACTATCGAAATGGGACACGGTGTTGACCGTGTGGCGCAGCCCTTGGCAAGCACCGTTGTGGCCGACATTGCTGCATCGGTGCAGCGAGCAATCGTCGACGTCCTCGTCGAAAAGACCATTGCAGCAGCCGCGTTTTACAATGTCCAAACCGTGTGCATTGCTGGAGGCGTGAGTGCCAACAGTGAGCTGCGCGAACGTCTAACTGACGAATGCAGTGAACGTGGATGGCAGTTTGTTGCTCCACGAATGTCCTATTGTGTAGACAATGCAGCAATGATTGGTTTCGTAGCTGCGCAGAGAATGCAAGCTGGCCACCCACCACAAGAGGAGTTCAGCGTTGACCCACGACCAATGCGGTCACGGTGACGAGTCAGCCTAGTAATTCGACAACACCTCTCCCATTGAAGCTGAATTGCGCAGCGCTACCACGCCTGTGTGACACGATCGCAACGCATACTTCCAGTGGGGCATACACTGTCAAAAAGCAAACAAGCCCAGCGTGGGTCAGGCTGACCTTCGCTGGGCTGTTAATGAACGGTCTTGTTAAAGTTCCGTGCTACCGGCACGGTTATCGCACTATTGGTTGACGAGAGTAGGGTAGAGAGGAAAGCGCTGACAGAAGGTAGCAACCTCTGACTTGACGCGGCTATGAACCGATTCGTCGTCGACGTTGGTTAATACCGTGTTGATCAACTGTGCCACGTGCTTCATGTCCGCCTCGACAAAACCACGAGACGTCATCGCCGCCGAACCCAGGCGGATGCCCGACGTTACGAGTGGTGACTGCGTGTCGTATGGCACGGCATTTTTGTTGCACGTAATTCCTGATGCATCAAGAGCGATTTCGGCTTTCTTGCCAGTAAGGTTCTTGTTCCGGACATCAATGAGCATGACGTGATTATCCGTTCCACCACTCACGATGTCATAATCCATGCTCATAAGCTCATCAGCAAGTGCCTTGGCATTGCGGATAACCTGAGTGGTGTATTCATCAAAGCTGCTTGTAAGCGCTTCACCAAATGCTACGGCTTTGGCAGCGATGACGTGCATAAGCGGACCTCCCTGAATACCAGGCATCACCATACTGTCGATCAGCTCACTCATCATCTTCGTACGTCCACTCTTGGGAGCAACCTTACCAAACGGATTTTCGACATCCTTGCCAAGCATGATCAAGCCGCCACGCGGACCCCGGAGGGTCTTGTGAGTGGTACTCGTTACCACATCGCAATACGGCACTGGGCTCATGAGCTTACCCTTGGCGATCAAGCCTGCCGGGTGAGCAATGTCGGCCAGCAAGAAGGCACCGACCTTATCGGCGATGGCACGGAATGCAGAAAAATCAATTTCACGTGAATAGGCACTAGCACCAACCGTAATCATCTTTGGTTTATGCTGGAGTGCCAAGGACTCTACCACGTTATAATCGATCCGTCCTGTTTCCTTATCCAGTCCGTAAGGAACAAAGTTGTAGAAGATCCCGCTGAAGTTCACTGGCGAACCATGCGTAAGGTGTCCACCATGCGAAAGATCCATCCCCAGCACCGTATCGCCTGGCTGCAGGTAGGTAAAGTACACAGCCATGTTTGCACTTGAGCCACTATGTGGCTGCACGTTGGCGTACTCAGCACCGAACAATTCTTTCAGGCGATTTCGGGCAAGATCCTCGGCAACATCAACCCATTCACAGCCGCCGTAATAACGCTTGCCAGGATATCCTTCGGCGTACTTGTTGGTGAGAATGCTTCCTTGGGCTTCCATGACGGAAAGCGAGGTGAAGTTTTCCGAGGCGATGAGCTCCAGCTTGTCGCGCTGACGTTCGTATTCATGATGGACGGCGTCAAACACTGCTGGATCGGTTGTTCGAAGGTTGCTGTACATTACTCCTCAACTAAAACGAGATGAAACAGAGTGATGGATTAGGACGCTTGAACTTTTCAAGCAAGTCAAAGCCCCCTTCCACATGAGTCAAAAGGGGGCTCGATCAATTAGAGTAAAACTTTTCTATCGGGTGATTGTTAGTGGAAGCACCTGGAGTGACGTCTCGCTGCTAACGACGATGGACCACAGACCAGGTGTAAGGTTGGCAGTGTTGATGGGCATCGGGATGCTTACAACCTGGCCGCTCCCTAGCGACAGGCGTTGTCCGGTTACGCTCACCGCATCTACCGACACCGTACTGCCAAGGAGTGACGTTGGAACGGCAAGCATTGCACTCGTGCTGGCAGGGTTAGGAAACACGTAATAGCCAGCAAGGTTTGCTTCGGATTCTTGCGTACTCGTTTCAGTACCAGAAATGCAGACTGTTGTGCCAGTTGTAGCGTGGACTAAACACATAAATGGTTGTTCAGTTTGGGACGCTGACATCCACGAAAACACCCACAACGGTGAATTAGCTGGGAAATACACACTCTCTTCGGGGGAAACGGCGAGTATTACCAATGTAGGTACACTGTCTGAATGCTTGTTGCGAAAAGCCACATATGACGCATTGCCCATGAGTTTAGCGATGAGGTCCTCGCCTTCAATGAAGGAACTTGGTAGAGGGCCGTTTGCGTAATCGCCTGGTTCGACGGCCTCAGGTACTTCGCCAATGGGTGGCGTAGTGCAGGAGTTTGCAACCCTGATCAGTGCTGTACCAATGGCCGTATCCAGCGACTCGCTGCCTACAACGTAAAACCACAGCGGGGCAGCGCCAGTTGTCATATCCATACCCAAGTTCAAAGTAGTGCCAGGGATGCCTTCGAACTTCTGTCCAAAACAGCCGATGGCGACTGCTTCTGCATCGTTCGCACCAGTGAAGCTACTAACCGCTGATGTTCGGCACTCGCTCGGAAGGTAGGCAGGAAAACTGAATTGTGCGCTGACCGTACCGGCCGATACCAAGAACAGTAGAAGCAATGTCTTCATTTGGAAAGCCTTTCGGTTGTGATTAATTGCTAACAAATTACGGTTTGTTTTGCATGCACAGTCGTTGACGTTGTGCTGACTGCAAAGAATTTCCATGATACGTACCGCAGTGACGTTCTTTGGCCCTTTGGAACAAGCCAAATGACGGCTAGCCCCTACTTTTGCAGCATGACCAAAACAGAATGGTTCGAAGTAGCGCGCACCGTCCTTGCGTCGCGCTTGATCGACACAATCGAAGAAACGGAATTCGCTCCAAAGGGGCACGTAACATATCAGTTTTCGGCAACCGGACATGAGCTTACCCAAGCGATCATGGCGCAACAGCTGCGGCATGGTCGTGATGGTGCAACGGTTTACTACCGGTCACGTCCACTCGTCATTGGCAGCGGCATGACCTACGAAGAGTCCTTCGCTGGACCCCTCGCAAGGGTAGGGAGTAGGAATGGCGGACGCGACATTGGTGTAGTGCACCATTTGCCAAATCGTCGCGGTGTAACCATCCTACCCGCTAGCGGTGACGTTGGCGCACAATACACACCATGCGTGGGCTGGGCACAAGCCATTGTGTACAGAACGGAGATCCTCAACGAAGAAGATTGGAAGGGGGCTGTAGCAGTTGCCCATGGTGGTGACGGCTCGACAGCGAGCAATGGCTTCTGGGCTGCACTCAACATTGCAACAACACAGAAGCTCCCGATGATGTTCTTCATCGAAGACAATTCATGGGGCATCAGCGTACCTGGTAGTTTCCAAACACCAGGCGGAAATATTGCCGTGAACCTGGCATCCTTCACGAATCTGCGTATTGTGGAAGTTGATGGGAGCAACCCTGAAGAAGCCAGTAGGT
Organism: Bradyrhizobiaceae bacterium; assembly: GCA_024103135.1. Taxonomy (GTDB): domain Bacteria; phylum Bacteroidota; class Ignavibacteria; order Kapaibacteriales; family Kapaibacteriaceae; genus OLB6. Next base: position 15,414 of record JAGFIZ010000061.1, on the reverse strand, counting down.
TGATAGAGAAGAGCATTGCCCACATCCGCGAGTACCGCACTCCAACGCTGCTGCGGGCAAGAGTTCCGAGAATATGCGGACATAGCGGGGCCGATAGTCAGTCGTACAAGACCGATGAGCAGAAGCAGGATGAGAAAGACCGTGACCCGTTAACCAAACTAGAGCAGTTCTTCATCCGCAAGAACTATGTCGACGCCGAAGGGTGGAAGGCACTGGTAGACGAGGTTACACGTGACGTCCGCGCCGCCGCAGATGCAGCCCTCGCACAGCCAGAGCCAACACCATCCGATGCACGAAGCCATGTATTCTTTGAGGGCCTTGGGCCGAAACATGGTGGACTCATGGCCGACGGTGTTCTACCACCACAGGCCACAGGTGAATTGCAGGAAGAAGGTGTACGGATCAACATGATCGAAGCTGTCCGCCGGACACTCGACCTGGAGCTTGCACTAAATCCACGCGTGATGGTTTTTGGTGAGGACGTCGGCGTCAAAGGTGGTGTCCACGGAGCCACCATAGATCTTCAACACAAGCATGGCGTGGAGCGCGTGTTCGACACCTCGCTATCGGAAGAGGGAATTATCGGTAGATCCGTTGGTCTTGCCGTCGCAGGGCTTGTACCCGTCCCCGAGATTCAGTTCCGGAAGTATCTAGATCCAGCCATGGAGCAGATCAACGATGCGGGTACCATGCGGTGGCGATCCAATGCAGATTTTGCAACGCCCATGGTCGTGCGCATCCCCGTTGGTTACAGCAAGCGTACCGGTGATCCATGGCACAGCGTCAGTGGTGAAGCCATCTTTGCTCACACCATTGGTTGGCGCGTAGCCTTCCCATGCAATGCCCGAGATGCCGTGGGTTTGTTACGATCTGCGTTACGAGGCAATGACCCGACGTTCTTCCTTGAGCACCGCGATTTGCTGGATACCAAGCCAGGACGAGAGAAGTACCCAGGCGACCAGTTCCTGGTCGAGTTTGGCAAGGCGCGTGTACATCGCACAGGATCACGCGCTACCATCGTAACCTGGGGCGAGATGGTTCATCGCTGTACTGAAGCTGTCGAGCAGGGCGGACTGGATGTTGAGGTCATTGACTTGCGAACCATTGTACCTTGGGACAAAGACCTGGTACTCAGTGCAGTGAGCAAGACCAATCGGTGTCTCATTGTTCATGAAGACACGATTACCTGTGGCTTCGGTGCAGAAGTCTCGGCAACCATCACACAGGAACTCTTCGCGTCGCTCGACGCACCAGTGATGCGGCTTGCAACAGACATGGTACCAGTTCCATACAACAAGGCAATGATGAACGATGTACTGCCTAGTGTGGCAGACATTTCAGCGGCCATGCAAAAGTTGCTCTCGTACTAGCCACCGCAGTAGTTGGCGCGATTGTGTGTCCAGCAATTGCTGCATTAGTCCGTGTGTGTATTACACCGGCTAATGTTGGCGATTGGTGTGAACCGTGTTGATGCAGGTACATAGCCCCCTTCCCACTGTTCGGCATCCCGATTATGAAGGTGTCTTGAGTGTGTAGCCAATTTGTAGGGTGCAAAGGGTTGCCTAGCTACATGCATCGTTCGTTATAGCTCATTGGCAGCGTCATTAGGTGTTTTGCGTCAGCTCCCGCCGATGCAATACACATCGGCCGACAACGGCAGTGAAACTGTTGGCAGACTATTTTGTCATCAACGTTGGCACTTCGATTGCCGGGTGAGTTGTTCGTGTTATCGTATTGAAGAGACACGGAGTTGCCGTATTTTTGTGGTTTAGCCCAGCCATATGAGTATGGCTGGCGCGGAACGAGGCACAGATGCAAATACCAACATTGCAAGATCTCGGTACAGAACTCCAGCGTCAGGGAACTGACGCCGTACGGGAGCAGGCGAACCGGCTTAGCCGGTTTCGAACGTCTGCAGTCCTTATGCTAGCCGATGCATGTATCTTGGCTCTCGTAGTCAGCATGATGATCGAGCTCCGCTCCTACTTCAGCGAGGGCACCATTTCGTTAGGTTCCTATCTGCAGATCATTGGCATTCTTGTGGTTGGTAATGCCGTTGTTTCTGCCTGGCGCGGCTTGTATCCTGGTTATGGGATGTGCGTCATTGCCCAGCTTCGTAGTACGGTCTATAGCGTTGCAGGCGTTTTTGGACTTGTGATCGCTGTGTCATTCTTCAGCAAGGAATGGATGCCGTATTCACGCTCGGTCATCCTTGCTTCGTTTGTGTTGTCCATCCCGGCTGTTGCGCTTACCCGAATGGCCGTAAGAAGACTACTTAGCAACCTTCCTTGGTATGGAGTGCCAGTACTAGTGATTGGTCAAAGCACAATGGCACGGCGCATCGTTGAAACGCTTAACAATCACAAGCGGATTGGCCTACGGCCGATTGCCATTGTCGAGCCAGACTCGCAAGAAGCCGAGTATGGGTATTACATGGGTGTACCAACCATCGGTGGTCTGGAGCATATTCCAAAGATTGCCAACCGATTTGCAGTGTCGCATGCAGTTGTGACCATGCCCCATAGTGCAGCCGAGAAGACGAGCGAGATACTCTCAAGCTATTGTCAGCCCTTTGCTCACGTGACGGTTGTCGGCGAACACGTACCACCGTCGGTCGTATGGATCAGCAACGTCGCAAACGACACATGGATGAGTAGCGAGATAGAACAGCGACTTCAGGAGCCAGCCCTACGATTCAAGAAACGTATGCTGGATCTTGTCATCGGCATCCCTTTGTTCATTGTCAGCCTACCTGTTATGGCCGTTGTGGCACTGGCAGTGTTGGTGACATCTGGTCGACCAATCTTCTATTCACAAAAGCGGTTTGGCGAGGGTAGGGGGACATTCCGGGTTTTCAAGTTTAGGACGATGGTGAACGATTCAGCCGAACGACTTCGGTCGCTCCTGGCCGCTGATGACGAAGCAAAGACAGAATGGGAGCTTTACCACAAACTCAAGAATGATCCAAGAGTAACACGTATTGGTAGGTTCTTGCGCAAGTATTCACTCGATGAGTTGCCACAACTTTGGAATGTGTTAAGGGGCGATATGAGTCTGGTTGGGTTTCGGCCACTAACAAACCAGGATAAGGAGTCGCTGCAGTCAATAGGGAGAAACATTCCTACCAGGTTGTACCAGAGTACAAAACCTGGACTTTCCGGGCTATGGCAGGTAACGCTGCGCAGCGAAGTCATCTTTGAAGACCGGGTTCACATCGAACTCTACTACATGCGCAACTGGTCGATCTTCCTCGACATCTACATCATCCTCCGAACGGTTGGTACAGTGTTGAACGGTAAAGGGGCATACTAACGTGAACACCGTGCTTGTGCTTTCACCACGGTATCCCTGGCCGTTGGTTGGCGGCGATAGAGTGAAGCTCTACCATCTGCTCAAGCACTTGGCAAAATCCAATAGAGTGATTCTCGTAGCAGGCGCTCACGGGCAGAGACCTCAACCAGAGCTTCTGGAGCCATTGACGAAACTCGGAATCGAAGTTCACACGTTTACGATCAGACCGATACGTGCAGGGCTGTCGTCCTTACGCACTCTTTGGACTGATCTGCCGTTGGAGGTTGCCTTCTACACCCACAAAGGCTTTCAGGCAATTGTTGACTCGATCCTGACGCGCGAGCATGTGGATGTGGCCATGTCGTTCTTCATGCGGACGGCTGAGTACCTAAGAAACTACCCAGTAGTTCCGCGAGTGCTCATCGCCGAAGACTGTAGAGTGATGTACCAACAGCGATCAAGTGCGTCGACCTCCAATCCATTGCAGCGCGCAGTGCGTCGGTGGGAGCAAAACAAGCTGCGGAACTATGAACCTAAGGTGGTCGAGAAGTTCGACGTTACAACACTGGTTACCACGGCTGATATCGAGGCTATGCGACGTCAAAATCCTCGAGCCAAATATGCATTGCTGACCAATGGAGTGGACTTACAACACTTTACCTACAATGATGATCAACTTCATCGTTCGGGACTGCTGTTCTGCGGCAAGATGGATGTACTCGCAAATCACACCATGGCCTTGCACGTGATGCAGGACATTTATCCGATTGTGTCTCGAAGCTTTGATCATTGCACACTCGATATCGTGGGTGCAAATCCGGCACCGGCAATTCGTAAGTCCGCAGGCAACGGAATCACTGTCCACGGAGCAGTGCCTTCTGTGTTACCATACCTCCATAAAGCCGCAGTGTTCGTTCACCCACATCAAGGTGCCAGCGGGATTCAGAACAAGGTACTTGAAGCGATGGCTGCGGGATGTCCGGTGGTCACAACGCCGAGCGGCGTTCAGGGCATCAATGTTCAACATGGTGTCCATTGCCTGATTGCGTCGACCGATGCAGAGATGGCCGTCCACATCGTGCAACTGCTTTCCGATGGCGATTTGCGCACCCGACTTGCCAAGTCTGCACGAAAGGTCATCGAACAGGATCACACATGGGAAGTGGTCGGCCACCAACTGGATGCCGTGTTGCAGTCCGTTCAACAACCAACTCTTGTAGAGCTTGATGAAAGCCTTGTTCCTTGATCGAGACGGTATCATCAACAAGCGCCTTGTTGATGAATATGTCCGATCACCCCAGGAGTTCGAGTTTATACCAGATGTGCTACCTATCGTAGCCATTGCCCAAGACCACGGTTTTCTTTGCATCCTGATCTCGAACCAGCAAGGGGTCGGGAAGGGGCTCATGACGGACGTCGACCTTGACGCTGTTACAGAGCATATGCAGCAAACGCTAGAGTCCGCAGGCGTTAGGCGCCTTGATGCCGTGTACTACTGCACTGACCTGGCCTCGAGTAATAGCCCGAACAGAAAGCCTGCTCCGGGTATGTTGCTACAGGCAATTGATGCGTATGGCATTGATGCCCACAGCAGTTGGTTCTTAGGCGACTCCATTACAGACGCAGAGGCAGGGAAGGCGGCTGGAGTACGCACTGCCCTAGTTGGGGAGTTTGCGCCAGGTACGGCCGACATCGTGACAAGTACGCTTTCTGAAATGTTTTTTCAGTTAAAGCGAAACATCGGCTAATAATCTCCGTAGTGGCCATCGTTTTTTTATTGACGTATTGCAAGAATCCTAACGCATAGTATTTTTGTGACCGCTGGTCAGAAAACAACTGCCTGTCACCACACTACAACCAAGGTTGTTATGTCCGTTCGAATACTCTTATCTACGCTCGGTGCACTATTCATCGCTAGCAGCCTTTTTGCAAGCCAACGTCCAATTACCATGGACGAGGCAATTCAACTGGCGATAAAGCAGAATCAAAACATTACCATTGCCCGACTGGCAGTGAGCAAGGCCTCAGCACAACGTAAGGAGGCCCTTGGGAATGCCTTACCGTCGCTAAACATCAGTGCGAGCTACCAGCGTAACATCGAGGCACCGGTATTCTTCGTGCCAAACTTCGCCGATCCTACGAGCAAGGACCTTGTTCCGATGCGATTTGGTGCGACAAACTCCTATAACGCCGGAGCATCACTCAACCAGATTCTGTTTAACAGTGCCGTCTTCACAGGCATTGGGGCAGCAGATGTGTACGTGAGTGCAGCACAAGAGCAGTACCGGGCTGCCGTTGCGGAGGTGGTTACTGAAACAAAGAAGCGCTACTATGGTGTTTTAGCTGCTCGTTCCTATGCCGAAGTGGCTCAGCAGGCGCTTGACAATGCGTTAGCCAACAAGAAGAATATTGATGCACTCTTTGCAGAAGGCTTGGTAGCTGAGTTTGATGCAATCCGTGTAAATGTCTTTGTCGAAAACGTCCGCCCAGAGCTTACCGCAGCGCAAGCTGGATACCGTAATGCGGTGTCGGCACTGATGACGTACCTGTCAATCGACCTTGCCGATACGGTAAACCCACAGTCCGTCGATCTACCGACCCCGGGTGACTTGCCATCAGCATCTGATGCTATGTCTATGGCCTTAAAGTCCAACTATGAGTTGACGGCGTTGGAGAAAGGTCTCGAGGTATCTCACGAGTTCGTGAACGTCTACCGCTCGACATACTACCCGTCGTTGAGTCTCTTTGGACAGTTCACCAACACTGGACAAAGCAATGACTTCTCTAACTGGATCAATGCTTCCCAGCTGTTTGTCGGCCTATCGCTCAACTTCAACATCTTCAACGGTTTTAAGGAACAAGCGAAGGTAGAGCAGGCACAAGCAGACTACCTGACTGCAAAGGAACGCCTTCTGCAGCTGAAGAACATGATTCGTCTGCAAGTGTCTGCCACGCTGAATGATCTCGCATCAGCCAAGGAACGAATCGACGCACAGCAAACAACGGTCGATCAAGCGCAGCGTGGGTACGAGATTTCTCAAGTGCGATACAACGAGGGTACAGGTAGTCTACTTGAAATCAACGATTCCCAAACTGCGCTTGCCAAAGCTCGTGTGAATCGATTGGGTGCATTGTATGACTACTATGTACGGTTAGCAGATTTTGAACGGGTAACCGGTCAGGTACCAGAAAAGTATATGCGACTTGCGGCGATGTGATATGGGAGTACAAGAACGACGAGAACGCGAACGTGAGGTTCGAAGAGGAGATATCCTAAACGCAGCCAAGACAGCTTTCGAACGGTACGGGATTGAGCATTGCTCAATGGAACGTATAGCCGAAGTGGCAGAGCTAAGTAAAGGAACCCTCTACCTCTACTACAGGAACCGAGACGAGTTGATTCTTGAACTGCTGACTACGGAACAAGAAGACGTTGTCATGCAAATCGAGAAACTCTGTGCGGGGAAACAGAAGCCCGACGTCAAGCTCCTGCAGACAGTTGATCGCTTCGAGACGTTCGCAAAGAATCATCGATTCTACTACAAGATGTTTACGCATTTGAATATGCGTGCCATCATCAACTGTTCAAGACAAGAAGATGTTCGTGCCTTTGAAAAATTTCAGGAGTTGAACCTTCGAATCGTCAAGGCACTAACCCATGTTGTCCAAGAGGGGATTGATATGGGGCTATTCTTTACCAATCAGCCTGCCGAGCAGGTTGTGTACCAAATGATCATTACGATCAAGGGTGTGATGGTCGTTCTTCAAAACAGTCTGCTCCCACCCCAATGGGAGAATGTCGGAGGTAAGAACCTCTTGAAGGATACGGCCAGATTAATGATACGAGGACTACAATGCAAACCACAATCACAAGGTCAGTTTTCATGACATTCCGCTACATGGCTATCACCACAGCCGCCGTGGTGTTGCTCACTTCATGTGGGTCTAACAACAATCCTTCGGACTTAAAGCAATCACCTAAGGAGCAGCTTGATGCATATCGAGCGCAGCGGGCTCAGCTGGACGAGAAGATTAAGAAGCTCGAAGCTGCATTAGGTTCTACAAGTACAAATGGGAATAAGGCCCACGTAACGACCATTACGACGACCAAAGCCCCCTTCGACCACTTTGTTGTTGTCAAGGGAACCGTCGACTCGAAGTCGTCCGTTGTTGTGGCCGCAAAAATGGCGGGTCAGCTCGTCTCACTTAACGTTCGTGACGGACAGCAAGTAAGCAAGGGACAAGTCCTAGCCGAGATCGACGCAGAGTTGATCAAGCGGGGCATGGATGAGGTCACCACGCAGTTGGATTTTGCTCGATCACTCTTCCACAAGCAGGAGCGAATCTATCAGCAAAAGGCCGGCAGCGAGATTCAGTACCTTCAGGCAAAGACGAACATGGAGGCACTGGAGAAGAAGCTTGAGACATTGAAGGAGCAACTGTCGCTTACCATCATCAAGGCACCAACGTCAGGTTTCGTCGACAACGTCCAACCCACGGCTGGAGAAGTTGTCATGGCTGGTGTTCCGATGATGACCATCGTCAACACCTCGAACATGGAAGTAGTTTCTGACGTGTCAGAGAAATACGTCAGCTCGATTTCAGTTGGTGATCGTGTGAAGATCGCTTTCCCGGAACTCGGTGATACCGTTCTGACGACGGTAGCTACAATCTCCAAGGGCATCAACCCAGTCAGCAGAACGTTTAGAGTTACCATTCCGCTGCGTTCAGTACCAGCAGGTCTTAAGCCAAATTCAACGTGCGATTTGTCCATCACGGACGTAACAGTCCAAAATGCTGTTACCGTACCGCTTGAGTCGATTGTTCGACACGGTTCCGAAGAATTCGTGTTTGTGATCGAAGATGGCGTAGCAAGGAAGAAAACGATTAAGACGAACCTCGTATCTGGAGCCAGTGTTGAGGTAGTCTCTGGTCTTGGCGCGAACGAGCAGGTAGTTGTTCGTGGAGCTACCAATCTTACTGATGGACAACGTGTAGTCGTGGTTCCTTAATTATTGAACCACTTTCACCACAACTTGATACTCAAATGGCAACCCATAAGAGCTTTCCCATTACAGCATGGGCGGTAGAGAATCGCACAACCGTATATGTGCTTACAGCGTTGATCCTACTCATCGGTGCGGTAGTGTATCAACAGCTTCCAAAGGAACAGTTTCCGGACATCGTGGTACCAACCATTCTCGTTGCTACGATCAATGCCGGTACTGCTCCGGAAGACATGGAAAACCTTGTCACGCGGCAGATCGAGAAGCAGATCAAGTCGATTGCCGACGTCAAGAAGGTTACCTCAAACAGCTTGCAGGATGTATCCATTATCACGGTTGAGTTTCAGACAGATATCACGCCTACAGTCGCAAAGCAACGGGTATCTGATGCTGTAGACCGCGCAAAGGCAGACCTTCCTACAGACCTCACGAAGGGACCAGACGTACAGGAGATCGATTTCTCCGAGTTCCCAATCATGTTCGTGAACATCGCCGGTGATGCAGACCTGGAGAATCTGAAACACTATGCCGATGAGTTGCAGGACAAGATTGAGTCGCTCCGTGAAATCCGTCGCGTTGACATTATCGGCGCACTGGAGATGGAAGTGCGTGTGGATCTTGACCCATACCGCATGCAGTCACTCGGTATATCGTTCTACGATGTGAGCAACGTCCTGGCTAGCGAGAACGTGAACATCTCTGGCGGTGAACTGAACGTTGGTGGTGTTCGCCGAAACGTGAAAGTATCCGGAGAGTTCCGTACTGCAGAAGATGTTGCCAACATCGTTGTTCGCTCAGGCAGAGGATCACCAGTATTCCTGCGTGACATTGCCACGGTCGAACAGCGTGCCAAGGAGCGACAAAGCTTTGCCCGTTTGGACGGCAAGCCAGTAATCACTTTGAGCGTGTTGAAAAAGGCAGGTGAGAACCTGATCGAGGCATCGGACAAGATCAACACCATCGTGGCTGACTATGAAGCCACGCGACTGCCTAAGAACGTGTCGATCAAGGTTACGAACGACATGTCGACGGCAACGAGAACGAACATTGCAGACCTGGTTAACACAATCATCATCGGCTTCTTGCTCGTGACAGTTGTTCTCATGTTCTTCATGGGTGTATCAAATGCATTGTTTGTCGGTCTGGCAACGCCGCTGTCATCCTTCCTTGCATTCATGGTCATGCCAGGTATGGACTTTACCTTCAACATGGTGGTGACGTTCTCCTTCCTACTGGCGCTAGGCATTATTGTGGACGATGCCATCGTAGTCATCGAGAACACCCACCGTATTCACCACCATGAAGGGCACGACATTAAGACGTCGGCCAAGTACGCTGCTGCCGAAGTCTTTGCACCGGTGCTTACCGGCACACTGACGACGCTTGCTCCATTCGTCCCATTGCTCTTCTGGCCTGGAATCGTAGGCGAGTTCATGGTTTACCTACCAGCCGTACTCATCATAGCCTTGACCGCTTCGCTGATTGTAGCCTACGTGATCAATCCTGTCTTCGCTGTTGATTTCATGGATAGAGATGGACGTAAGCTTACAAAGGGTCAGTATACAACACTCATTGGCGGTGGAGCATTCCTACTCCTCATCGGCATCCTAACAGTTGCAATTTGGGTTGTTGTACTTGTCGTGCTTATCACGGCCTTTGTACTCGTGAATAAGTACTTCATCACACCGAAGATCATCAAGCCATTCCAGGAAAAGTTCTTGCCTTGGCTTATGGCACAGTACAGGTCAGTGCTCCGTGCAGCAACAGCAAAGTTGTGGCCAGTAGTCATCATCATCGGGATGGTAGGACTTCTGTTCGCAACCTTCATCATCACGGCATTGTTTGGCAAGCCGCCGGTATTCTTCCCTGAAGGTGAGCCAAACTATGGCTACGTGTACATCAAGATGCCGATAGGTACCGATGCTCAGGTAACAGACTCAATAACGAAGGTTGTTGAGCAAAGAGTATTGAAGATCATTGGACCGAATAACCCTGACATTACAAGTGTCGTAGCAAATGTTGGTATTGGTGCAGGGGATCCACAGAACCCTGATCGAACAGCGACATCTTATAAAGGCAAGGTTTCTGTAGCATTTGCAGAGTATGCCAAGCGTACCAACCCCAATACACGACGCTACCTAACGGAGTTCCGTAAGGCGGTTGCCGACATCCCGGGTGCGGAAATCATCGTCGACAAGGAGAACAACGGTCCTCCAACGGGTAAGGATGTGAACATCGAGATTGTCGGTGACGACTTTACCGTACTTGAGAGCTTAGCAGAAAAGGTCCGCGCTCGACTAGTCGACTCACTGCACATCAAGGGCATTGAAATGCTCAAGAGCGATCTTGAGCGCAATAAACCAGAGATTTCCGTGCGTGTTGATAGGGCAAAGGCAAACACCGAAGGAATCACCTCGGCTCAGATCGGCATGATGCTCAGAAGTGCACTCTATGGCTACGAAGCAACTAAGATTCGCGTCGGCGAAGATGAGTATCCGGTGAACGTACGTGTTGCCGAAACCATGCGTGACGATATCGACAACATGCTGAACCTTCCAGTAACCTACCGCGAGATGAGTAGCGGTGCCTTCAGGCAGGTACCGATTGCTTCGGTTGCCGATGTTGCGTACACTTCTTCGTTCTCAGGAATTAACCGCAAGAACCAACAACGTGTGGTTACACTCTCGTCAAACGTACTGAAAGAGCAGGGCTACAACCCAACAGCAGTCAACATGGAAATTGCCAAGGCTCTTGAAGGTATGGACATCCCTGACGGCTATCTCATTCGTCAAACGGGCTCACAAGAAGAACAGGCAGAGAGCGCTAACTTCCTGGCCATGGCCTTTGGTATTGCTGCTGGCATCATTCTGCTAATTCTTGTGACGCAGTTCAATTCGCTCTACAAGCCAGCCATGATTATGAGTACCGTGGTGTTCTCGATCATCGGTGTACTCCTTGGCTTTGTGATCTTCCAGATGGACTTCTCAATCGTGATTTCCGGTGTGGGCATCGTAGCACTTGGCGGCATCGTGGTAAGAAACGGTATCGTGCTGGTGGACTTTACCGACATTCTGCGCAAGCGAGGAATGTCCATCAGAAGGGCAGTGGTAGAAGGTGGAGCAATCCGCTTTAACCCTGTGATCCTTACCGCAGCAGCTGCCATCCTTGGCTTGATACCATTGGCCATTGGACTAAACGTCGACTTCTGGCATTTGATCAACCTAAAGGACCCACACATCCACATTGGCTCCGATAGTGTGGCATTCTGGGGTCCGCTTGCCTGGTCAATTGTCTTCGGACTTGGCTTCGCAACCTTCCTTACATTGATCGTTGTACCTTGTTTGTACATCGCTCCAATTCGTACAAAGGTTGCAATACGCTACTACCTTCGTAAGAGATCTGCTCGCAAGAAGGCCATAGCATCATCGAATGCATAATCGAAAGAAGTAGGTTAATCCTTCTTCTCTGCTGGACTAAATCGGAGTGAGGTACTGTTTATACAGTGCCTCATTCCGGTCGGTTCGGGACCATCATCAAAGATGTGTCCAAGATGTGAGCCACAACGAGCACAGGTAAGCTCCGTCCTTTTCATGCCAAAGCTGTTATCCGGGGTTTCGACGATGACGCCACTGTCGATCGCTGCGTAGAAGCTAGGCCAGCCGCAGTGACTGTCGAACTTGGTATCGCTCTTGTATAGCTCGGCTCCGCAAGCTCGGCAGGAGTATATGCCATCAGCAGTTGTGTTGACGTACTCACCCGTGAAGGGTCTGTCCGTCGCTTTTTGTCTGAGTACGCGATACTCTTGTGGTGTTAAGATTTTCTTCCACTCTTCTTCCGTCTTCATAACCATTGCCTTTAGATTTGAGGTGGTTTGGGTACTGTCCAAGACGCGTGGTGACCGGGTGCTATCAGCCGCCTGACTCGTTGCCATGTTCAGCTTGTGCACTGGCGATCCAGGTGCCATGGTGCGCTGCTGACCTGAGCAGCTTGTAAGTGGGACCAGCAGGACAACAACCCCAAGAATGAATTGTTTCATGGTGGCAAAATACTGTAGTGAAGAAATCAGGTGATCTGCGGACGGACGAGTTCCGACTTTCACTTATTGAGATGCTCATTGAGTACGGACTACGATATCCAGAAGAGCAGGCGACCGTGCAGCGTTACACAGATTTCGTTCAAGCAGTCCCTGACTGCTTTGAGAGAAGCTCACAAGTCGGCCACGTTACCGCAGCTGCCTGGCTGGTTGACCCCTCTCGGCGGACAGTTTTGTTAACACACCATGCCAAGTTGAACAAATGGTTGCAACTTGGTGGTCATGCCGATGGTAATGGTGATGTACACAGCGTGGCATTAACAGAGGCTAGGGAAGAGAGCGGCATCGGCGAAATAGAGCTGTTAAGTACACAGCTCTTCGACGTCGATATTCACCCCATTCCAGCGCGTGGCAACGACCCTGCGCATTTCCATTTTGACGTTCGCTTTACCGCACTAGCGGCTCACACCCAACATGTTGTGAGCTCGGAGAGTCACGATCTTGCATGGGTACCTATTGATCGAATTCATCTCTATAATCCAGAGGAGAGTCTCGTGCGAATGGCCACAAAATGGTTCACACAGAATCGTAGCTACTTCGACTCTATTGATTGAATTTCAACGCGAGCAGTTTGTACGTACTGCTTCACTTGTTCTATGTTCTCTGCTCGATATGAGCGTTCGATAAGCGATTCGACAATCGGCTCAATACGAAGCAGGAGAGGGGAGCGAGGTAATGGTTTGGCACCATGGATGGTTTGCAAAAAGCCTCGCTGCTGTTCTGTCCGTGCAAACGTCGTATCGTCAAAGACTTTTGGATCGGCTGGAATACCGGCATCGGGAACGGCAACACAAAACTCACGTGCTTGAGGGTAGGCAGTTAGCCACTTCACAAGGTCTGCTGCCTTTTCAAGTCTGGCACTACTCTTTGAGACAGCGAGAACGTCGCCATTAAGCACTGATCGAGTAGGAACAACACTAAACGATATGCGATTGGTAGGAGTGCTCTGACCAAGCATCCACGCTCCGGAATACAAATTGGCAACCTTCCCTTGCATGAAGGCCTGATCTAACTGTCGGCCTTGCTCGAGGAGTGCGTGATCACTGGCAAGCCCCCTTACAGACCATAGTGCTTGAACAAGCGTCGAGTCCATTGAATGAGAAATGGGAAGGCGTGTGTAGAAGTCAGACGCTCCATACTTCCACAGCAGTGGTAGCGTTCGTTTGATGACGTTATGCGCATCATTCGCACAGAGTCCCCATGCGTACGTCGGCATGCCCGTATCAACCTGCAACAGAGCACGGGTGTTTACTACCCAGAGAGCGCCGTATGGTCCATAGGGGACGGGTGCATCAATTGGTGCAAAGAGATTGGCGCTCTCAAACTCTGCAAACCAGTCCATGCCAATGTGAACGATATCGGGTTGATTGCCTGCGTTAAAAGCAAGTTGAAGTTTGGACTGTCCGTCAGACCAGGCAAGTTCGGTCAGCTTGATCGATACGTCGGGATGTTGTGCTTCGTATTGACTGATCAGCGACTGAAGTGCCGATCTCTGCGCAGGTTCCGACCAGAAGTGCCAGAAGGTTACAACATTCTTCTTGGTGGTATTCTCACACGAGACAATCAATGCAAACAATGCGATGATTGTAAGCCACTTCATTTTGCCGAGATAAGAAAGGGACCCTTTGGTTCGATCATGGGTTCGGCTTTCTTCTTTATCGTGTTGGAATCAACAGGTGCAGATGAATCCTTTGGCTCTGGATGCAGGAGTTTGATCGATGCCGGCTTTGTGACTCCTTCAGGCCAACGTCCTTTCAAATAAAACTCAACCATGTGCCCGGCGATTGGAGCTGCAACTGTTGAGCCGAATCCGGCATTTTCTACCATAACGCAGACTGCGATTTTCGGATCGTCCATCGGCGCAAAGCATACGAACCAACTATGGTCACGTCCATGTGGATTTTGTGCTGTTCCCGTTTTTCCGCACATTACCACGTCTGGAATTTTCACTGAGGTTGCCGTGCCGCCTGGGACGTTCACAACCATGTACATTCCTTCACGCACGGCGTCAAGGTACTTTTTGTTTAGTCCTAGGTTCACCGTCGAGTAACGGATGACTTCTTTCTTACCTAGCACGTTGTTGTCAATGACGCGTACCGCATGAGGTTGAACCAGGAAGCCACCATTGGCCAATGCTGCGGTATATCGTGCCATCTGGAGAGGGGTGACAGTAACCTCGCCTTGTCCGATGCCCCAGTTGGCAGGGGAGAAGGCCGACCATCCACGGGGACCGTAGCGCTTTTCCATGTATTGTCGGCTAGGCACAAGTCCCTTGGATTCTTCCGTGATATCGGCAAGGGTCTTATGTCCAAAGCCGAACAGGTCACCATACTTCTTCATACCCTCAGGACCCAACTTCATCCCGCACTGAGCAAAGAAGGAGTTGCATGACGCCTGGATCGCACGCACAACGTTGATGCTGCCATGGGCGCCGTGGCACGCCATGGACTTGTTGCCATAGGTGAAGGCACCACTGCAATAGAGCGTCGACGTTGGAGTAATAAGTCCCTCGTGCAGACAGCCAAGTGCAACCAACATCTTCCATGTAGATCCTGGTGGATAGCTAGGCATGGACGCACGGTTGAACATGGGTTGTTCTGGATCGGTGAAGATGGAGTTGAAGTACTTTCTCGACAGACGTCCAGTTAACTCGCGCAAATCATAGTCTGGCTTGCTTGCAAACGCAAGGATTTCACCATTCGATGGATCTATCGCTACTGCAGCCCCGCGCTTACCTTCCAGCAGACGTTCAGCGAGTATCTGAAGGTCGACGTCGAGTCCTAGTTGAAGGTCAAACCCCCGACGAGCAGGAACATCGCTCTTGCCATCATTAAACACCGAAACACGCTGACCTCGATTGTTGACGGCTACAAACTGCAGTCCCTTTTGTCCTCGCACATACGCTTCATAGGCCTTCTCCAGTCCTGTCTGCCCAGTGATATCGCCCGGATCATAGGCATCACCGAGTACCGTCAACTGTTGCTCGCTGACTTCACGCGTATAACCCAGCAGGTGTGCTGCATT